>URND01000078.1 GCA_900549105.1 uncultured Eubacteriales bacterium
ACCACGCCACTTTCAAGATACTCTTCCATGAGGCTGTCTCCGCACAGGGCGGCCTCTTCCATATCCTGGGGAGCAGCTTTCGAGAATTTTACAAATCCGGTTCCGAAACGCTTTGTAAGCTCTCTCATAACTCTTTCCTCATCAGCTGACGGCTGGTCCATTTTATTTATAAACAGGAATACAGGAATCTGATAACGCTTTAAAAGCTGCCAAAGCGTCTGCACATGGCCCTGTACGCCATCGGCCCCGCTGATAACCAAAATCGCATAATCCAACACCTGCAGCGTTCTTTCCATTTCCGCCGAAAAATCCACATGCCCCGGTGTATCCAGCAGAGTTATCCCCAAATTTCCAAAGGTCACTTCCGCCTGCTTGGAAAAAATCGTAATTCCCCTGCTCCGCTCCAGAGCATAGGTGTCCAAAAAAGCATCCCCATGGTCCACCCGGCCCAGTTTGCGGATGCTGCCGCTGTGGTAGAGAATCCCTTCGGCTAACGTCGTCTTTCCCGCATCCACATGGGCGAGGATGCCGATGCATATATGTTTTTTATATTTAACTGGTTTATTTTCTGATGCTTCTCCCATAGAAAATGCCCCTTTCTTCTGTTCATAATCATACATCCATTATCATAACACAGAAAGAGAGGTACGTCGATAAAAACAGCCGGTTGATTCTCGTTTAAAACCAATCGGCTATGTAAATGATTCTATATTCTATTTAACTTTCCTATATTCTGTAAGCCTTCATCTTTATTATTTTCTCTTATACAGTGTATTGTTAGTATTTCCCACAGATATAATATAGCCCGTTTCCGTTAATATTTTCAAATATCTTCTTACTGTTGCCGATGATTTTTTACATATTTTCATTGCATCTTTCGGGGTTATCGCTCCATGCTGCTCAATAAAGCTAACTATCTTTTTCACTTTATCAAAATCTTTTTTTGATAAAACTTCGCTCAAAACTTCGCTCAAACTTCGCTCATTTTGATTAAAGTTTATTTCAGTAGCCATCTCTTCTTTTTCATTTTCTTCCAAAAACATCGGATGAATCGGAATTTTTATCCTCATAGCCCGCCTATATTCATCTGTAAAAAATTCGGCTCTAGGCGAACCATTTTTCTCAAGTTCTTCCTGTATTGTAGGAATTCCTGAAGAATGACCTTCTGAAAGTTCCAACTCTTTTAAAAATTCGCCTAATCTTCTGTTACGATAATATCTGGAGACAAACCTCTTCCCTTCAGCTATTGTCTTATCGGAAATAGACCTGTCAATTCCCGGGAAATTCATAATATTAATACAATCCGGCTCTATTTCTATTGTTACTGGCTCATATGACATATAGTCTCTATGATAAAAAGCATTTACCACAGCTTCTTCAATCGCCTGATAAGGATAATTAAAAACCCTGAGAGCTTCCATCTTATTCGAAACTTTAATTACCTTTTCACGAATAATCAGATTACGAAAGCGTTCCATTGTAGCCTGTATCATCTGTGGCACTGAACCAGTGATGTTTGGAAAATCCTCACTAATACCCGGATTTTCTATACTGCCTTTGGGAAATAATGTCATCTGCACATAAGTGTAACCAAAAAACTTTTCCGGATGCTCACAGAACATCATAATTGCCACATTCTGGATATATCTGAGTTCCGGCGGCCCCACCAGTAACTGCATATCTTCCAATATTTCCTCGACACCTCGTTCTCTGACCTGTTTTGCAAGTTTACTCCCTGTCTTGCGTAAATGATCCTCTAAAAGAACAGGTGAAATATCATCAAAGTTTGCCTTATGATTTGCTCTGCAATCAAAAGGAGTTTGATCTGACATATTAATCAGCTCTCGCTCCTGCTCAGGATTTGCTTTCACAGAACTGGTCAAATAACGAATATAATAATTGTATTTCTTTTCTTTTTTACCTGTAACATAATCCGGAGATTTATAAGGTCGCTGCTGCCCGGTTCTCGCCACAATAACAAGAATCCACTTGCCATCCACCTCAGATGTAATTACCTTTGGAAAATATGGTGGTGAAATCATATTATTGTAGCCCACCATTTCCTTTTCAATTTTATCCAACATGTTTTCTGAAATTCCTTTTATCGGTCGGACTACCACACCATTTTTCTCCTCAACCCCAACAACAATATATCCGCCACCATCATTATTATAATCATTTGCGAACGCACAGACACTATGATAGATATCATCAGGATTCCATCCAGCCTTAAACTCTATACGGTCTGATTCAATTTTTCTTTTGTTTAATAAATCTTCTACGTTTATTTCGAGTTCCATAGTGTCAACTCCTGTCAAAATAATTCTATTATAAATTGCAGCCACTATCATCTTAACACGTTCCTACATTATTTTATTTTTGATGTTCAATTATCCAATGCAAAAGACCATCCCCATGAACTTCTCCCGCTGCCAGTGCTAAAATAATATCGCTTAACTCTTTCTGGCTGTACTCCGGCTCGTACCCATTCAAGGCCAGAAACACCAGCATCACATGCGTTCCCAATCTTTTATTTCCATCCAGCATTGCATGATTTTTTACCAGTCCATAACAAAGCTGTGCAGCTTTTGCCTGAACACTGGGATATAATTCTTCTCCTCCGAAGGACTGAAACGGATTGGACAATGCCGAATCCAGCAGCCCCTCATCTCGGATTCCTTTACTTCCTCCTGTAGCCTCAGCCAGGCGCTCGTGGAGCATTAGCACCTGCTCTTTCGATAAAATAATCATTTTGCAAGCACCTCATATGCTTCCATATTTTTCTTTAGCAGACGCTCAGATATGGCGGTCACATCCTCTGTGGACGCTACTTTCTCCTTTTCTGCCTTGCTGAAATCAATTACAAGATATCGTGGAATATTATTCTTCATAATAACTGCTGTTCCATGCTCATCCACCAACTTCGTTACTCTGGAAAAATTCTGGTTTGCCTCTGTAATGGAAATCATAGTATCGGTATCTATCGTCATTTTTCATGCACCTCTCTTTCGTACTCATAGTATATACAAATTCTAGCTAGAATACAACCTATTTTTCAGATTTATATTTGCTCTATGACTCAAAACACCGTTTCTAGCTTGAAGAATACTTCTTTTTCATATATAGTAATACTAAAGTGGTTCTGTTTTGAAAGGAATATAGCATGAACAAAAATAAATTTTTTAAATTAATTCGAAATCTTTTTATCCTGCTCATATGCGTTATTCTGGCGCTGCCTGCGGAAGCATCCGCGGCCCGGGCCGATACGCGGGATACCTCTCTGCAATTTTCAGCGGAAGAGCAGGATTATATTGAGCGGATCGGTGAAATCACCATCGGCTGCCCAATCAACAACTGTCCCATGCTCTTTCAGAATGAAAAAACGGGACAGCTTGAAGGCATCATCATTGATGTTTTGGATATGGTATCGGAAACAACCGGTCTTACCTTCCGCTATCAGGCGCTGCCTTCCGGCAGTATTTCATATGAAGATTTGCAGCGCCTTGATGTAGATATTGTGGCCGGCGTGGAGTCCAATGAAATCAATGAACATGCCGTTGGCATTGTTTTGACGGACAGCTATCTTCATGCCGCCAAAGTATTTGTGTGTAAAAAGGGAACGGAATTTCATCCCGATGGCGCAATGACCATCGCCGTCAACTCCGGCTCGGAGACATTAGAAAGAGTTATTCAAAAACAGTATCCTCAGTTTCAGGTATTATTTTGCAATTCTACAGAAGAGGCCTTATCGGCGCTTCTTTCGGGAAAAGCGGATGCCGTCCTGCAAAATCAATACACCATTGAAAGAATTCTCCGCAAACCGATTTATGAAAATCTCCAAATCGTAGCCACCGCATCCATCGGCGACAGTCAATGTCTCGGATGCTTTGTGCCTATCGGAGAGAATGAGCAAAATATCATATCTGATGACACCAAACTTCTCATCTCTATATTAAATAAAGGCATCGACAATCTCGATCAGAGCAGGGTTTCTTTCAGCATTATCAAAGAAACCTCTGAAAATGCCTACCAGTTTTCAATCTGGGACACCGTGTATCGGTATCGTTTTGCCATGATCGGCCTGTTCATCAGCCTGCTGTTTATTCTTATCCTTTTGCGTAAAAACCGTATCCTTCATCAAAAACGCCGGGAGCAGATGGAAGCTCAGAAGCGGGCAAAAGAATTGGCAGCCATCAATGCCCAGATGAAGGAACAACAACTTCTTCTGGAGGATGCGCTGAAACGGGCGGAGGAAGGAAACCGGGCAAAGACCTCCTTCCTGTTCAACATGTCCCATGACATCCGCACCCCGATGAATGCCATTTTAGGCTTTACAGAAATTGCCTGCCACAATATAAATGACTCAGCAAAGCTGAAAGACTGTCTCGAAAAAATACAGTCTTCCGGAAAACTTCTGCTGCAGTTGATCAACGATGTGCTGAATATGACCGAAATTGAAAGCGGAAAGGTCTCTCTGACAGAGGAATACTGCAATCTTAAAGAATGTATTGAAAAAGCCCCGGATATTTTCCAGGTTGAAATTGCACAGAAGCATCTGACACTCCAAATCAATACGTCAACCGTAAAAAATGAACAGGTTTACTGTGACAGCCTTCGTTTCAATCAGATTTTATTCAACCTTTTAAGCAATGCTGTAAAATTCAGCAGACCAAACGGCACTATCCTGGTCGCTCTGACTCAGAATCCGTGCGCCATCCAGGAATATGCCTCATATGAAATACGTGTGAAAGATAACGGTATCGGAATGTCGCCGGAATTTTTATCCCACATTTTTGAACCCTTCGAGCGGGAACATACCTCCACGATAAGCCAGACACAGGGCACCGGCCTCGGTATGGCTATCACGAAAAATCTTGTCGATTTGATGGATGGCGCCATCCAGGTAACCAGTGAACTGAATAAAGGGACTGAATTTGTCCTGCAATTCACTTTCAAATTGCAGGAACAGGCACAGCAGCCTTCAACAAAAACCGTGTCCACAAATGATTTTTCCGGAAAACGGCTGCTCCTTGTTGATGATAATGAATTGAATATGGAAATTGCTGAGGAACTCCTCCTAGAGGCCGGTTTTCTGGTAGAAACGGCTGAAAACGGACAGATTTCCGTAGAAATGGTTCAAAATTCTGAAGCAGGATATTACGACGCAATACTGATGGATATCCAGATGCCGGTAATGGACGGCTATCAGGCTTCCCGGGAAATCCGCAGCCTTGAAAACAAAGATTTGGCTGAGATTCCGATTATTGCCCTGACGGCAAATGCCTTCGATGAAGATAAAAAAGAGGCGCTGGCTAATGGCATGAACGCCCACATTGCCAAACCATTAGATGTCGCCGTATTATATGAAACGCTGGAAAAAATTTTGAGAGACAAATAAATGCTACTCAAGGCCAAAATCATCAAACAGGTTAAAATTTTCTCCTGTATGATAGTTTTTGGCCGTATCTACTTTTGTTTCCTGAATCAGTGTTCCGAAAAGGCGGAAATTTTCAACGTTGGGGCAGCCCAGCGTGACATTTTTCCTGCCCTGGTTTGCTGCATAATCGGCTCTGGCACACTTCAGCAACATTCCCAGTACGTTGCAGCCTTCGGCGATATCGCCTCTTTCATAGGCTCCCCAAAAATCATCTTTCGATGATAATTCGACGATTTCCCTGTCTCCTGTTGACATCAGCAGCCGTCCAAACTTATTCCAGTTATAGAGCAGTTTAAGGTGGATGCACCAGTTCATAATCGCAACTCTTTTGTCATCCCAGTCTTTTCTTGTGAGATAATTGTATTTTCTGCTGATGTCTTTGGCTGTCATCGGACTTTTCTGGTTGATAATCTCCTTCTGAATATCCGGGTAATCCGGAAAACGGCACGCCTGATACAGGGCCTCGGATGTCCGTATCTGTGTGCCGTTAAAATAAACCGGATAACCGGCCGCCATATTGGATAAACCGCCATTTTTCTCATGGGTCTTCCTGAATACGGCGCAGTCTTTAATGATATATATCTTTTTCAGATATTTATGATCAGCCATTATAGTTTGCCTCTCTCGGTAATAAAGGATACCATTTTCCCAGAGTAGTATCGGATGAATAATTTAAATTTCCCCACCAAAATGCTAAGGGACAATTATTAGAGATATTATGATCGGTGGCAAAAAAGGCGCCGAAGCCCAGAGAAACTCCCGTGTCATATCCCATCGGCTTCATACGGTCATTTCCATTTGCCGGCAGAGAACAGATATAAGCTCCCCGCTTTAACAATGCTTTTTCAAACAGCACCCTGTTTTCAGTGCTGGTAAACAGGCGGGATTCTCCCCGATACATGGGCTCTCTCCGGAATCCCAGGCCGCCTTTTCCCCTGTTTTTCTTTTGCTCTTCCATCACATTGAGATAAGCGTCAACATATTCATCATTTTCAACTTTCTGCGGCCACAGAATATCCAAAGGATATTTATAAAATTTATTATTATATCTGCGGGAATAAGTAATGGTTACGCTGATATTTTTTTCAGCGCATTTTTCATCCAGACATTTTTTTATATACTTATAGTTTCCGCTGTACATGCCTAAGAAAATAATCTCCAACTGGGTATTTTCATTTGGATTCATCGTATCAATCCAGTTTTTTATGTCCTTCAAAAGTGTAAACCCGGTATACATACAGTCATCCAGATAAATATACTTTTTGACTCCGGCATGATTTGTTTTATTAATCCGGATATTCTTTTCCCGAAGATAGTACTCTTCTATTAAATGGAGCAGACGCTTCTGGCTTTTTCCCTTTCGCTGGATATTCAGAAATTGAATGTGATTTATGTATTTTTCCGGATTTGCCCCCATAATGTCTTCAATCTGCCAAATACCGCCAAAAAATGTTTCGATTGCCTGCGTTTTAAAATAGTTGTTTTTCAACAAACTATTTGTTTCAGTCAATACGACCAGTCTTTCATCCTCCGGGAACTGGTTCACCCAGGTGTCCACATGTTTATCGTCAAAGGCCCAATCATTCAAACCTTTTTGGTAATCCTTAATTTGTTCTGCAATGCTTTCTTCCAGTTTTTCAAATTGATTTATCATAATGTCACCCGTTTATATTCCAAAGGCTCCGGCCTATCCCTCAATAAAAATACTTGAAAGATTTAAGGCATAAGCGTCATCGATTTCAGCCAGCAAAGCTTCCGTTGTATCATCGAAGCCGTTTTCATCGAATTCCATTTCCGCACACATATAAACAGTACCGTCATCCCGGATATCCGCATATAAAATGGTAAAAATCTGTCTGCCTTCCTCATTCAGATATACAACCGGGAGCAATCCAACCGTATCATCCTCATACGCAGACGGCGTATCGCTGTCTAAAATGGATAAGCCTTTGTCCTCCAGGCGCTTTGTATAATCTTCCAAAAGTCCCGCAAGAGCCTCCGTTGCGCTGTTGGCCCGCATCATACTAAGCCGGATGCTGACGCCATGATTCACACCGGTCAGACTTCCCATGTCCCGCTGAACAAAATTGTCTTCATAAGGGACATAGCCGTCACGAATTGTATCTTCTTCCAGGCCGTCAAAATAATAACCGATACCCATATGTTCATATTCCGGGGCTTTGCCATAAATTTCCTGCAATCTGACAAGATTATCCGCATTATCGCCGCCGTTCGAATTACTTACTGCCTCCTGAACATCTTCAAGCTTCTGCTCAAGGGATACTTCACTGTTCAGCGCTTCCTCCGGAATTTCTATACTTTCTATCGTATCAAATTCTGAATAATTCAACTCAAGAGAGAGACTGTGAATCTCCATTTTCGTTCCATCACTTTCTACCACACTGCCTGCATCCGATATTTCCACGCTTACTGCCGCCGGAAGCATTTCATCCTTATAAACCCGCAGTGTCACATCCGCTTCTACCCCTGAAAGGTCAAGCTCTCCCGCATCTTCCGCCATGGATTCCACACTGCCCATAAAGGAATTCAGGCTTTCTCCGGAAACCCCTGCCGTCAGCACATAAACCTCTTTATCATCAATTTTTTCCGTTTCTTTCTGCAATGTAAGTTCCGAGGCTGAGCTGAGTTCATCAAACAACTCGCCGACACCGGCTTCATCCTCCGCATCCTCCTCGGATTTTTCCCAGACATTATTCATTTTTGTATAATTAGTCTTCTTATCCCCTTCTGTCACCGTATAAGACTCCATATCCATTGAAAGACCCAACAGGCTCAGATTCAGCTTGCCTGCCATATGTACGATTTCCGGTTCCATCGTCATTTCCAAATCACAGTCCATACCCATGGACAGATTCATGCCCAAACCGCTTTCGGATATTTTCATATCCACATTCATCGCCATATCGCCGCTGACAGACTGGATATTGTCCATATTCTCATTGACCTGTTCTAAAATGCTCTCCGCTGTCAACTTTTCTTTTTTAGTACCGCAGCCCCCAAATATCACTGCCGATAACAGCATTGTCCCGGCCAACACCCAACAAAGTTTTTTTCTCATAGATTTCTTCTCCTTTATCTCTGATATAATGATTATACAACGAAATTCAGGAGACATCCATCTTTTAATTTATTTCTTCCAAATAATTGATTGCCTCATAGACCGTAGAAAACGTTTTGCAGCTTGTATAGAGCCACCGATTCCTTTCATCGGTATCATCCATTCCAGGAAGTCCATCCTGAAGCAAATGATATACCGTCTTTTCAGCATTCACGACAGCCGTTGGATAATTTTCCGCAATACGCGCCGTTGAGGGATAGTCTCCTTTCGAATAGGCAGGTTCTATTGCCTTGACTTCAGCAATAACACGTTCTTTATCTGCCACCGACTGAAGGGGTGGAACATACATTTTATAGTGTAGCATAAGCCAGTACTCTATGCAGCCTGTAGTCATCAAAAGTCTTACTCTAATACCCGGTTTCCGACGCAGCTTTCGAAGTCTGTTAATAATTTTCAGGCGCTGCTCCCATTTACCGACATCCTTTGTTTCCACATCAAAGAAAAACCATATTTCATCTGTTTCTTCAATACTGTTGCGGAATCGGATGTCCTTTTTGAAACGATTGTCAGCCTCTTCAAATAAGCCGGTTGCTGATGGACGTTTAATTACAGCAACATCTGAAAACTTTCTCTTTAGGAAATCTGCATATGCCTGTTCACTTTCTCCCTCGCAAAATACATAAATCAGAGGCTTCGCTCTTTTTAGTTTGCGGCCCATCAATCCACCTCCTCGATTTCAACATCGGGAGTAGCGCCATATTTTCCCAATAAATAGCCTTTGCGGATATTATCCGTTGTTCGTGTTGAAAAATCGCTGATACTATAAAGCTCTGAAGCACCGTTTTCCCGGCCTTTATCAACGAAATAGAGCTGATCTTTTCGAATAAGTTCCATATTCATCAACTCTGTATTATGTGTCGTAAATATAATCTGGGCTCCGGCCGGATTTGTCCGTTTACTCTGAAACTTGGCCACAATAAATTCAACCAACATTGGATGCAATTCGCGCTCAATCTCATCAACCAGCAATAGCCCGCCATTGGCCAGAACAGACTCAATTGCCGGTGCAATAGACATCAGTTTTCGCGTCCCATCAGACTCATCAGCCAACTCGAGTGTATACAACTGACTCTTACCGGCTTTATCGATACCCTGATGTTTAGAAGCCGCCGTTACTTCTCCCATTTTGAGCCTTACTTCAGAATTATTTGATGTTTCTGAAAGCGCATGAATGAATTGAGTCAACGCAGCCTTAATGCCTTCAGGAATAGTCTCAGGAAATGCCAATTCATTCTTAACTTCCTGGCTGTTGATTTCAAACTGCATATCCTCAATACCAAAATCAGCAGCCTTGGCATAATCAGAAATTGTTCTCAGCATATTAGTATCGTGGGAATACTCCAGCAGTTGATGCGGAATGTCCGAATAATCTCTTGAAAAAAATACTTTTTCCCGAAACCAGCGCATAGCGCTTGCACAGGCGGTATCATTCATCGTACATGCAACTGAAAAAAACAACTGATTTTCTGCTACAGTCTCACTGATCAATTTTCTCTTCGCTTTTTCCTCCGTAAACGAAAAGCGTTGTCCTTCTCTCGAAAAAACCAACGCCTTTTGTCCTTTTGGTGCATGATAAAGATATTCCTTTGCAACCTTATCTTTTGTGGCAGAGAATGTATACCAGTACTTAATTCCATCTAATGTATAGACAAATTTAAATTCAGATGGTTCATTCAGAGAATAATCATTCAGAGAAAAGGGAACAACCGGAATCGTTGCCTTCTCATGTTGTGTTCTCTGCGCATTTTTAACAAACTGAACAGCCAGCCAAAATGCTCGAATCACATTACTTTTTCCTCCGCCATTTTTTCCGTAAATGGCAACTCCCGGAAGAAGCTTTAAGCTTCCATATGAAATCAAACTATTTTTATAACTGCCAAGACCGGTTGCCTCCATTGAAAGGACTGCCATATCACGAAAGGATCTATAATTTTTAAATGAAAACTCAATAAGCATATAAGCACCTCCAAATCTAGTATATCCTCATTTTTTATTAAATACAACTTGTTTTTTCAAATATCTTGATTTTTTCGTGCTTATTTCTTTTGGTTTTATTTTTCCTGGGCAAGCCTTGCCACTAAAATAGATATTCCCTGCAATGATTGTGTATCCAGATAGCGCAGTTCATCAAAAAGCTTCCGCAGTTTTTCCGGCTCTTTCATATCGTATTCAAAAAAATCCTGGGGCGCAATTTCCAGATATTCACATATTGCAAAGAAAATGGCCATGGACGGCAAAGCTCTGCCCTTCTCGATACTGCTTATATATCCGGCATTTTGCCCAAGGGCCAGACTCATACTCCGGGCCGACACTCCTTTTTTTATTCGTAATTCTTCCAATCTCTCAGGAAATTCCTTTTCACACTTATTCATCATGCATATCAATCCTTTTCACAATACACTGCGACACGTTCTCTTCCACTGTAGGTACAGGTGAACAGTGTCAACGCATAATCGCTCTCAGCGACTTTTTCCACATCATAAGATGAAATTGTATCTATCAAAACTACTTTATAACGAAAAATTTTATTATCCGCATCCACAAAATAAACAGGGTCATTCGGATTCAGCTCATGAATTCTTCCGAAATGGGACGCATAATTGTGGGCCGCAATAGCCAGATTGTTTGTTTTTGCTGTCCCCGAATAACGGCACGGGGAAAGTTTTAACCGGTCATAATCCCACTCCGACATTACCGGCAATTCCAGTTCAAGTGTCGGTATCGTCAAATACCCCACATATTCATTACCATCCATTACCACGGTCGTCATTTCTGAATCCCGGACATCCTTAGATTCTGAATTTTCTATATTTGAAACGACCTGTCGGAATACATTTTCTGTATAATGCTCCGCCTGCCGGTTTTCTCTTTGATTCCAAAGCAAGAGGGCCAGCGCTGCAAATACAAGCGCAGCGCCCACCCCCATACATATAAATGCTATCCTATTTTTCATAGTTGCCCTTTTTCCCTCCGCGATAGAGCAGCCATCCGCTCATAAACAGTATCAGCCCTATCACAACCATTATCGGTATTGGCCAATTTAACTGACCCGTCTGCGGCAATTGTGGGGTTACAGGATTTTTCGGTATCTCCGTTTCTGTTGTCTCCGACTCCGGGGGATTGGACTCTGGAGGTTCAGTTTCCGGTGGCTCAGTCTGCGGCGGCTCAGTTTGCGGCGGCTCAGTTTGCGGCGGTGTTTCCGGTATCTTTTCAAGTTCCGCTTTTGTATTGGCAATGACCTCATAGATGTATACGCCATCCTCCAACATTGGCACGCTAACCAGGAACGGCGCCGCCTTCAGGTAGCCGTCGGCCGCCTGATTCTGCACGAGCAGATATAAACCTAATTTTAAATTGTCAAAGGCAATGGTTCCATCTCCGGATACTGTGCGGGTCAGGCCGGTAAGCTTTTGATTTTCTGCATAGGCCTGCAATTTCGCTGCCAGCCCTTCTGTCTGAATATTCTCCAGATTTTCGCCGGTGGCTTTAAAATCTTCCGTGAGAACAAAATCATAATCCCCGTTGTCCTCCCGAACATCGCCTACACGGTATAATGTGAGACTTCCGCCCGGGACAGCTTCTTCGCCAAAAAGCATTGTAATATGAATCGAACCTTCCCGCTCCATATCCGGCGCGTCATGGGCATAGACCATGGCGCTCATCATATATAATAGGACAGCAACTATAAGTACTGCTGTATATCCTTTACTTTTTATTGTCGTCATCGGCATAGAATTCTCTCCTATCTCCTTCTGCAAATTCTAATCAGCAACAAAATCACCAAAATAATGAAAATCAATACAGCCACTAAAGGAATGATTGAAAAACCGGCTTTCGTTTCCTCCTGCACGGTTTCTGAAACAATCGTTTCCTCCTCCGGCTTCTCCCGATTTGCCACCCGATGGCCGCGAACCAGCAGCCGGTGCGTATTAATTCCATAAGGTGTACAGGTAACCAGTGTACAATAGTCTTTTCCTTCCTCAATTTCCAGTTTTTCCACTTCATCCGGTTCCACAACAGAAATCTGGTCCACCTCATAAGTCAATATTTCATCGAGAATATGAAGCTCAAAGGTATCTCCTTCAACAAGCCTGTCCAGATTTGTAAAGAGCTTTGCCCTTGGGAGACCCCGATGAACGGAAATAACGCAATGGGTGCTTGCACCTCCCACCGGAAGGGACGTGCCCTCGATATGCCCCGCTGCAATCTGAAGCGCAGATTCCGCCGTTCCATGATAAACCGGCAGGGAGCAATCGATTTTTTCAATCTCGATATAACCAATAATACCATTGCCGGAAACATTCAGCAGCGACTCGTACTCGGCCTTCTCTTCGCTGGTCATTTTATAACGGTTCAGCTTTGTCAGAAGCCTTTCATTATAAGCAGCGGCGTCTTCCCATAGCTGTTTATATAAATCATTATTTAATTCGGCCACCTGCTCCGTATATTTGGCAATGGCCCTGGATTGATGAAAGGAATTCCAATAATCACTGATTGTTGGGTACAGGAGCAGCGACAGCCCTACTAAAAAAATCAGGATTAAAATAATTGTAGAAATATTGATTTTCTTCAATTTCTTATTTATTGTCACTTGTACGTTTCCTGAGAATAAGAATTGCAGCCGCGCCGATTACCAAAATACCGCCGACAACATAAAACAGGGTTGTGCCCATACCGCCGGTGGACGGCAGCGTATGTCCCGCTGTGTTTTCGACTTCAACTATCAATGTAGTGTTGCTTTCTATTACTTCAAATTCCTTTGGAGCAGACAGCTTGGCGTAGCCTTCAGGCGATTCTGTCTCTACTAATGTATATGTAGCCAAATCAACGCCTTTAACAACGATATTACCAGCGGCAACTGTTTCAATCGTATCTATTGTTCCCGTTTCAGTATTAGTGGCTATCCGGTATACAGTATCTGATTCTTTTACAAGTTTCAACACTGTATCTGTATCGTCTTTTAACTGAAATTTAGCCCCCGCCAGAGGTTTTTTATTAACTTTATCCGCCGCGTCATATTTTAATATTTCAAACTGATAGGTTTTTGTTGTTGTCATTCCCCACACAGTATGGTTATTATCGAGCCAGTTAAGCTGGACCTTATTCTCTTCTCCGGCTGTAACATCCGCCTTTTCATTTAATACCGCACTATAGGTTACAGTAAGTGTAGTATCTGCAGTGATGCTATTTAAATAGTCCGCCGTAAAGCTAATCTCAAAAGTGCAGTCATCTGCAAGTGCTGCAGCACCGCCGGCAGGAGTATTTACTGTATAATGCGTGCCCTTTTCCAAACTATCAATCTGAACGCTGCCCTTATTGAAAGTCAGACCGTCCTCCATTTTATCGTGCATCACATAATTTTTAGCGCCTTTTCTCACATTAATCGTCACTTTGAAATTGACTGTATCGCCAATCTGAGCGCTGTTATTTGTTCCAAATGAACTACCCTCTTCGACTTCCTTTTTTATCGTTGGATCCGGGTTCTTTTCATTCACTATAACAGTGTTTTTCAACGGTGTTGTCTCCACCATCGAAAGCGTGCCGTTGGTGGAAGTAATCAGATAGTAACCGGAATCAAGGCCGTCGAAAGTAAACTCACCATCTGCCGCTGGAGTCTGAGTAGCCGCAAGAGGCACACCGTTGGCAGCCGTCGCCGCAATGGAGCGGGCATCCATCAGGGCCACGGCGCTCAGCTGGCCATTACCCGGCTTGGAACCCTCGCGGTTGGGGAAATTGCGCGTGGTGTGGCGGATGGACAGGCTGTTGTTGG
>URND01000079.1 GCA_900549105.1 uncultured Eubacteriales bacterium
GGACGAACCCCTCTCCAATCTGGATGCCAAGCTGCGTAACCAAATGCGTGCCGAGATCATCAAGCTTCGCCAGAGAATCAACACCACTTTTATCTATGTTACCCATGATCAAACAGAAGCTATGACTCTGGGCGATCGGATTGTCATCATGAAAGACGGTTTTGTCAACCAAATCGGCACTCCAAATGAAGTGTTCCACAAACCGGTAAACCTCTTCGTCGCCGGCTTTATCGGAATGCCTGTGATGAATTTCTTCAGCGGCTGCAAACTTTCACTGAAAGACGGCGTCTATTATGCAGAGATTCGCGGCGCAGAATTCCGTCTCAGCGAGTTCCAGCAGAAAGCTTTGAAGCAGAATGGACAGAAACCTTGCGAAATCACTTGCGGTATTCGCCCTAGTCATGTTACTATAGGGGCAGGTGAGCTTTCCGCTAAGATTAATGTCGTGGAAATGCTTGGAACTGAATTGAACATTCACGCGGTCAGCGGCAGCGACGAAGTTGTCATGATCGTACCTACTACAGATGTCGATCACAATCTTAAGATGGGAGAAACTGTTTCTTTCACCGCAAAGCCTGAACTGATTCAGTTATTTGATCAGGAGACCGGCAACAATCTGATTTGGTATGACCAGGCATCCGCAGACGCCTGCTCCCCTGTCTGCAAATCATACGAATTTTAATTCTCATTTCTCTGCCTGTGCAGAGGCCTTTTGGAAATCCCGTTCCTTTCCGGAATGGGATTTCCCTGCTTTATCGATACTTTATTTCAAGGCGCCTATGTTTGTTTGCCGCCCCTGTTGTCGGGAGGAAAAACTAAATGAAAATACTTGCTGTCTCTGATATTGAATCAAAATATTATTATGAATATTATTCTCCCGGCAAGCTGGACGGATTTGACCTAATCCTGGCCTGCGGAGATCTGTCCCGGAACTATCTGGAGTTTCTGGCCACCCTCTCCCACTGCCCGGTTCTCTACATCTGCGGAAACCATGATGACGCCCTGGACAAAAATCCTCCGGGAGGCTGTATTTGTGTGGAAGATAAAATCTATGTCCATAAAGGGATACGTATTCTGGGACTGGGCGGCTCCTATCGTTACCGAAACGGAAACCATATGTTCACAGAAAAGCAGATGTGCCGCCGAATCAGACGCCTGTGGCTGAAGCTCCGGCGTTATAAAGGTTTTGACATTCTAATGACCCACGCCCCCGCCCGTCACATCAACGACTTTGATTCCTTATCGCATCGCGGTTTTGAATGTTTTGGAAAACTCCTGGACAAATACACGCCCCGCTTTTTCGTCCACGGACATATCCATAAAAATTACGGAATGAACATCCCGCAGAAAACAGCTTACGGGAATACAATGATCATCAATGCATTTGATTCCTGCGAATTTGAATATAGAGATTGAAAAAAGGCGATTATGAACATTTACATCCACAATCGCCTTTTCATTATTCAAACACTAATTCGTACTTCTCCACATCCATCAAGGCAGTTCCGCCGGCCTCAAAACTGATGGCTTCAGCCTCTTTCCGGGTGTAGATCACCGCGCTCGCAGCCTCTTCCCCATCATTAACAAAAACTTCCACGCTGAATCGGTCCAAAATGATCCGAAGCTTTAATTCTCCATTTGCCAAGGGCCTCACTAAAAAGCTTCGGGTATGGACAATATCATAAGGCAACCCGCTTCGGGTCCGATCCAGCTTCAAAGTTCCCTGGTCCGGCCTATAACGGATAATCGTATCATGCTCTCCGTCTTTAGCCACATGGATGCGGAACCATCGGTAAAAATCATGGCCGGCCGGCCGGATTGTCACCGTCATATCCACCAGCCGCCCACAGATTCCCGGAAGATTGACCTCTCCGCAGACCAGAATATTCCGATGGGATATCCGTTGCCGCCGGTATTTCTCCAATTCCCGAACCGGCATCTGGAAAAGCCGTCCATCCCGAATCGACAGTTCCCTCGGAACAGACATCTGGCCAAACCAACGGCAATAGTCGGGCTTTGCGCCTATCGTATTCCAATTCTGCATCCAGCCAATCATAATCCTGCGTCCGTCAGGGGCAAGAAGTGTCTGAGGAGCATAAAAATCCAAACCATAATCAATGGCCTGCACCTGTTTTCGAACAAACCCTTTTCCCTGTGGGTCATATTCTCCAATCAGGCAGAGCGTCCCATGTCCGGCATGAAATTCCAGGCCGACAGTAACCATCTCCTGAGGGCTGGTAAGAAGCACCTGACTGCCATCCAGAGGAAAGAAATCCGGACATTCCCACATTTTCCCGTACTGGTTTCCGCTGGCATCCAAAACCCGGACAAATTCCCAATTTACCGCGTCCCCACTCCGATAGAGCAGAATCATACCGCTGCTGTCTGACGCCCTGTTCCCGATTACCGCATAATATGTCCCATCTTCCTCGCGCCAAATCTTGGGATCCCGGAAATCCACCGCGCTTCCGCCCTCCGGCAGATCTTTTGCATCCAAAACCGGATTTCCTTCATACTTTTCATAATCCAGGCCGTCTCCGACAGCTATGCATTGAGTCTGAACATCCTGGAAAAATCCATCCGCATTGCGTTCCCTGCGAACTCCGGTATACATAAGAAGCTGGCGTCCATCAGGGAGTTCAACCGCACCGCCGGAAAAGCAGCCGGAACCGTCATAATCCGTATCCGGGGCCAAAGCCGCCGGAAGCCGTTCCCATCGAATGAAATCTTTTGATTTTAAATGCCCCCAGTGCATCGGCCCCCACTCATCAGAGTATGGATGATACTGATAAAACAGGTGACATTCTCCGTTGTAAAAGGAAAAACCGTTGGGATCGTTCATCCATCCTATTGTGGGAGTGACATGAAAAGCCGGACGTTCCTCATCCGGAATATGGGGGCCATATTGGTTCTCAAAATCTCTGGCCTTTTGAAGAGTTTCGCTCCTCATAGATTAATATCCTCCTTACAGACAAATACTTCTCATTTTAATCAGCCGCCGAATAGCGGTCATAAGCATTCTGATATGTTTCCAGCAAATCGTCCATACCGCATTTCTCGGACAAACGCTTTTTATAAGCTTCCCATTCCTCATCGGTAGGACCGCCCTCCTTAATCCAGAGTCCTTCCTGTTCCCTGACACTGGTCTCAAAATCAGATTTGTGCCAGTCGATGGTTTCCATTTCCATACCCGTAAATACACAATCCACCGGATAAAAAGTAGTATCCTGTACGTAAGGCATCCAGAAAGTATCCAAATCCGTCAGACGCTCAATAGCCCTGTCTTCCATATAAAATACACTGTTGTAATACTCTGCCAGTATCAGCTTCGGGCCGTAAACCTCATAGAGATTTCTAAGCTCACCGGCGCTCTTTCCGTATTTGGCCCGGGCCTCCTCATCAGTAATGGAAAGCCACATGCCGGTTCCCTCTTCCTGTTCAGTGAAGAACACTCCCTTAGGACCGTACTGGAGCTGCATAACCGTCTCTCCATCATACCACTGATCATAAAATTTTAACAGATTAATAGGACTTTGACATTTGTTGGTAATACAGAGCTGGCCTGAGCTTATAGGGCTGCCGGGACGGATGGTCACATCGCAGGTTCCCTCATATTTCGTCCCCTTCGGCCCGGAAAGCGGCGGCAGGAATACATAATCATCGGCATACTCGCCCATCAGCTCTTCAATGTACCACCAGGTGGACACGCCAACGTAACCCTGCTGGCACTTGGCAATGAGCTGGCTGTCGCTCTGGCTGAACATTTCCGTATCCATTAACCCTTCTGCATACCAATCATGGAAGTAAGTCAGGCAGTCTCTGTACGCATCAGTGACACAGACAAATTCCACCGTGCCGTCACTCTTTAAATGAAGGTCATTACAAACGTCATTAGGCCAATTGGTAAAGCCGAAACCGGAATAAAAAATATTTTGACCCCAGCACCACTCATCAAAACCTGTTGTCATCGGAATCGTGGAACCGGCTGCATTTCCGTAATATTTTGCCGACATATCATTATCTTTGAATGCCTTTAAAACATCATGAAGCTCATCCAGAGATGTCGGAACTTCCAATCCCAAATCATCCAGCCACGCCTTGTTAATCATACTATACTGAGGCACAGAGAAAATGGAATAGGCATCCTCCATATCCGCCCCGATACCGGCGGTCGTCATCTGCTCGCCGGAAGGCAAACCGTAAATTCCGCCGTCCTCCATGGTGACAGCCGCTCGAATCTCCGGATGGGATTCCAATATCGCACACAGGTTAGGCATAATGTCCGGCGTTAAGTACGGCGTCAAATCCAGAAAAGTACCGTCATCTCCGTAACGGGCCAGATCATAATTTGAAAAGCCTACCCCCTGGAATGCATCCGGAAGCTGACCGCCGGTGATACGGATATTCACCTGTTCACTCAGAGAATCACTCATAGTCTCCCAGTTAATATGGATTCCGACGTTCTCCTGAAGGTCATTTAAAACCTCCAGGTCATCATAGCCTGCCGACAGGGCGGACTGGCCGCCCATAATATAAAAATCTGTCTGTTCTGTATTCTGATTCACAGTGCCGTCATTGACATTGCTGACCAGGCCGTTCTCACAGCCGGGCAGGAGAAGCAACATAGCGCCCGTCAACGCCGCTGCACATACTCTTTTCACATTCTTTTTCATAATGCTCTCCTTTCTATCCCTTCACAGCTCCGGCCATGAATCCCTTTTCAAAATGCTTCTGCACGAAAGGATAAACAACCAGCATCGGAACTGCTGCAACAATCATGGAACAGAACTTCAAAAGCTCCGTCAGCTTATTCAGTTCCGCATAGCCGCCGGAAATAGTCGACGCCTGAGAGGCAGAAGCAGAGCTTCGAATCAGGATATTTCTCATGACAAGCGGCAGCGGAGAACCTTTTCCTCCCAGATAGATTAAAGCAGTGAACCAGTCATTCCAATAAGCTACCATAGAAAATACCACCATAACCGCCAGAATCGGCATGGATAACGGAATAACCACGCTTATGAAGGTTCGGAGCTTCGAACAGCCGTCAATAGAAGATGCTTCAATCAAATCTCTCGGAATACTGTTCTGAAAATAATTCCGGACAATAATCATATTGCCCACGCCTACGCCGCCAGGCAAAAACAGCGCCCACATACTTCCAACCAGGCCGGTCTGTTTCACAACCAGATAGGTAGGAACCAGGCCGCCGCCGAAATACATGGTAAACAGGAAGAAGATACTTAAAAACTTGCGCCCCGGCAAATCCTTCTGGGCCAGAGGATAGGCAGTGATATAAAGCATCGCCACGGAGAATATAGTTCCAATCACAGTATATTTCACAGAATTAAAGAATCCGGAAACAATTGATTTTTCCGCAAAGACCGCCTTGTAACCATCTAATGTAAAACCGCTCGGCAGAAGGAATGTCTTTCCTGCGTACACCTCATAAGGATCAGAGAAAGACGCAATCAGTACATAATATAAAGGATAAGCCACGATCACGAGCACCAACAGGCAAATGGCAACCAGAATAAAATCACTGGTTTTATCAGACAGCCCTGTTGATTTCTTTTTTGTCGCTGCAGATGTTGACATATTTTCTCCCCTCCTTTACACAAATTCCACGTCCGAAGCCTTGGACGCAATCTTGTTGACGATTAACAACAGCGCAATGTTGACAATTGTATTAAACAGTCCCACCGCCGTCGAATAACTGTATTTGGCGCTTTCAATACCTTGTTGATACACATAAACGGCAATAACATCGCTGGCCGCTTTGTTCAAATCGGTCTGCAGCAGCCATACCTTCTCGAACCCTACGTTCATCAGGCCGCCGGCTGCCATAATCAGATTCAGGATTGCCATAGGCAGAAGCTCCGGAATATCGATGTTGCGGATTCGCTGAAATACCGATGCGCCATCCACCTTTGCCGCCTCATAAAGTCCGGGATCCACATTAGCCAGAGTCGCCAGATATATAATACATCCCCAGCCGGCATCCTGCCAGATCGCAGATGCAATATATATCGTACGAAACGCCGAAGACTCCGTCAGAAAATCGATGCTGGTTCCCAGGAGCAGGTTGATCAGACCTCCGGAAGGACTCAAAAAAATACGAATCATACCACAGATAACCATAATAGAGATAAAATGCGGGGCATACAGCACTGTCTGCACAACTCTTTTGAATTTTCCGAAACGCAGCTGATTAATGATCAGAGACAAAATAATCGGAATCGGAAAAGTCCACAGCAATGTATAAAGGCTGAGAAGAACAGTGTTCTTGATCATTCTTACACAGTTTGGCGCACCGAAAAACCTCTTAAACCAATACAGGCCCACCCATTCACTTCCCAGGTACCCCCGGCTTGCCTTAAAATCACGAAAGGCAATCTGGATACCATACATAGGTATGTACTTGTAGACCAATGTCAACACCACCGGAATCAGCAGCAGCGCATAGAGCTGCCAGTTGTCACGAAGCCTTCTGCCCAGAGGCTTTCCCCTGACAGTCCGTCCCCTGACAGACAATTGCCCGCTTTTCGTTTGTTCACTTGCTTTCATACGATTCTCTCCTCCTTAATAAATAGTTTCTGAACGGATGTGTAACGTTATATGCGAAACGTTATTTTATCGTTATAAAAATCATACATAACTAAGTCAAAAAAGTCAATATTATTTATTATTTTTTTGGTTAAAAAGTATATTTTATCTGGAGGTTATTTCAATTATATTTGTGATTTTCCCTTTAATTTGCCATTTTTTTCGCAAAAACATTATGTTCTCTTTAAAATAACGTTTCATGAAATTTCGCGAAAAAACGTGAATTACGGCTTTACATCCCATTATTTATCTGCTATGATAGGAATAGAAATTATAATATATACAGGAGAATTATTCATGAAAAGTAATACGCCAACTATGAAAGATGTAGCAAAAGAAGCGGGCGTCGCTCTTGGAACCGTTTCAAAAGTATTCAACGGACTGCCTGTTGGGGACAGCTACCGGGCTAAAGTGGAAGCGGCTGCCAAAAAGCTGGGTTATCAGGTGAACCAGTACGCCAGAGGACTTCGGGCCGGCAAAACCTATACAGCAGCTCTAATCCTTCCGGCAGTGGACCATCCTTTTTTTTCCTCTCTGTCCCAGTACATCCACAATGCTCTTGCCAGGCAAGATTATCGGATGCTTTTATATTTGACTGACAGGCGTCCTGAGCAGGAGCAGGATTGTATCCGTATGGTCCAGCAAAACAAAGTAGACGGCGTTATCGCCCTGACTTACAATCCGCTGGTCATTGACCAGGATCTGCCTTTTGTCAGCATTGACCGCAGCCTCGGACCGGATATCCCCTGCGTAGCCACTGATAACTACAGCGGCGGAAAACTGGCTGCCGAAAAACTTTTGGAGCTTGGATGTAAGCATTTGGCTTTCCTGCGAACCGGGTCTCCCTATCCCGGCGAACCCGATAAGAGGGGAGACGGTTTTGAGATGGTTTGCCGCACTAAAAATATTCCCTGCGACGTCCTGCGCCTGAACGGCGATGGAACAACAGAAAACTTTGTTGAGTTTTTTCTCTCCCATTCTATCGGAGGAAAGCTGGATATCGACGGCATCTTCTGCTCCACCGATTTCCTGGCTGAACGCATCCGCAAAATTTTAGCAGACCTTAATATCCGAGTCCCGGAGGATGTCCAGATTATTGGTTTTGACGGTATCCGTCAGTTTGGCACAGGCCGCCTGTTTTGTTCTACCATCATACAGCCCGTCGAAAAGCTGGCCGAAACCTGTGTAGAGCTTTTGTTGGCTTCTGACCGTTCCAATACGCCTTCTCTGGTATGCCTCCCCGGAGTCTACGCCCCCGGCGGCACTACATTGGAGGAATATTAAATGGCAAGCGAATATTTAAAATGGAAATACCGGGATGTGAAACCGGATGAGCCGGTCACCCTGACATCCGCCGAGAAAAGAAAGAACTGGTGGCATTACCATAAATGGCATGTATTCTTAGGGATTGTCCTTTTAGTATCTCTGGCAAGTATCGGCTGGCACGCAATGGGTTTTGGCGAAACCCTGCCGGATTACCGGATTGCTTATGTTGGAACGAATCCATTGCCGGATGACACCGTTTCCGCCATTGAAAATGTCTTTGCCTCCCTGGGCGAAGATTTAAACGGCGATAAAAAAGTATCGGTACTTCTAACCCAATATGCCGGCGGGGAAGACGCGGAAGCTGTCTACGCCGCCAATATGTCGCTGATGGGCGACCTGCTGGAATGTCAGAGCTATTTTTTCCTGTTGGAAGACCCGGAACGGTTCCAGGAGGAATATCATTCCCTGTGCCGTTTGGATGGTTCTCTCCCGGAAGATTATGATAATTCGATAAACGAAACCTGCCTTGCCTGGAACCAATGTCCCGTCCTTACCGCAAATGACCTTGGCGCCTATTCTTACAGTCTGCTCGGCGAAACATTCACCGGAGACAATAATTCGTTGATAGAGCCGCTCTTTTTAGGACGGCGGGGTTTTTGGACAGAAAAAACGACAGAATATCCGGAAGGCTGCGAAGCCTTATGGAAACGAATAACGGAAGGAGCTTATATATCATGAAAAAAATCCTTTTTTTCCTGCTTGCAGCCATTTTCTGCTTTAGTCTGACAGCCTGCGGCGAAACTCCCGCGCCGGAAAAAGCGGCAGATGGAACTCCCTGGAGTGAAGACTGGGTAACGATCAGCAATGTTATGGGCGTTGATACTCCGGAGGGATTAACTCTCCGGGACAATAAAGATGCCCTGGCAGCAAGCGGCATGTACTATTCCACCTGGTCTATCGGCGAAGAATCTTCTTATATGGATAAAACAGAGGAGGGAGAAAAAGAAGTCACTATTTATGATGCGCAGGTCTTTCTTCTGCTGTCCGGCTCTTCCTCTGTGGAAGAAACGGAGAAAAACAGAGAGGAATGGCTCGCCATGGCTGACGAGCACTACCAAATTGACAGCAAAGAGACCGGCACCTGGAATGGCCAGGAATTCACATTAATCTCCTATTGGCTTACCGACAGCCCTTATGCCAGAGGCGCTTCTGCCTTTGGAATTTACGGAAATTATGCTGTCATTGCAGAATTTTCCTGTCAGGAATCTTTCGAAGGAGAGCCAAGGGAATATCTGGACACATTTCTTAAACATTGTCATTACGGAGCATGAGAAAGGAGAATACTATGGGACTTTTTATTTCAGACAATCATGATTATGATGAAAATGTCCGTCAAACGGGATTTCAGCGTTACAAGCAGCTTTTATCCTTTCATTTCGGAAGCTGGCTGAAAATCAACCTGCTGACCATAGTTGGTTTTTTACCTCTGGCTTTCGGAATTCTTTATGCCCTGCTCAGCTCCAGCATCCTGGTTTTACTGCCCTGCTCAATCCTCGGCGGAGCAATCTCCGGGCCCTTCCTGGCCGGTTTATATGATTCCATTCTCCGGGGGCTCAGAGACGACCCGCAAAATGTTTGGAAAAGTTATCGGCGTTCCTGGAGACAAAACTGGAAAGAGAGTATAATCCCCGGCATGCTGACGGGGCTGATGATCGGATTGCTTGCCTTTATGGGCATGCTGTTTTGGTGGGCCCAAACGCCGCCCAGTTTAGGAACCATATTGCTGTACCTTTTTTCCTCTACGCTCTTTCTGATGATAAGCATGCTCTACTGGCCCCAGCTGGTACTATTTGAACAGTCAATATTTATTCGATTAAAAAACTGTATGCTGTTTGTCATTACATATTTTTGGCGGATTGCAGCCATTTCACTTTTACAACTTGCCTATTGGGCAGTACATGTACTCTTTGCCCCCTGGACGGTGCTTCTCCTGCCCTTCCTCGGGATTTGGTATATTGTCTTCCTGTCACAATTTCTCATCTACAAAAAGATGGATGAAGCATTTCATATTGAAGAGCAGTTTGAGATATCATGAATTTTCTTTTTCAGATATAACGCAAGCAGCACGACAACTCCATGTCATGCTGCTTGCGTTTATTTTAAATTATTTACTTGAGGTGTATACGCTTTACCTTTCCAATACCACCATTTCAACTTTTCCGGCTCAGGCGATTCATGCTCTGCATAGTAAACGGCCAGCCGGAAAACATACAAAATACACCGGTCTTCCTGAAAACCTTTAAACAGACAATCCTTTATATATAACTCTTCCGGGTCCTTTCCCTTCAAATCCTCAATGGTCTCAATTCCGATATGATGTAAATGCTGCTCTATATTTTTCCCTATACCGGGAATCGTTTTTAAATCGCTGTTATCTCTTTTTCTATTTGCCATTCTCATTTTAACCCCCTTCACATATATTCTGAGTATATTATATCATAAAACATTTCTTTTGATAGATTCTTTATCTTTCCCTAATCCTTTTTATAGTCTTTTAATTTGTTGAACACATTTTCTTCACATTTTATGTGTATTATATAACCATACCGAATAACAAAAGCAAAGAAGTAAAATAACATTATCCCCTCTTAAAAGCCGAAGATTCACCTCTTCGGCTTTTGTATGTGTATCCGGCACCGCCGGGCCTACAGCAAAAACTGCCCCTTTTCCGCACGGAAAAATGGGCAGTTTTTGTATGCTCCTTCGGGTGCCCCCTATGTCAGATGCTCCGCATGGGCGCGCTATTCTGTCTGTTTGATAACGAAATAGTAAGGAACCCTCATTTCGACAGCAACAGAATCCTCGTTCTCTTTCACATAAAGCATCAGGCAGAAGCTTCCAGGCGTCTGACCGGCAAGTCCAACTTCCAGCTTATCTCCAACAGGCGACGTATTCCAGCCTGTTTCGATATATTCCCCGGTGCTCTCCGATTTACGGAGAAGCTTCGCCTCGATGAAATAACCATCCAGGTTTTCCCTCTTGATATCCAACTTCAGAGTATCCTGAGTTGTCAAAACTCTCTGCGCCCCTTCTGATTTCAGGGAAGGTATCTGTTTTTCTGCGGACTTAAAAATCACTTGCTGCAGTTCACCCACCGTATCTCCCTTCACCGGGGCTTTGCCCGCCTTTGACGGTGAAACCAGCCACTCAGCGGCAAATTCATATTGGGCCTCTTCCTTAGGGAATAACGCGGACTCCAAGGTAAGGCTGACCTTCTTCTCTGTATTCAGCAGAGACAGTGGAACAATAAAGGACTCCTTGTTTTTGTACAAATAAGTCGTTTCGCCGCCAATCACCGCCTTAATCCGGGCATCCGCAGGCAGGACAGGATTGTTCGCAGGCTTCAGAATCAGCGCCGAAGCACGGTCATCCCACTTGGAAGCCGCCGCACTTCCCTCAACATTGAAAGTGCATGTAAAACTGTTGGTCAAACCATTACCGTTTGTTTCCTCCGGCGTAAGCCCAAAGGTTTTATCCTTCATGGAAACCTTCACCGATGATTTTATCGCCGGAGCATCCACAGCTTCTGCTTTATTACTATGGGCCGCTTCAAGCGTCATATTTAGTTCATTTCCGGAATACCCGTCAGCACTCCAGGAAAAGTCCACAATAAACTGATAGTTCAGATTAACGTACTCCTCGCCTGTTCCAAGCGCAGGAACAGCGTATGCAGCGGCTCCGTTTTCGCCCATCTTCTGGAAAGCTGTCAGCGGTACCTCGCTGGTTTCATTAGCAACACGATAATACCAGTAGTTCTTTGCTCCATTAGTCTGACGTTCCAAAAGGATAATGGTTGTCCCTGCCGGAATATTAGAATCGAAGGTCAATTTCGGAACATTATAAAAATCCGGAACATAATTATCAACCCTAAACGCCGCGGTATAGGCGGAGTCCCGGCTGATAGCTGTCTGAGTACCCGTGATGGAAGAGAACACCTGCTTTGGCACAACCTCCGCTTTGACAGTCGGATTCTTTCTGGTCTCACCAATGTGAATGAGCAAATAGCTGTTATCCGGAATGTTCTGAATAGAAGGCTTGTCATTATCCGAATCATTTACTGACATGTCGTGCGGCCCTTCCACCTTATTCCCTCCAGTGTCTATTTTCCACCGCTGCGCAGTCACCGCATATTCGCCCTTGATAAGGTAATACCCATTTTTCAGTGTTAACTCCATCGTTATACCATTATCTGTATCGCTAGTCCCTTCTGCAAAATTAATCTTATAATCAATTCCGTCATCACATTCGACCTCAACCCGCACATTACCCGCAAAGAAATAGGCACTGTTTGCCCTTGTAATCTCAGAGGCATTGTAGTCATTCAGTTCCTCATAGCGCGCTTCCACGAAGTAGGTGGTATATGCGGTACCCATAGTTTTAGTAAGTTCATCCACATTCTCCATGTAATCCCAAGCAACCTCAGAACTGCCGGAATAGTTGAGACGATATTGCGCCTTTGCCTCTTGCTTCCCACCCGCTTTATCAGTTAATTCAGTCGGGTCATTATCAAGCTTTTGAATAATCACTATGTTACTGCTTCCTGGCGGCGTATAGTCCGGCTTAGCAGGGGCTGGCTGGTCCGCCTTAGCTATGGTGTACTCAACGGAAGCGGTTACCGGATTTTGAGTATTTCCACCCGAATTTGCATCCGGCTTTGTGATGGACGCAGTATATATACCCGCATGCAGCGGGATAGGATTCTGATCTGTCAGTAATGAATCCACCCCGGTATGGATATCTTTATTTATCCATTCCCCGGTGTATGTGACCGTCGGCGCATCTTCTCCCCAAGCCTCTTTATCATCAAGCGTCAGCGCAGCCCCATGGGTATAGCCGTCATACACCGTGTCCTCTGCGGAGAGGGTGGCATGGAGCGTTTGGCCGCCGCAGTCGCATATTCTCCGAAGGGTCTTTTCATCGTCAATTACATCGTAGGACCACCGATGGGAATCTTTGTGGTCGCAAACTTTCCATTTGGCGTACAGCGTCACCGTTTCCCCGGCTACAGTCGTAAGATTTTTAACTGACTGATTATCCCCATAAGAATTTCCGGTGCCGTCGGCATTTATAGTCCATCCCTCGAAGATATGCCCCGTATATTTGAACATGTTTTTGGCAAGATTCTTCTCCTGGTCATAATTGAAACTCTGGTCCTTCATGCTGCCGCTGTAGGTTTCGCCCACAGGCACATTGGGGTCAAAATGAACGAGGTATCCGTTTACCTTCCAAATGGCATAAAGCTTCAAAAGGGTTAGGTCTTTATGGTTTTTGCATATTTTACAACTTGTCTCTTCATAAATCCCCATACCCGGAAGATTTTCAGCAGTGAGGTCAATCATATCACCCACTGGATAATACTTGCTATTCGAGTCCTTCTCATCATACACTGCTGTCGTACACCAGCCCCTGATCTCATAGCCAGGGCGGTTGTAGAGAGCGCCCTCGACAGGGAATTGTAAATTAGGTTCACTATACTCTGTAGCTGTATAGAGACCTGTACCGTCGGCGAAGTTCTCAAAGTAATGCACTTTATAGACTTCTTTCTCTTCAGAACGGCGGTGATCTCTGAAGTGGTCATGCGCAGAATCCAGAATATCTACCATAACTTCATCAATGAAAGACGGATTATCCATGTCGCCATAGATATCCACCTGGCCTCCGTTCACCATAGTGGCGTTTCCCGTTTTGATATACCCTCTAGGTTTCTTCAAAGGGAATTCTTGTTGAATATCATGCGGATGATTGTGGTACGCCTCATCACCAATGATGACCCTTCCGCCTTCCACATCCATGCCGGCGCCATTAATGTCGGCAGCGGTATTTTCGCTTTCCTCTACGCAGTAGAAGGTGATAGTAGAAGTATCGCTGTCCAGATAGAAGCCGCCGCCCTTAATCCCGGCATTGTTATGCTCCACCACCGGGCAGCTTTCGTGCTTATATTCTTTATTATCAAAACTTGCATATTCGTTGTATTTATTATCTCCCGCATAGGAAAATGGCTGTGGACTGCCATTCTCAACCGTATGATGCATCAGACAGCCGATTTCCACTGCAATTTTTGCTGATGTGGTATTATCGCTTTTGACCGCCATGCCGCCGCCGTTTTTCGCCGCAGTATTGCAACCAAGGCTGCCGGAGAGCATCAATACAGCAGAATCCTCTTTGCTTGCGGAGATAAAGAAGCCGCCGCCGTCCATGGATGCGTGATTATAAGTAATCTCACCGTAAATCACATATACGTTACCCTCATTGACATAAACCCCGCCGCCGTTTTTGGCCTGGTTTCCGCCCTCTTCGCCGCCGACGGTTCCGCCCAGCATACGGAAGTTGCCGGCCGC
>URND01000080.1 GCA_900549105.1 uncultured Eubacteriales bacterium
TGCTTTGTGTGTATGGATATGAAATTGTCAAACTGTAATTTATAGTGTATCAACATACTGTTTTGCCTGTACCAAATCCATAGAAGTAATTTCTCTTACTTTTTTTACTGCATCCACTTCTTTTCCACTATTTTTCAGATGTGCTATATATTCTTTTTCTTCATCGGAAATAAAATATGTGGCTAATTGTTGATTTCCGGTTTCTTTACATAATTTATCAAGCTGTACTTGCTGTGCTTTTACTTGTTTTTGCAATTCATTGATTTTTATATAAAACAAAATTCCACCAATTACCATCAAAGATATAATTCCATATTCCATAAAATTTACCTCCACTTTAAATTTCAAATTTAATTTTTTATATCTTTCATAATCAAAATAGTTCCTAAAATATATCCACAATCCCATTCTTTAAAAATTTCTTTATCATAATGAAAACAAGGGTGTTTAAATACAATACCAGCACCAATTCCATTGTCAAATGTCTTTAAGTAATCTTCATCATTAGAAGATAGAACTTTTATAAACTCTGGAAATTTTTTTCCAAAAACCTCTTCATCACTATAAATATCCCCGGAAAAGCAAACGCCGCTCATGCCTTCGCCCACCATCGCCGGCGTATTCGGCATAGCCCGAACAACCCGTACTTCGCCGCCCAGTCCCTCTTTGACCTGGGCAATCGAATAACTCGGAGCAATTGAGATTACTATCTGGTCCCTGCGGATTTTTCCCGAAAGGGTCTTCAAAATCTCAGGATACACCTGGGGCTTAATGGCCAACACCAGATATTTCACATCCGCCGCGCAGGCCGCCGCATCCATCACATAGCCAACTCCTGTTTTTTCGCTGACTGCCCGGCACTCCTCTTCCAAAAGCGCGGTAAATACAAGTTCTTCCGCTTTAAACACATTCAGACAGCCCTTCAGCATGGCCTGCCCCATATTTCCCATTCCTATAAATCCTAATGTCTTCATGCCTGTCCTCCTCATCCGGCATGCCCCGCAAAATCCGGCGGAGCATATAACATAAAAGGACACTTGAAATCTTCAAATGCCCTTTTGCCTTGTCCATACAATTTATTCATCCCAGTTATGATATACATTCTGCACATCATCATCGTCATCCAGCAAATCCAGAATACGATTCATCTTTTTGATGTCTTCCTCGCTGGACAGTGTTCCCCATGTCTGCGGAATCATCGTCACCTCGGCGGAAGCCATCGGAATACCCTCTTTTTCAAGGTTTTCGCGCACAGCGCTGAAATCTTCCGGCGCCGTTGTAATCTCAAAGCTGTCCTCTTCATCGGCAAAATCTTCTGCCCCGGCATCGAGAGCAACCATCATCAAATCGTCGGCATCCATATCACATTCTTCTTTATCAACAATAATTAAACCTTTTTTATCAAACATAAAGGAAACACAGCCCATCGTGCCGACAGAACCGCCGCCCTTCGTGAAAGCATTGCGGACATTGGAAGCCGTACGATTGCGGTTATCTGTCAATGTCTCGACAATAATCGCAATACCGCCCGGGCCATATCCTTCATATGTAACGTTTTCATAGTTGACTGAACCGTCATCTCCGGCTGCACGTTTGATTCCCCGCTCAATAGTATCATTCGGCATGTTATTGGCTTTTGCTTTGGCAATAACATCGCGGAGACGGCTGTTGTTTGAAGGGTCTGCGCCGCCCTCTTTAACGGCTACGGCAATTTCACGCCCGATAATCGTAAAAATTTTACCTTTTGCGGCATCGTTTTTTTCTTTTTTATGTTTTATGTTGGCGAACTTTGAATGTCCTGACATAATAACACTCCTTATCTTTGATTAATTCATTACTAACTTAAATATTCTATCATCCATTTAAGATTCTTGCAAGGTCTTGTTTGGAAGCCGGGTGACTTTTACCATCTGTATGGTGTTGTCCGCCACCGCAATCACCTGAAAATGATATCCCCTGTAGGTCACGCTGGCCTTTTCATCCTCCGAAGGAATATGCTCCAGCCGCGATATGAGAAACCCATTCAGCGTGTCGAAATCGTCGTCAAACTCGATATTAAGGACATCTTCCAGCTCCGACAATTCGGTCAGACCTTTGATTAAATATGTATGCTCATCAATTTCCTGAATAAAATGTTCATCCACATCGTACTCATCGAGAATATTTCCGACAATCTCTTCCAGAATATCCTCCATGGAAATAACGCCCGCCGTCTGGCCGTATTCATCAATGACAACAGCCAGATGCACCGATTTATTTTTCATTTCACGAAAGAGATGGCTGATATTCTGCGTCTCCGGAACATAATAGGGCTGACGCATAACCTCCCGAATCGGCTTTCCTTCCGGACAGGCCAACAGGGATTTTAAAACATCTTTGATATGTAAAATACCTACAATATTGTCCACATCATTTTCATAGATTGGATATCTCGAATACCTGTCGTCCGCCATCTGCACGGCAATATCCCGCAGCGGCATTTCAACGTCAAATCCCGAAATATTTCTCCGGTGTGTCATGACTTCCGAGGCTACCTTATCATCAAATTCCATGATATTGCTGATCATTTTGGCCTCCTGGGCATCTATTGCCCCCTGCTCATGCCCCTCGCTGACCATCTGTATGATCTCCTCTTCCATCTTTTCTTCCTGTTTTTCTTCATCAGCTTCATTTCTGAACCATCTACCAAAAGTTTTTCTCCAGGGATTTCCTTCATCCATACCTTTCTCTTCTCCTTTTCTGTATACTGTCCTATAGTTCCAGGCTTATACTCAGCGCCTTATCCACTTTTTTTAAGATTTCCACATCCAGATGACAGACTTTCTCTTTCAGACGCTTCTTATCAATGGTCCGCACCTGCTCGAGCAGGACAACCGAATCTTTCACCAACTGGTATCTGGACGCATCCAGCTCCACATGAGTCGGGAGCTTTGCTTTATTCATCCGTGAGGTAATCGCCGCACAGATCACCGTCGGACTGTGCTTATTCCCGGTATCATTCTGAATGATCAGGACCGGCCTTACGCCGCCCTGTTCCGAACCGACAACCGGTCTTAAATCGGCATAAAATATATCTCCCCGCTTAATAACCACACAATTCACACTCCTGATAAATCTCTAAGATGAATTATTCCCATTTATCTTAAGTATATTCATCAGGGGTTCCAGGTTTCTGCCGGACAGGCCGTCTATCGCAGATAATTCAGGATGCCCACAGGCTCTCCATGTTTCACATAAACTCTTGGCACCCGCCTGGACACATCGCAGACAAACTCATAATTAAAAGAGCCGGCCATCTCGGAAATTTCCTCGACAGAAATTTTCTCCGCGCCATCTTCCCCCACCAGCGTCACCAGGTCTCCCGCAGACACCTCCGGGATATCTGTCACATCCACCATAAACTGGTCCATACATATCCGGCCGATAATCGGCGCCCTGCGGCCCCGGATCAGCACGGAAGCCCGATTGGAAAGCGCCCTCGGATAGCCGTCGGCATACCCCACAGGAACTGTGGCAATCCGTGTCGGATGCTCTGTTGTATAGGTGGCCCCGTAACCCACGGTAACGCCCGCCTCCACTTCCTTAATATGGACCACATGGCTGTACAGCGACATCACCGGTTTTAAAGGCAGTCTTTCCTCCGCCATCTCATGGGATGGATAGAGGCCATAAAGAATGATTCCCGCCCGTACCATATTCATATGCTCCAAAGGCAGTTCCATAATGGACGCGCTGTTGGAACAGTGAAAAATCTCCACAGGAATTCCCCGCTTCCGAACAGCGTCCATCATCCCATGAAACTTTTCAATCTGATGTCCCACATGGGTTTTATCCCGCATATCCGCACAGGCAAAATGGGTAAACATCCCCTGAATCCGAAGATGTTTCAGCCCATGAATTCTCTCTATTTCAGCCAGGCTTTCTTCATCGGGCAGAAAACCGATCCGGCTCATGCCCGTATCAATTTTTATATGTATATCGGCTGTCTTTCCGGCAGCCTCCGCTGCCGCGTCGAATGCCTTTGCCATATCAAAGCTGTATATTGTCGGCGTTATATCCCAGGCTGCCATTTCCGGATACTGATCCTCGCAGCTGTATCCGAGAACCAGAATCGGTTTCCCGATACCGTCCCGGCGCAGTTCAATCCCCTCATCTGCCGTCGCAACGGCAAACCAGTCAAAGCCCATCTGTTCCAGCTCATGGGCAAAAACCTTCGAGCCGTGCCCATAGGCGTCCGCTTTAATCACGCCCATCAGCATGGCCTTCTCCGCTTTACACCTTTTTATTCCCTCTACGTTATATTTTAAAGCATCCAAATCGATTTTTGCATAAACCCGATAGATACTGCCTTTTTCACTCTTGTTCAATTCAATCTCACTCTCGGTTTCTCAATCCGGCCTTTTCAATATTTCCCAAAGGCCTTCGATAATTTCCACACTGGTCATTCCCCGCATCCCAAACCGGGCTGCCGCCGCGTCTCCTGCGCTTCCATGGAGGAATACGCCCATATAGGCCGCATCAAAAAGGTTTGCGCCTGCCCCGGCCAGCGCGCCGATAATTCCCGCAAGGACATCGCCCGAACCGCCGGTAGCCATCCCGTGATTTCCTGTCTGATTAAAATACAGCCCTTTTCCATCCGAGACAACCGTGGAGCTATCCTTCAGCACACAAATAACCCGATGTTTTTCCGCAAAATCCAAAGCTGCCTTTGCCCTGTCGGCTTTCAGCTCCCCAATCGAATTCCCCGTCAGCCGGGACATTTCACCCATATGGGGCGTTAAAACAGCCCGTTCGGCCAGCATCGGATACCACTCCTCATGCTGCGCCAGAAGATTTAAACCGTCCGCATCCATAATTACCGGGCACCGGCTTTCTGCTAAGGCTTTCTGAATACGCTCTGCCACCACAGCCTCCGTTCCCACCCCCGGGCCGATAACCATCACATCCGCCCAGGACAGGGTATCCGCCCATTGGCTTTCATCCACTTCCTCCCAAACCGATATCATCGCCTGGGGAAGCTGGCTTTGAAGAATAATGCGGTTGGCCTCCGGCGTCAGAATACGCACCAATCCTGCGCCTGCGCTGTAAGCCGCCCGCCCCGAAAAGTAGGCAGCGCCGCTCATATTCTTACTTCCGGCGATTACTAATATTTTACCATAAGTTCCTTTATTCGAATCATTTTTTCTTTCCGGCAGTTGTTCAAAATCCTGTACATCACTGGTAAATCCAGCCGCCGGATTGGCCGTCAGCGACTTTTCCGGAAAACCGATATCCTCCACATAACATTTTCCGGCAATCTCCCGGCCCGGATACAAAATCATCCCGCGCTTCATATAGCCGAAAGTTACCGTATAATCTGCCCGCAAAGCACATCCCAGAGCCTGTCCCGTATCCGAGGACAATCCCGAAGGGACATCCACGGCCCAGACGCTTCGCTCCTGCTTCCTCACCCGCCATTCGTTGACTTTCTCAATCAATGTCTGAAAGGGCTCCCGGACATTTTTTGACAGTCCAATCCCAAAAAGGCCATCAACAACAACACGGACATGGGTGAGGTCTAATTCATTATATTCAGGTACCCCCACATTTCTTGCTATCTGAATTTGTTTTTTTGTCTCTTCTGTCCATTTTTCCGGATTTCCGGCCATATAGACAGCCGCCGAATAGCCCTGTCCAAAAAGAATACGGGCTACGGCCACCGCGTCGCCGCCATTATTTCCGGCGCCGCACAGACATAAAATCCTATCCGATTTATGAATTTTTTCTTTCATTCGGCAAACCATGGACAGCGCCGCCCGTTCCATAAGGACCAGGGACGGAATACCCAGTTCTTGAATCGTATAGGTATCAATCGCCTTCATCTCTGCGCCGGTCACTACTGTTTTCATTCTTCCACTCCTTCGCCAATCACATAAGCCGTTGCCAGTGTTTTTGTGTTGCTGATGGACACATGCCAGCGGGCGATGCCCAATGCTTCCGCCTTTGCTCCGGCCCGCCCATAAAGACGAACAAAGGGCTTTCCCAGGTCATCCCGAAGCACTTCGATTTCATTCAGGGACATTCCCCGAAATCCTGTGCCCATGGCCTTTGAGACCGCCTCTTTCACCGCAAAGTTGCCTGCCGCCCGCTCTGCCCGGCCGCCGATACATTCTATCTCAGCGGAAGTAAAAGAACGCAACAAAAAAGCCTCTTTCGCACAGGCTTTTTTGATGCGTTCTATTTCTATTAAATCGATTCCGATTCCTATAATCATAGTACCAACTCAATCCCGGCCGTTCTCTCCACCTTGGGTATGCATGGCCCTGTATTCATAGGAAAGTGTCATCAGACTCTCATTCAAATGAACATTTTTCACACAGACATCTTCGGAAACACTCAAATCTGTCGGTGCAAAATTCCAGATGGCTTTTATACCGATTTTTTCCAGATGGTGCCCAATCTCCACGGCCTGCCGCTTCGGCACTGTCAGTGTAACCACATCCACCTGGTGGGTTTCAACAAACTCATCCAGCATATCCATCATATAAATTTCGATACCCCGCACAGAAACGCCTTTTAAACGCGGATTCGTATCAAAAATACCAATCAGATGGAAACCTACTTTTTCAAAATTATAATTTGCCAGCGCCTGCCCCAGATTACCTGCACCAATAATAATCATATTATGCTGGACATCCAGTCCCAGAATCTTTCCAATCTCATTATGAAGATATTCGACATTATACCCATAACCCTGTTGTCCAAAACCTCCAAAATTATTCAAATCCTGCCGGATCTGGGAAGCTGTCACCCGCATCCGGTTGCTCAGCTCCTTTGAAGAAATACGCACGACATCATTTTGGAGCAATTCTCCCAGATATCGATAGTATCGTGGCAAGCGGCGTATCACCGCAGCCGAAATTTCCCTTTGTTTCATAATTCAACACCCTATCTCATAACTTTATAACGCTAATTGTTAAATAATAATCATAGCAGACTTTTAGTTTATTATAACGAATCGTCTTTAAATTGTCAAACTCTCTTTGTTAAATTTTATGCAGTTTACACAATTTTTCTTCTGTGCTAAAATAGATGGCGGATACGAAAGCTTTAAAGGAATGGGGCGGTGCATTTTACTGCCGTTATTCCACGGAAAGGAATGTAAATTTATATGATACTTGCATGTCACCACATTTCCAAAGCCTTTGGAACTGACGTGATACTTAATGATATATCTTTTCATATTGAAGATTACGAGAAAGCTGCTATTGTCGGCATCAACGGCGCAGGAAAGTCCACACTTCTTAAAATCATCATGGAGGAACTGGCGCCCGATGAGGGAACGGTAACCCTGTCCAAAGGGAAAACCATCGGCTATCTTGCCCAACATCATTCCAGAGATTCCCACCGCACAATTTATGAAGAACTGCTGGATGTAAAAAAGGACCTCATCGCCCTGGAACAGCGAATGGCCGAGGCGGAACTGGCCATGAAGGATGCACAGGGGGAAGAACTGGAAAGTCTTTTAAAAACCTATGCCCGGCTGCGTCAGTCCTTTGAGGACCAAAACGGCTATGCCTATCGAAGCGAGGTTGTCGGCGTACTTAAGGGGCTTGGATTTGAAGAAGAGGAATTTAATAAGGAAGTGCATCTTCTCTCCGGCGGACAGAAAACCCGGGTAGCCCTCGGCCGTCTTCTTCTGGCGAAACCGGATATACTTCTCCTTGATGAGCCGACCAATCATCTGGATATGAATTCGACGGCATGGCTGGAAACCTTTCTTATGAATTATAAAGGTTCAGTTATCATCGTGGCCCATGACCGTTATTTCCTTGACAAAGTTGTGACAAAAATTATCGAAATTGACCACCATGAAGGACACGTTTTTAAGGGAAATTACACGGATTACGCCGCAAAGAAAGCGCAAATCCGCAATATTCAGCGCAAAGCCTGGCTGAATCAGCAGGCAGAAATCGCCCATCAGGAAGCCGTTATTCAAAAACTCCGTTCCTTCAACCGGGAAAAATCCATCAAGCGGGCGGAAAGCCGCGAAAAAATGCTGGATAAGATGGAAGTTATCGAGAAACCTTTTGAGGAAGAAGCCGGCATGCGTATTTTGCTGAAACCGGATACTGTCAGCGGGAATGACGTCCTCTTTGTTGAACATATGACGAAAAGCTTTGACGGCACTTATTTATTCCAGGATATTTCCATGGATATCCGCCGGGGTGAGCGGGTCGCTCTGATCGGCGATAACGGCGCCGGAAAGACAACTATATTAAAAATCATTAATGGCCTTCTTCCCGCCGACACATGTGAACTTCGGTTGGGAGCCAAAGTACATATCGGCTATTACGACCAGGAACATCAGGTGCTTCACGATGAAAAAACGATTTTTGAAGAAATATCCGATGACTATCCGACATTAAATAACACAAGAATCCGAAATGTCCTCGCTGCTTTTCTCTTCACGGGAGATGATGTTTTTAAACCTATCAAAACATTAAGCGGCGGTGAACGGGGCCGCGTGTCTATGGCCAAACTTATGCTCTCCCACGCCAATTTCCTTATCCTGGATGAGCCGACGAACCATCTGGACATCCAGTCCCGGGAGATTCTCGAGGAAGCGCTTCAAAATTATACGGGAACTGTCCTTTATGTCTCCCATGACCGTTATTTTATCAATCAGACAGCCACACGGATTCTGGATTTGACCGGCGGTGGGCTTAACAGTTATTCGGGGAACTATGATGACTATCTTGAAAAGAAGGAACATCCTTCCATCGATTCTTCCGGCGGATTTAAAAATGTTCCATCCCCGGTTTCCGGCAGCGCTCCTTCTTCAGTCGGCCCTGAGACCCAGGCCGGCGATACTCCGGCAAAACCGGCCGGAAAAGATGATTACCTGCGCCAGAAGGAAGAACAAGCGAAGGAACGCAAACGCCAGAATCAGATTAAACGCGTTGAAAACCGTATCAGCGAAATTGAAAACCGCATCAACGCCCTGGATGAACTGCTGACTCAGGATGACGTCGCCACCGATGTCAAACGCCTGATGGAAATCAATGAAGAACATGAACAGCTGGACGAAGAATTGCTCGAACTCATGGAAGAATGGGAAACATTAATCGACGGATAAATGTGCGCCGCCGGGCGCACCACTTAAAAAGGCCGGAACCTTTCTGCAGATTCCGGCCTTCTATATTATTCTGCTATCCTATTCCGCTGCATCGGCTGCAGCTTTATTACTCCACTGCGTGGATTGCATCATTCGATTTCCAGCTCTCCACCGCATTATCAATATGCTGTTTTGCCAAATCGGCCGCCGCATCGGCCTGACCTTTTTTTATGGCATCCAGAATCGCCCCATGTTCCTCAAAGGAGCTCTTCGCCCGCTTTTCATCCTGGAGCGCAGACTTCCGCACCTGTTGGACATATTCATGAAAGGTTCTCAGCATATGTTCCAGAAGATGACTGCCCGAGGCAGCATACATTAAATCATGAAACTTATTATCACATTTATAGACCTGTTCCCACAGTTCTTTTTTTCGATAATATTCGGACATATAAAGCACTTCTTCCATGGCTTCAATCTGTTCATCCGTAATATTTTCAACGGCCCACCGGGCCGCCAGGCCCTCCAGCAGCGAGCGAATCGCATAAACATCCTTCACATCTTTGCCATGAATATTGTGGACATAAGCGCCTCTGTTCGGAATTGTGTCCACAAGGCCCTCCAGCGCCAATTGGCGAATGGCTTCCCGCACCGGCGTCCGGCTCACACCATAGACTTTCGCCAACGCATTCTCTCTCAGTTCCTCCTGATCTCTGAATGTACCCGAAAGGATATCGGAACGGAGATTCTGATAAACTTTTTCTGTCAGCGAATATTCATTTTTTAACATAATGCGGCCTCCTAAGCCCCGATGGTATAATTGCAGGCTTTACATCCTTCATCAATCACTTTTAAAAGTTCCTCATCCGTCAGCGACGTTACACGGCCGCTCTCATATTCCTTATCCACCCATTCTTTGACATAAGAAATCAATGGGTCGGATTTCGTCACACATTTATCGCCCTTTAAGCGGAAATATGTATTAATCCAATGAGCAATACCTGCCAGCCCGGAAGTATTTGAAACAGCCACCATTACCGGCCGGTTCAAGAATTTCTCCGTATCAAAAATATTATAGATTTCCTCATTTTTAAGCAGACCATCCGCATGTATTCCTGCCCGCGTCACATTAAAATTCTTGCCGACAAACGGTGTTCTGGACGGAAGTTTATAGCCGATTTCTTTTTCATAATACTCCGCCATCTCCGTAATCACCGTTGTATCCATACCATCCAGCGTTCCCCGGAGCTGTGCATACTCAAAAACCATAGCCTCCAGCGGCGTATTTCCTGTCCGCTCGCCAATGCCGAAGAGGGAACAGTTGACCGCGCTGGCGCCATAGAGCCAGGCTGTCGAAGAATTGACAACCGCCTTATAAAAATCATTATGGCCATGCCATTCAATCATGTTGGAAGGCACGCCGGCATGAACATTTAAGCCGTAAATAATTCCCGGAACTGACCTCGGAATAGCCGCACCGGTAAAGTTGACGCCATAGCCCATCGTATCGCAGGCCCGAATCTTAATCGGTATGCCATAGCTCTCACCCAATCTCTGAAGCTCCAGACAAAACGGAATAACAAAACCGTAAATATCGGAACGGGTAATATCCTCCAGATGGCATCTCGGCCGCACACCCGTTTCCAGGCACTCCCGGACAACACTCAGATAATGCTCCATCGCCTGCTTGCGGGTCATCTTCATTTTATAAAAAATATGATAATCGGAACAGCTGACCAGAATTCCCGTCTCCTTAATCCCCATCTCCCGTACAAGCTCAAAATCCTTTTTATTCGCCCGAATCCAGGAAGTGATTTCCGGGAACTCATAGCCCCGCTCCATACATTTATAAACCGCATTTCGGTCTTTTTCACTGTAAAGGAAAAATTCACTCTGGCGGATAATTCCCTTCGGGCCGCTCAAACGGTGCATATAATCAAATAATGTTACAATCTGTTCGGTGGAATAAGGGGCCCGGGACTGCTGTCCATCACGAAAGGTTGTATCCGTTATCCAGATTTCCTCCGGCATGTTCGGGGGCACAACCCGGTGATTAAAAACAATCTTCGGCACTTCTTCATATGGGAAAAGATTTCTGAAAACATTCGGCTCTTTAACATCCTGAAGGGCATAAAAATGCTCTTCCAAAGTCAGCAGATTGTCATGGGGATTCATGACCACATTGCGATTATCCATAATTCACACTCCTGTTCCTGTCTCACTTAATTGCTTTAATAAACTAATTTGTGAATGTCTATGTATAATTGTATACAATTATACAGTTTCTGTCAATATAAAAATCCCCCTCTGCCCTATCATCATCGATAGCTGTAAAGGGGGATTTTATTTTTGATAATTTAATTTACATCATCGCTTCCAGGTTTTCACGAATCGCTTTAATAAAGTCTTCGCTGCTGAGAGCTGTAACTTCATCAAGGGTTGTCAAAAGCACTAAATCTTTTGTCATCTTTCCGGATTCAATTGTCTGAATCGTTGCTTTTTCCAGTTTGTCCGCAAACTCCATAAGGGCCTTATTTTCGTCCAGCTCGCCGCGTTTGCGAAGGGCCCCGGTCCAAGCAAAAATAGTTGCCACCGAGTTGGTGGATGTCTCTTCGCCGGCCAGATATTTGTAATAATGTCTCTGCACGGTGCCATGGGCCGCTTCGTACTCATAATAACCTTCCGGAGATACAAGCACGGATGTCATCATAGCCAGTGAACCGAAGGCTGAGGATACCATATCGCTCATCACATCGCCGTCATAATTCTTGCAGGCCCAGATGAAACCGCCTTCCGACTTCATAACACGGGCTACCGCATCATCAATCAATGTGTAGAAGTATTCCAGGCCGGCAGCCTCAAAGGCTTCCGCATAATCCGCATCATAAATTTCCTGGAAAATATCTTTAAATGTATGATCGTATTTTTTAGAAATTGTATCTTTTGTTGCGAACCACAAATCCTGTTTTGTATCCAGCGCATATTTAAAGCAGCTATGGGCAAAGCTTCGAATGGACGCTTCCGTATTATGTACGCCCTGGGCAATACCCGGTCCATCAAACTCATGTACCAGCTCCCGCATTTCTGTTCCGTCAGCCGCTGTGTATACCAGTTCCACTTTGCCTGCTCCCGGAACCTTCATCTCTGTTGCTTTATAAATATCGCCGTAGGCATGTCTCGCCAGCGTAATCGGCTTTGTCCATGTCTTTACATTCGGCTCAATACCCTTTACAATAATCGGCGCACGGAAAACCGTACCGTCCAAAATCGCGCGAATCGTTCCATTCGGGCTCTTCCACATTTCTTTCAGATTATATTCATCCATGCGGGCAGCATTCGGAGTAATCGTCGCACATTTTACGGCAACGCCATACTTTTTCGTAGCCTCTGCGGAGTCCACAGTCACCTGGTCATCCGTTGCATTACGGTATTCCAGCCCCAAATCATAATACTCTGTATTTAATTCTACAAATGGCGCCAGTAATTCATCTTTAATCATTTTCCAGAGAATACGGGTCATCTCGTCGCCATCCATCTCAACCAATGGTGTCGTCATTTTAATTTTGTCCATAGGTGCTTCCTCCTGACTTGAATTCTAACCCCAATCATATAATAACTTGATAAATTATGCAAGAATATTTTTTAAGACATTCAATTTTTATACTAAATGACATATATTATATAAAAAAACAGGCGATTCTATGTATCTATCACGTAAAATTATTCACGCTGACAGTCCGCGGCTTCGGTCCTATACCGGAAAGTCCATAGGTGTCGCCGTCCTGGATACCGGCATTTATCCTCATGAAGATTTCATTTTCCCTTCAAATAGAATTGTTGCCTTTAAAGATTTTATTCACCACCGGCCGGAGCGCTATGATGACAACGGCCACGGAACCCATGTCTGCGGCATTATCGCAGGCAACGGAAAACACTCGGAAGGCAGATACCGGGGGATTGCTCCGGGAGCCCATCTGATTGTCGGAAAGGTTCTGGACTCCTCGGGAAACGGCTCTATTCCCCATATTCTCGATGCGATTCGATGGGTCATTGACAACCGGCAGCTTTATAATATCCGTATTCTTAACATTTCCGTCGGCTCAGAGAGTACCGATGTGGACGAAGAAAAATCCATCTTGGTCCAAAGCGTCAACGCGGCCTGGGATAATGGGATTACTGTTATTGTGGCCGCCGGAAATAACGGTCCAAAACAGATGTCAGTAACCTCCCCCGGAATCAGCCGGAAGGTCATTACCGTCGGCTCCTCCGATGATGATAAAGCCATCATGCTCGGCGGCAACAGGATTCATAACTATTCCGGACGGGGCCCCACAAAACGGATGATTCCAAAGCCGGACATCGTTGCTCCCGGTTCCGACATCATCTCCTGCTGTCCGCCCTATTACGGAAATTCTTCCGGCTATACCGCCCGTAGCGGCACCTCCATGGCGACCCCCATCGTCTCCGGTGCCGCTGCCCTTTTTTTAGGCAAATATCCGGAGATGACAAATGAACAGGTCAAATATTATCTGCAAAATACGGCCACGGATCTCCATCTTCCCCGCAATCAGCAGGGGTATGGGCTGCTGAATGTGGAGCGGTTGCTTCTGTCTCCAAAGCCTTAATTTTATCTTAATTCCGGCTTTGTCCTGCGAATACAAAAAAGGAGAGTTTCCCTGAACTTCCATGGAAACTCTCCCCCTGATTAATAATGATATCTCTTTCGTTTTGCCAGCAAAAATAAAACCGTCACAAACGCAGCCAGCCCATTCGCAACGACAATCGATATCCATATGCCGTCGATGCCCAGAATAATCGGAATGAGCAGAACACCGGATACCTCGAAAACTATGGTCCTCAAAAAAGAGATTAAAGCAGAAATCAGCCCATTATTTAAAGCGGTAAAAAATGATGAACCAAAAATAGCCATTCCTGAAAAAAGGAATGAAAGAGAATAAATCGTAAAGCCCCGAAGCGTCAGTTCAAACAATTCGATATCATAACCCACATACATCGCTGCAAGCGGCCGGGCCAGAAGCTTTGCCCCGACAACCATAGCTACAGAAGTAATCCCGATAATCCACAAACTCCGCTTCAGCAGATTTTTCAGTTCTTCATGATT
>URND01000081.1 GCA_900549105.1 uncultured Eubacteriales bacterium
CCGCCGGTCCCGCCTGCTGCCAGGATGCTAAATAGTAAGATGACTTACGAAAATCATCCGGAGTTCTTTGCATTTCATGATTCTTGCACATTGGCAACGGATGATGCGCCAATACGGGTTTATAAAAATAAGAACGAAGTATTTTTGAGTATATATTTTAAAGTCCTGAAAAGCACAACATCGATAGGTATTATTGACCCAAACATACTCCCTGCGCAACTAATAATTGCTACCTGTTCAGGCCAAAACGGAACGGCGTATCCATTAGTTATACATCCAGGGAATAAAAAAATTTATTGTGACACAACAATACCAGCTGGAATTTATGGGATGAGTATTACATACCCAGTTAAATTGTTTTAAAATTATTCCTTATATGGATAAGATACGATAAAGTTCCAATACGGCGTTGTTTTTTCTGTAAATATATCTATTTCGCCGTTTGTGAGAATACGGCCAATTAGGTTAATCCATCCACCCGCGTTCGATATACAAAAATGTATATCACGGTTCGGAGCCAATTCAGGTGGTAATATACCTACGACATTCCATTTATCTGTTTCCAATGTTATTGTTATCGATTCACCTCTTACAAATACAATACCATTTTTAACAGAGGCAGTTACGCCGGCGGCGACCTGATATTCGTTTGTTGTAAATATCTTACTATTTAGTTATCTCACACACCTCTCGCATCGGGAGTGATGCGTATGATTTTATAAATGGGCCTTAAAGGGCCTTATTTTTAGTAGAAAAAGAAAAGAGGTAACACCCAGTGTATATAAACGCGAATACGATTATTATGGCTGCAAGCCTGCTGACCGCAGTTGTAGCTATTTTGTCTGTCGTTTTTGCTGCGTACCGCTGGTACTTAAAGCAAAATCGTCAGGATGAAGAAATTGAGAAGATAAAGAGCGAACAGTGCCTATTGACCTACGGAATTCTTGCCTGTTTGAAAGGCTTAAAGGAACAGGGATGCAACGGACCCGTGACTGAAGCGATAGACAAAATAGAAAAGCATATAAACAAACAGGCGCATGACCAGGAAGGATGATTTAAATGGAACAGATTGTTAATTATGTAAAACCAGAATTATTAATTGTAGCGGTGGTGTTGTATTTTATTGGCATGGGGTTGAAAAAGGCTCAGACTGTAAAAGATAAAAATATCCCGTTAATTATTGGAGTTGTCGGAATCATGTTATGTACTATTTGGGTATTTGCCACATGTGCTATTGCGAATCCACAGGATATTGCGATGGCTGCCTTTACGGCCATCACGCAAGGGATATTGGTGGCTGGATTAAGTACATATATAAATCAGTTAATTAAACAGAGCAGCAAGGAGGAATAAAAACATGAAAGTAGTAGACGTAAGCTCATGGCAGGGCAGAATCAATTGGGATGAAGCAAAGAAACACATTGACGGTGCTATCATCCGGTGTGGATATGGCGATGATATCGCCAGCCAGGATGACGAATATTTTTTGAGAAATATTTCCGAGTGTGAAAGACTTGGTATCCCTCATGGCGTTTATCTTTATTCCTATGCAACAAACGAGTCCCATATGCAGTCGGAAGTCAATCATATCCTTCGGCTGATCAAGGGCCGGAAATTACAGTTCCCGGTGTACATCGATTTGGAAGATGCGACTTTGCGGCCATATTTTAATGCAGAGCTGTTCCGGAGGATGGGAGAGCAGATTGAAAAAGCTGGTTATTGGTTTGGGGTATATGCAAATCTGGACTGGTTCCAGAACACAATCAGGACAAGTTTGGACGGTTTTACAAAATGGGTAGCCCAGTATAATAGTAAATGCGATTATACCGGCGGCCATGATATATGGCAGTACACCAGTCAGGGGACAGTTCCGGGCATCGGTGCCAGAAGCGTGGACATGAATGAGTGTTACCGGAATTTTCCGAAAGAAATCACAGGTGGAAAAACCGAAACAGTAACTAAACCTGTCCCATCGAAGCCTAAGAAGGATGCAAAGTTTGATGCCTTTTATAGAGTAAGGACCAAAAAACATGGTTGGCTTCCTGAGGTCAAAAACTTAACTGATTGTGCCGGATTTGAAGAAAGCGAAATTACAGATATTGCTGTTGGTGTTTCGGGCGGCAGCGTAAAATATCGTGTGCATGTTCTTGGTGGCGGCTGGTTGCCATATGTAACCGGATACAACATCAATGACCACGTAAATGGCTATGCCGGAAATGGGCGGACAATTGACGCAATTGAGATTTATTTCTACACCCCGGATGGATGTATTATCAAAAAGGCAAAATACCGCGTTGCTCCGTGCGGAGGCAGATATTACCCGTGGCAGTATGACAATGAGACAGGCAATGGTCAGGACGGCTATGCCGGCGCGTTTGGCATTAAAATAGGTAAGGTCCAGCTGTGTATTGAGTAAAATGTTTTCGAAGGCTCTCGGAATTCCGGGGGCCTTATTTTTTTGCAGAGAAAAAGAGAAGCATAAAAGCCTCTCCTTTCCATCTGTTTGCGCTATATTAATTTTTCCTGTGTACATAGTATGATACTTTTTGGCGCTTATATGGTGATTATATATAGAAGAAATTCATGTTGCATTTCGTGTTGCATTGTGTTGCATAATTGGGTGAAATTCAGCATGCGAAAAGTAATTTATGCCAAAACAAAACACCGACAAACTCAGCATTTATCGGTGTCTGTTGATTTTTCTGATGAAATTAAAAAATGCACCCGACGGGAATTGAACCCACGCACATGGCTCCGGAGGCCATTGCTCTATCCACTGAGCTACGGGTGCAAATAGTATTCTACTATAATTAAAATAAATTTGCAATGATTTTTTTGAAAATTTTCCATATTGTTTCTCAAAAAAACCGTTATAGTTGACGGAAAGCCCTTTTTTTGATAAAATAAAGAGAATTGAAAAGGAGGATTTCTATGAAGACAAGCCGTAGTAAATTAATACTTATTATTCTGCTGTCAGTGGTTGTCATTGTAGCGGCAATTGCCGGCGTTGTATTGTCCATGAAGAATAAATCGGAAGAGAAACAGGGTTCGGCTGCAAAGACTTCGGAGAGTGTTGTTATCGATGAAGATGAAATCGCAAAAGACCGTTTGTTAAAGGATAAGTACCCGGAAGTCAATGACTTGATTAAACGATATCGCGAGGCATTGACAAATGGAGATGTGGAGGCATTGAAGGCGATTTATAATACGCAGGATGAAATCAGCGCGGATGTGCTCACATCAACCTCTAAGATTATCGAGGGCTACTCAGATACGGTATGTTACACAAAGAAGGGTTTGGAAGATAAATCTTATTTTGTGTTTATCTATGACAAGCTGAAGATCAGCGGTATCAATACACCGGCTCCGAATCTGACAATGGTTTATGTGAAGAGTACCGCCGATGGTACATATTATATCTATCGTGGAGAGCTGAACGGCGCCACGGCATCCTATGAATATGATGCGGAAACCCAGGCATACATTGCGAAGCTGTATGAAGATGATGAAGTCAAGGATTTGATGGCGACCGTATATCAGGAAAAGGAAGCAGCCTGCGCGAAGGACGAAGCGCTCCGCAACTTTATCGACGGACTGTCCTCGCCAACAGCGGATATGACGGATGAGACATCGGCCGAGACAGAGGGTGAGAACGCTGAAAACGGCAATGCCGAAGGCGAAAATGTTGAAGGCCAGAATGTTGACGGCGGGGAAAACGGAGAGCCGGAGGGCCAGGGAGAAGAAACTCAGCCGGCGGAAACAGATGTTGTCGGATAAACATTTGAGAACATGAGATAAAAGGTTTCTATTACCGAAGGTAGTAGAAACCTTTTGTTGGGATAAAGGAAGATAGAGATGGAAAAAGTGAGATTAAATAAGTATTTGAGTACCCAGGGCGTATGTTCCCGAAGAGAAGCCGACAGGTATATTGAGGCCGGCAAAGTGACCATCGACGGCCGGGTGGCCGGCATGGGAGAAAAGGTGGACGGCACAGAGGAAATCCTTTTTGACGGAAAGCCGGTCAGCGGGGCGGAGGAAGAGAAAATCGTGCTGGCGATGAATAAGCCGGCGGGCATTGTCTGTTCCAGCAAGGAAAAAGATAATATTATTGACTATATGAAATATCCGAAACGGATATATCCGGCGGGCCGTTTAGACAAGGATTCCACCGGGCTTATTTTGCTGACCAATGACGGCGAATTAATGAACGAGATTTTGAAGGCACGGAATTATCATGAAAAGGAATATGAGGTACGGGTGCGGGAGCGGATAACAGCGGATTTCATTCGGGGAATGAGCGAAGGGGTATGGCTGTCCGAGTTGGGCGTAAAGACCCGGCCGTGCAAAGTGAAAAAGGTGGACGCCTATACTTTTCGGATTATTCTCACACAGGGCTTAAACCGTCAGATACGGCGGATGTGCGCATATTTTAATTTTCGTGTGGTTACATTAAAGCGTATACGGATTATGAATATCCGGTTGGGAGATTTAAAAGAAGGCGAATGGCGGGAGATTAAAGGCCGTGAGCTGGAAGAATTGCGGGGAGGAATTGCTCATGAATGATTTGTTGAGAGAAATGAAGGATTTGATTCAAAAATTAAATGAAGCTTCGAAAGCTTATTATCAGGAAGCCCGTGAAATCATGAGTAATTTTGAATATGATGCTTTGTATGACCGGCTTCTTGCACTGGAGAAGGAGACTGGAACAGTTTTGGCGGACAGCCCGTCTATAAATGTCGGTTATGAGGTGCTCAGCGAGCTGCCGAAGGAAAACCACGATTCGCCGATGCTTTCCCTGGATAAAACAAAGGATGTGGGAGCGCTTCGAGCCTGGATTGAGGGCCGCGAAGGACTTCTTTCCTGGAAGCTGGATGGCCTGACTATCGTACTCACCTATCAGAAGGGCGAACTCTATAAAGCAGTCACCCGGGGAAATGGGATTACCGGGGAGGTCATTACGAATAATGCCAGAGTATTCCGAAATATACCCCATAGGATTTCCTACGAGGGAGAGCTGGTTCTTCGGGGGGAAGCATTGATTAAATATTCTGATTTTCAGAAATTGAATGACAGTATTGAGGATGTGGATGCGAAATATAAAAATCCCCGGAATCTGTGCAGCGGTTCAGTTCGCCAGTTGAATAACGAAATTACAGCCCAGAGAGGTGTTTATTTTTATGCCTTTACACTGGTAAAAGCCGAGGATGTGGATTTTAAAAATTCCCGGAGAGAACAGATGGAGTGGCTGCGCCGCCTTGGCTTTGAAACGGTGGACTATAAGATGGTAAATGCTTCAAATATAGAGGCGGAAGTCCAGTGGTTTTCGGAGCATGTAAAGGCCAATGACCTGCCGTCGGACGGCCTTGTACTCACCCTGGATGATATCGCTTACAGCCGTTCGCTTGGAACAACGGCAAAGTTTCCAAGGGATTCCATCGCCTTTAAATGGGCCGATGAGACGGAAAAGACAAGGCTTTTAGAGGTGGAATGGAGTGCGTCGCGCACCGGGCTTATCAATCCGGTTGCCATTTTTGAGCCGGTTCAATTGGAGGGAACGACAGTGTCGCGGGCGAGTATTCACAATGTCAGTATTGTGGAGAGTCTGGAACTGGGCCTTGGGGATGAACTGATGGTCTATAAAGCCAACATGATTATTCCCCAGATTAGTGAGAATCTGACCCGCAGCGGCACGCTGGAAATTCCGAAAGTCTGCCCGGTATGTCACCAGCCAACGGAGATTTTGCAGGAAAATGATGTTAAAGTGCTGACCTGCCCGAATCCGGAATGTGAGGCGAAGCATATCAAAGGCTTAGCCCTTTTTGTATCCAGGGACGCTTTTAATATTGAAGGACTGTCTGAAGCAACACTGGAGAAATTTGTCCAGAAGGGCTTTATTCACGGTTTGCAGGATGTATTTCATTTGGAAAATCATAAAGAGGAGATTATTGACATGGAAGGCATGGGAGAAAAATCCTATGCGAACCTCATTCAGGCCGTGGAGAAATCCCGAAATATAGCGACGGCCCGTTTTGTTTACAGCCTTGGAATCCCAAATGTGGGCCTCTCTAATGCAAAACTTTTGTGCCGGTATTTTAAAGACGATATATCTGCCCTGATGTCGGCCGATGCGGAAGAGATTGGGACGATTGAAGGCATTGGGCCGGTTATTGCGAAAAATGTGGAAACCTTTTTCTCGGATGAAAAGATGCGAGAGCGGGTGGAGGCCCTTCTCACAGAAGTCCATCTTGAAAAAGAAGAGATATCTGAGGATGAAATGATATTTAAAAATATGACTTTTGTTATCACAGGAAGTGTCCATCATTTTGCCAATCGAAATGAGGTCAAAGCACTGATAGAGTCCAAAGGAGGAAAAGTGGCCGGCTCAGTATCTTCTAAAACCCATTATCTGATTAATAACGATGCGGCATCGGTTTCATCGAAGAATAAAAAGGCAAAGGAACTTGGGGTTCCAATTATAACAGAAGATGAATTTTTGGAATTTATTGAGAAAAATTATATTGACAGTTCCGGGGTTCAATGATATTCTATGAACATAAATCCGAGTAAATTACTCGGATATGAGAGGTGAGAGTATGAAACTTTCAACAAAAGGCCGATACGGCCTGAGAGCAGCGGTGGATGTGGCGTTATTTTCAAAGGATGGTCCCATATCAATCAATACCATTGCCTCAAGAGAGGGCTTATCTGAGAGTTATCTGGAGCAGTTGTTTGCCAGGCTGAAAAAGGCGGGGCTGATTTTAAGTATCCGGGGGACAAATGGAGGTTATCAGCTGGCAAAACCGGCCTCTGAAATTTCCGTGGGCGATGTTCTCAGAGCTCTGGAGGGCGAGATGATTGTGGTTGATTGCCCGGACAGTGAAAGTAAATGCGCTAAATTTGATTCCTGTGTCACAAAATATGTCTGGAAGCGTATTAATAATAGTATTAATGAGACGATGGATTCCATGACACTGGAGGAAATTATTGCGAACAGCCATGGAACTGCAGAAGAAAGCAATCAAAAAGCATATTGCTCAAAATAATATAAATGAATGGGGAGAAGATAAGATGGATAAGAAGATTATTTATCTGGATCACGCAGCAACAACAGCGACACGCCCTGAGGTTGTGGAAGCCATGCTGCCTTATTTTACTGAAAATTATGGAAATCCTTCCACGGTTTATGACCTGGGAGCAAAAAATAAAACGGTTGTCACAGAAAGCCGTGAGACGATTGCAAAAGCCCTGGGAACAGATGCTGCAAATATTTATTTTACAGCCGGAGGTTCCGAATCGGATAACTGGGCTCTGATCGCAACAGCAGAGGCTTATAAAAACAAAGGAAATCATATCATTACATCTAAAATCGAACATCATGCCATTCTTCACACCTGCGAATATCTTGAAAAAGAGCGGGGCTACGAAGTAACTTATGTTGATGTGGATGAAAACGGTGTGATTAAGCTGGATGAATTAAAGAAAGCGATTCGCCCGACAACGATTTTAATTTCTGTAATGTTTGCCAATAATGAGATTGGAACGATTCAGCCGATTAAAGAAATCGGCGCCATTGCCCATGAACATGGTATTCTGTTCCACACAGATGCAGTGCAGGCTTTCGGCCAGCTTCCAATCAACGTGGATGAGATGAACATCGATATGCTCAGCGCCAGCGGCCATAAATTAAACGGCCCGAAGGGCATCGGCTTCTTATATATCCGCAAAGGTGTGAAGATTCGCTCCTTTATTCACGGCGGCGCCCAGGAAAGAAAACGCCGGGCCGGCACAGAAAATGTACCGGGAATTGTCGGCCTTGGCAAAGCGGTGGAAATCGCAATGGCAACCATGGAAGAGCGGACAAAAAAAGAAACCGAATTGAGAGACCATCTGATTGACCGGATTTTAGCTGAAATCCCTTATACCCGTTTGAATGGGGACAGGGACTGCCGTCTCCCGAACAACGCCAATTTCAGTTTCCAGTTTATCGAGGGAGAATCTCTGCTGATCATGCTTGATATGGCGGGAATCTGCGGATCCAGCGGTTCCGCCTGTACTTCCGGCTCCCTGGACCCTTCTCATGTACTTCTGGCCATCGGCCTGCCTCATGAGATTGCCCACGGTTCTCTCCGGCTGACTCTGGGCGAAGATAACACAATGGAAGAAATGGATTATGTGGTTGACAAAGTCAAAGGCATCGTAGCACGCCTCAGAGAGATGTCACCGTTATACGAAGATTTTGTAAAAAAGAACAAATAGGAGGAGTTTATTATGTACAGCGAGAAAGTAATGGACCATTTTCAGAATCCAAGAAATGTGGGAGAAATTGAAAACGCCAGCGGCGTAGGTACAGTTGGCAATGCAAAATGCGGCGATATTATGCGTATTTATTTTGATATTGATGAAAATCAGGTGATTCAGGATGTAAAGTTTAAAACCTTCGGCTGCGGAGCGGCTGTGGCAACAAGCAGTATGGCAACGGAACTTGTAAAAGGAAAGACCATTTACGAAGCCCTTGAAGTTACAAACAAAGCCGTTATGGAAGCGCTGGACGGACTGCCGCCGGTGAAAGTACACTGTTCACTTCTGGCTGAGGAAGCCATTCATGCAGCTCTCTGGGATTATGCGGAGAAGAACGGCATTAAGATTGACGGTCTTTCAAAACCGAAGTCGGATATTGGCGAAGAAGAAGTTGAAGAGGATTATTAATCCATGAAAAATAAAAAAGTCATTGTTGGAATGTCCGGCGGCGTGGATTCCTCCGTAGCCGCCATGCTCCTAAAAAAGCAGGGCTATGATGTGGTTGGCGTGACCATGCAGATTTGGCAGGATGAAGAGACGGCCGTTCAGGAGGAAAACGGCGGCTGCTGCGGTCTGAGCGCGGTGGATGATGCGCGCCGGGTGGCCAGCCAGTTGGATATTCCATACTATGTGATGAATTTCAAAAAAGAATTCAAAGAGTGGGTGATGGATGATTTTGCTGCGGAATATTTTCGCGGCAGAACGCCGAATCCATGTATCCGCTGCAACCGTTATGTTAAATGGGAAGCCCTTTTGCACCGGGCCATGTCCATCGGCGGCGATTATATTGCCACCGGGCATTATGCCAAAGTGGTTCGGCTGGAAAATGGCCGGTACACTTTGAAAAAGGCGCCTTCCAGAAAAGACCAAACCTATGCCCTCTATAATCTTACCCAGGAGCAGCTCTCGAAAACGCTGATGCCGGACGGAGATTATACGAAAGAAGAAATCCGTCAGATGGCGGAAGATATGGGACTTCTTGTGGCCTCTAAGCCGGACAGCCAGGACATCTGTTTTATTCCTGACGGCGATTATCAGAAGTTTCTCTATGAATACACGGGGAAAAAACTTCCGAAGGGGAATTTTGTGGATAAAGACGGGAAGGTTCTCGGCATCCATGAAGGAATCACCCATTATACGGTAGGCCAGAGGAAGGGGTTAAATCTTTCCATGGGCCATCCGGTATTTGTTACGGAGATTCGGCCGGAGACAAATGAAGTGGTTATCGGCGAGAGCGGGGATGTATTTAAGTCAGCGCTGACAGCATCCCATGTAAATTGGATGTCGATTCCCGCGCCGGAACCGGGAGAAAAAATCCGTGTCCACGCAAAGGTCCGTTATGCCCATGCCGGGGCTATGGCGACGGTCAGCAGAACGGAGGAAGGAATACTTGTCTGCGAATTTGACGAGCCGCAGCGGGCGATTACGCCGGGGCAGGCCCTTGTTATGTATGACGGGGACTATGTTGTCGGCGGCGGTGTCATTGAGCGGATTGAAGGCTGAAAGCTGTAAGCTGTAAGGAGGTAAGCCTATGTGGGTGAGAGCAGAATTAAAGCAGCGGGCAAAACAAAATTTGAAGAGATATTACTGGTCGGCGGTGGTCGTCTGCTGCTTATTTTTTGTACTTCAATATGCAACCGGGGTGAACGGCAATTCTGCGCCAAACCCGGGAGGCTCGAATGAAGAAATTGAGTCGAATGAAGAAGTTGAGGGATATATTGGTGACAATGATATTTCCTATGATGCGGAATACGATGCGGAATATGACACGCTGCCAATGCTTAAAGAGTATGCAAAGAAATATTTTTATTCGGAGAGCGGCGCCGGAATGTTTACGACGGTTGTCACTTCCACCATACTGTTTTATGGAATTTTGCTGGCCCTGCTTCGTGTCTGTCTGAATTATTTTATTCTTAATCCGATTCAGGTTGGGATGGCCAGTTTCTTTTATCGGAACCGGACAGAAAAGACCAGCGTTGGAGAGCTGGCCTTTGCCTTTAATCGAAATGATTTTCTGCCGGTTGTAAAAACGATGTTTTTGCGGGGGCTTTATATATTCCTCTGGACCTGTCTGCTTGTCATTCCGGGTCTCATTAAAAGTTATGAATACCGGATGGTGGACTACATTCTTGCAGAACACCCGGATATGCCGACGCGGGAAGTGCTGCGCCGCAGCCGGGAAATGATGATGGGGCATAAGTGGAACACATTTGTTTTGGATATGTCCTTTTTCGGATGGGCCTTTTTGGGAGCCCTTGTACCTTTTGGATTGTTCAATCTTTTCTGGACATATCCATATATGAGAGCCACGGAAGCCGAGCTGTATGAGGCGCTGAAATCTCCGATTACAGAGGAAGCATCGCAGGCTGACGTTTTTTGAATAGGGTATAATATTTAAAGCCGAGGGTTTTCAAAAGCTCTTCGGCTTTTTTAAAATCATAGGCAATGTGTTCCGGCTTGTGGGCGTCGGCCCCAATCGTAATTTTCTCTCCGCCAAGTTCCAGATAGCGTTTCAAAATATCTGCCTGGGGATTTGGCTGGCCGAGCCCGTATTTATAACCTGCCGTGTTAATTTCCAGGGCAAGATTATGTTCTATAATGGTACTTAATACTTTATCGAGAACAGCGGCATGCTTTTCATAAGTATAGCCCTTATTTTTTTCCGGGGCATAGCGAATCAGATAATCGATATGGGCGTAGGCGTCAAAATTCTGATAGGCTGCAATATTGTTGATGATTGTCTGAAAATACTTTTCGCATATATCTTCTGCCGTGCGGCCTTCCCAGAATTCGGTTTCATAAGGGTCTCCATGAATCATATCTTTTGGAGCGGTTCCATGTTCCCGGATGTAATCCAAATCCTTTTTATACCATGGCGCAGGGATGAGATGGGAGGAACCGATAATAAAATCAAAATCATGAGCTTCGGCCACAGCGGCATAACGGTCAGCCAGATGGGGAAGAAGACCGAATTCAATCCCGAAGAGAACCTCAATATCATTTTTATATTTATTTTTCAGTTCAAATAATTTTTTTTCATAAGCCGCCATATCCACTTCAAACAGAACGGCGCCGTCCGGGGAAGGATATTCATAATCCAGATGCTCCGTAAAGCAGATAGTCTTTAATCCTATGGCAGCAGCTCCCTGAATCATGCTTTCCATCGGTGTTTCAGAATCCGAAGAGAAGGATGAGTGCATATGTATATCGCTTGTAATCATTTTTTTTGCCTCCATTTTGTATATTTCAAGCTAAATATAATAGAAATCCGACAATTTGTCAAATAAATAACAAATATTATCCGAAATAAACTTGAATTTTATTCGGTAATTGGGTAAAATAGAATCATAATAAAATACATTTTAATTTAGGAGGAACTAAAATTATGGCAGTAAGAGTAGCAATTAATGGTTTTGGCCGTATTGGCCGTCTGGCATTCCGTCAGATGTTTGGGGCTGAAGGATATGAAATTGTAGCAATCAACGATTTGACAAGCCCGACAATGTTAGCTCACTTATTAAAATATGATTCTTCGCAGGGAAAATATGCACTGGCTGATAAGGTTTCAGCAGGAGAAGATTCTATCACTGTTGATGGCAAAGAAATCCGTATTTATGCTTTCCCGGATGCAAATAACTGTCCATGGGGAGAATTAAAGGTTGACGTTGTTCTTGAATGTTCCGGTTTCTACACATCCAAGGACAAAGCACAGGCTCATATTAATGCCGGTGCCCGCAAAGTTGTTATCTCTGCTCCAGCAGGCAATGACTTGCCGACAATCGTTTATAATACCAATCATGAGACACTGAAAGCAGAAGATACGATTATTTCCGCAGCATCCTGTACAACAAACTGTCTGGCTCCTATGGCTGACGCTTTGAACAAATATGCTCCGATTCAGTCCGGTATCATGTGTACGATCCATGCTTACACAGGCGATCAGATGACTCTGGATGGACCTCAGAGAAAAGGCGATTTGAGACGTTCCCGCGCAGCAGCAGTGAATATCGTTCCAAACTCCACAGGTGCAGCAAAAGCTATCGGCCTTGTTATTCCTGAATTGAACGGCAAACTTATCGGTTCCGCTCAGCGTGTTCCTACACCAACAGGTTCCACAACAATCCTGACAGCCGTTGTTAAAAAAGAAGGCGTTACAAAAGAAGGTATCAACGAAGCTATGAAGGCAGCAGCCAATGAATCCTTCGGATATAATACGGATGAAATCGTTTCTTCCGATATCGTTGGAATGAACTTTGGTTCCCTCTTCGATGCAACTCAGACAATGGTTTGCCAGATTGCAGACGATTTATATGAGGTTCAGGTTGTTTCATGGTATGACAATGAAAACAGCTACACAAGCCAGATGGTTCGTACAATCAAATACTTCTCTGAATTGGCATAAGATTCAGTAAGACCTTAAAGGTCCGGTCGTTTGGGCCGGACCTTCTTTGCTATAATATGCAAACTATATATGGAGGCGATGATCATGGGATTAAATAAAAAATCAGTAGATGATATTCAGGTAAAAGGCAAACGCGTGCTCTGCCGCTGTGATTTTAATGTACCTTTAAAAGACGGCGTGATTACGGATACAAACCGTCTGACAGCAGCGCTCCCTACAATTAAGAAATTAATCGGCGACGGCGGAAAAGTAATTTTATGCTCTCATCTCGGAAAACCGAAGGGTGAGCCGAAGCCGGAGCTTTCTCTGGCCCCTGTTGCGGTAAAGCTTTCTGAGTTGCTCGGACAGGAAGTAAAATTTGCAGCCGATAATGAAGTTGTCGGCCCGAATGCCAAAGCGGCTGTGGAAGCAATGAAAGACGGCGATGTTATTTTGCTTGAAAATACACGTTATCGCATAGAGGAGACTAAAAATGGCGAAGCTTTCAGCAAAGAACTGGCTTCCATCTGCGATATTTTTGTAAATGACGCCTTTGGTACGGCTCACCGGGCTCATTGCTCCAATGTCGGAGTTACAGAATATGTAGAGACAAGCGCTGTCGGTTATCTGATGCAGAAGGAAATTGATTTCCTCGGAAATGCAGTCAATAATCCGGTACGCCCATTTGTCGCCATTTTGGGCGGTGCAAAGGTTGCGGATAAATTAAACGTTATTTCCAATCTTCTGGAAAAATGCGATACATTAATCATCGGCGGCGGTATGGCTTATACATTCCTCAAAGCGAAGGGCTATGAAATCGGTACATCTTTAGTGGATGATTCCAAACTGGATTACTGTAAAGAAATGATGGAAAAAGCTGAAAAACTCGGCAAAAATCTCTATCTGCCGATTGATACGACCATTACAAAGGATTTCCCAAATCCAATCGATGCGGAAGTGGCTGTAACCGTTGTTCCGTCCGATGCAATTCCGGCGGATATGATGGGACTTGATATCGGTACGGCAACTGCTGAAAAATATGCAGAAGCGGTTAAGACAGCAAAAACAGTTGTCTGGAACGGCCCGATGGGGGTATTTGAGAACCCAATCCTCGCTAAAGGAACGATTGCCGTGGCAAAAGCATTGGCAGAAACCGATGCAACAACGATTATCGGCGGCGGCGATTCGGCAGCGGCTGTAAACCAGCTTGGATTCGGCGGTCAATACGCTGGGCTGCGGCGATAAGATGACCCATATTTCCACCGGCGGCGGCGCTTCCCTTGAATTCCTTGAGGGTAAGGATTTGCCGGGCGTTGTGGCAGCAGACGATAAATAAGAGAGGAATGGAAATCATGCGTAGAAAAATTGTTGCAGGAAACTGGAAAATGAATATGACGCCTTCCCAGGCAGTCGCTTTGATTGAAGAATTAAAGCCGTTGGTTGTCAGTGAAGATGTGGACGTGGTATTTTGCGTGCCGGCCATTGATATTATTCCGGCGGTTGAGG
>URND01000082.1 GCA_900549105.1 uncultured Eubacteriales bacterium
ACTGCTGTAGTATGCCATTAAAATCCAAAGCCCCCAAATCCGCCAAGTCCTCCGGTGACTTTTGCCATGGATGCCTGGGATATTTCATCAATTTTTCTCAAAGCTTCATTTGTCGCAGCGACAATCAGGTCCTCCAACATCTCGATATCATCCGGGTCAACAACCTCTTCCTCGATTTTCACAGAAAGAATTTCTTTTTTGCCGGAAACCTTTACTGTCACCGCTCCGCCGCCGGCTGTTGCCTCTGCTTCTGTTTCCTCGAGAGCTTTCGTAGCCTCTTCCATCTGTTTCTGCATTTTCTGTGCCTGTTTCATTAAGTTATTCATATTTCCCGGCATACCTCCCGGGAATCCACCTCTTTTTGCCATTTTATGCTCCTCCTTCTATATATCTATCTTTACGCTGAAAACCTAATCCTGGTCCTCATCAATAAATTCTACATGTTCCAAGTGGATTTTATTCGGATTTATAAACAAGGCTTCTTCCGCCCTGCCATTCTCCAGAAGTCTGGATATAATATGAACTTCTTTGCCTATATGTTCACTGACTGCCTTTTCCACAGAAGTTCTATGTCCCTCTGCATCAAAATAGCTCTTTTTCATGTCATCATGAAAGCCTAAAATAATCTGATTATCCGTGCCTGCACTCACGAGAGCATCTTTAAGCATCATCATCGTACTCATTTCCAGTTCGCTGATAATCTTGCCCCACTGGCCTACGACGGCTTCCACATCCTCCGCCTGAGCCGGCGATAAACTTTGAGGAGCCGATTCCGCTGGCACCTTCTCTGTCTCCGCAGCCGCCTGCGCCGGCGCCGCTGCCACCCCACGCTCCATCATATCTTCCAATATGGCCAGACGGTTCAAAATGGACTCAAAATTATTTTCCATCTGCGGCTTACACAGCTTGACAACTGCCAGTTCTATCAGCACCCGTTTTTGTGTCGAATACCGAAGCTGATTTGTCAATTCTGAAAAAATACGGATATAACGCATTAATACGGCCTGCTTTATCCGGCCAGCTTCTTCTTTCAGCGCTGCCAGATTCTCCGATGACATATCGAGTACATCCTCCAGTTGGTCCGAACTCTGCACCAGCATAAGATTTCTCAAATACCAGGTGAAATCCACCACAAACTGTCCAAGTTCCCGCCCCTGAATAGAAATATCTTCAATCAGCTTCAGCGCCCCCGCCGCATCCTGGGCCATCACACACCGCAGCAGCCGGCTGAAAACGCTGGTGTCCACCGCACCGAGGATATCCAGCACATGCTCATAGGTCAGCCGCTCATTCAGATAAAACGCCACACACTGGTCCAAAAGACTCAGGGCATCACGCATCGATCCATCCGCCGCCTTCGCAATATAGCGCAGCGCCTTGTCCTCCACATCCAGCCCTTCCTTCTGTGCCAGTTCCGCCAGACGGGCCGTAATCGTATCCACCGTAATTCTTCGAAAATCATATCGCTGACACCGCGAAAGAACGGTCACCGGAATCTTATGGGCTTCCGTTGTCGCCAAAACGAAAATAACATATTCCGGCGGCTCCTCCAGGGTCTTCAGCAATGCGTTGAAAGCCCCGGGTGAAAGCATATGAACCTCATCGATGATATAAACTTTATAACGCCCTTCCGTCGGAGAATACTCCACTTCATCCCGAATCTCACGGATATTATCCACACCGTTGTTGGAAGCCGCGTCAATCTCAATCACATTCATGGATGCCTGATGCTGAATAGCTCTGCACATGGCACATTCGCCGCAGGGACTTCCGTCCACCGGATGCTGACAATTTACAGCTTTTGCAAATATTTTTGCCACCGTTGTTTTTCCCGTTCCCCGGGTGCCGCAAAACAGATAGGCATGCCCGATACGCCCGAGGCGTATCTGATTTTTTAACGTAGTAACAATATGCTCCTGCCCTTTAACATCCTCAAAATTTTGAGGACGCCATTTTCGATAGAGCGCCTGATAGGACATTTCTTCCACTCCCTGTTCTATTCATCTCCGAAGCAGATACCCATATCTTTCGCCTCGCGGATAGCATCGCCCTTCGGATTCACATATTTTAATTTGCCGGCCACTTCACTGAGAGGCACGTTGACAACCTCAAAACCGTCAAAGGCAACCATCCGGCCATATTTTCTTTCCAGAACAAGCCGGCCTGCTGCCGCCCCCAGTCTTGAAGAAATAAAACGGTCATAAGGGTCCGGGCCTCCGCCTCTCTGGGTATGCCCCGGAACAGTGATACGGACTTCCCGCCCGATAGCCTCCTCAATCTGGGCGCCAATTTCATAAGAAATGGACGGGTAAGGACTTCCGGCTTTCTTTTTATTATATTCCTTTTTGCTGAGCTGGGCATCCTCTTTCGAAATCGCTCCCTCAGCGACAGCAAGAATGGAAAACCGCTTTCCTGCCTTATGACGGCGTTCAATGGCCGCCAAAACACAATTCAGATCATAGGGTATCTCCGGCAGAAGGATAATATCCGCACCGCCGGCCACTCCTGCATGCAGGGTCAGCCAGCCTACTTTGTGCCCCATAACCTCCACAATAAAAACCCGGCCATGGGAAGCCGCCGTCGTATGAATACAGTCAATTGCATTGGTCGCAATATCCGCCGCACTCTGAAATCCAAAGGTCATATCCGTACCATAAATATCATTGTCTATCGTTTTTGGAAGCGAAACAACATTCATGCCTTCTTCCTGCAAAAGATTGGCCGTTTTCTGGGAACCGTTTCCGCCCAGAACAACCAGACATTCAAGCCCCAGTTCCCGATAAGTTTTTTTCATGGCCGCTACTTTATCAATGCCGTCGGCCTCTATAATACGCATCTTTTTAAATGGCTGTCGCGAGGAACCTAAAATTGTTCCGCCCATCGTCAATATCCCGGAAAAATCCGATGGCCGCATCACTCGATAATCATTCTGCATCAACCCACGGTAGCCATCCATAAATCCAAGGATTTCCACATCATCCATTTTATTATAAAGAACCTTTGCGACGCCGCGCATTGTCGCGTTCAGCGCCTGGCAATCACCGCCGCTCGTCAGCATACCAATTCTTCTCATAGCCTTTTCGCTTCCTTTCTGTTAAGCCTGTTTTCCCATTCTCTGGCAAAACACACTTCTTATGATAAATGATACATGAAATAAATGCAATATCCTTCCGAAAAAGAAAAGCTCCCGTTATTCAAACGAGAACTTTTATGTGTTTAAAATCCGTGCATCCTGCTTCGAATCACTCCCACAGACGTTACCTGTACAGTTAACTCAGCCCAGGCGCCCTCACGGCACACAGAAGGTCCCGCTTAGTGCTGCTCCATTCCTGACCTGACACGGTTCACAGGTTTCTGTTGCGTAAGACCCAGGCTTCAACGCCACTTATACAGGGCAGCTCCACAGGATATGACCCTCAGACAGGATATGACCCCTGCTGTAGCGGATTGCAGGTACAAGGCACCGCTATCTCCCCGGCTGCACGGAAAAGTTATAACATTGTCGTATCAACCAGTATATCTTGTTTTTATTTTTCTGTCAAGGACTGGTCTTTCTCCTTTTTTCGAGCCTTTTTCAGTTTTCGAAGCTCTTTAAAAAAACTGCTGAGCATCTCGGAACACTCCGCGCCAAGCACCCCGGTCTCCAGAGTTACCTGATGATTAAACCCTTCTGTCTGCAGCACATTCAAAACCGAACCGGCACAACCCGCTTTCGGATTCATGGAGCCGATGACAACTCTGGGAATTCTCGCCTGCACGATAGCTCCGGCACACATTGGACAGGGTTCCAGCGTCACATACATGGTGCAGCCTTCCAGCCGCCAGTCGCCAATAACCCTGCTGGCCTTATTCATGGCGATGATTTCCGCATGGGCCAGCGTATTTTTTTTCAGATTCCGCTTATTATAACCTCTGGCTATAATTTTATCTTCATAGACAATGACACATCCGATGGGCACTTCTTCGATGGCTGCCGCCTTCTTCGCCTGCTTCATAGCTTCTTTCATGTATTTCTCATCCTGCGTCATAAATTATTCCCCATCCTGCTGCACATTATCTGACAAATATTTACCTTTATAAGTTTTGGACCGCAGCCGCCCGGAATGAATTCCCCAGGCAATGCCAAGACCGATGCCGATTAAAACAGCAGATAAAAGCTGAGAAACCCGCACGCCCGGAATCAAATACAGGCTGTCCGCACGGAGTCCTTCGATAAAACAGCGTATCGCCCCGTAGCCAACCAGATAAAGCACCGTCATCCATCCATCTTTTTTCACTCTGCGCGCAACAATCATCATAATAATGAAAAGGATGAGATTTGACGCACTCTCATAAAAAAATGTCGCCTGATGCCACTCCTGCAGATCGTCGATAAAAACGCCATATGGAAAGAACTGTAAATCCGGATTAGTAATCACATTTCCAAAGGCTTCCTGATTGACAAAATTTCCCCAACGGCCAATAATCTGCCCCAATAAAAGACTCGGCATGGCAAAATCCATCAATCTCAAAAGAGGGAATTTCTGAACTCTGCAGAAAACAACCGCCGTTGCTATACCGCCAATCACACCGCCGTAAATCGCCAGGCCGCCGCCCCGGATATTAAAAACCTGACTTAAATCCTGACTGTAATATTCCCATTCAAAAATCACATAATAAATGCGGGCGCAGATAATGGCAATCGGCACCGCAAACAAAACAAAGTCAATGATCAAATCGGCTTTATATCCTGCTTTCTGCGCTCTCCAGGCAGCCACGCAGGCAGCCAGAATCATTCCAAAACCAATAATCACCCCATACCAGGCAATATTAAAACCTTCAATGCCGAACAGGTTGTGTATGATAAATCTGTCCATTGTTTCGACCTCCAATCTTTAAAACCTGCTTAGTGAGTATATTACTACACTTTTTTCAATAATTCAAATTTAATTTCATTGTACCTGTTTTCGTTTTATGCTAGAATAAAAGGAAGAGTAGATTTAAAATTTGAAGAGGGTATACGCATGGAAATCAAAGGACTCGCAAAAACAACTTTATTAGACTATCCCGGACACGTGGCTGCCACATTGTTTGTCGGCAACTGCCAGTTTAAATGTCCGTTCTGTCATAATGGCTCTCTCGTTACAAAGGCGGCGCAGCTTCCGAACATTCCTTTGGAAGAGGTTTACGCCTTTCTTGAGAAACGCAGAGGGGTGCTGGACGGCGTATGTATTACCGGCGGTGAACCGACATTCCAACCGGATTTAAAAGAATTACTCTATGACATCAAGAGTATGGGATACCTTGTTAAACTGGACACCAACGGCTATGACCCGATTCAGCTTGACCACCTGTTTAATGAAGGTCTTATCGACTATGTCGCCATGGATATTAAAAACAGCCAGGAAAAATATGCCAAAACAGCCGGTCTGTCCAATCTGGATCTGACCCGCATTAAGCTGTCTGTCGATTTGATCCGCGACAGCGGCCTGGATTATGAATTCCGCACGACCGTTGTCCGCGAACTTCATTCCATCGACGACATGTATCAGATTGCCCGCTGGCTGGAAGGTTCGATGGCTTACTATCTCCAGTCCTATGTGGCTTCAGAGGATGTCATCATGCCGATTTTCTCCAGTTATTCCAAAGAGGAACTGACAGCAATGCAGGCATTGATGCAAACCTATATCCCCCGGGTATTTCTTCGGGGTATCGATTAAAAATAAAAAGACAGAATCAATCCACCATAAAATTGATTCCGTCTTTTTTATTTTGCTTCGGTTTTTATCTCCGGTCTCCCATATAAAACAAGGCGATGGTTCCCGGCCCGGAATGAGCGCCTATTGTCGGGCTAACCGGGTTAATCAAAAAGTTTTCAATGCCGAATCTCTCTTTGACAAGCTCAGCCACATATTCTGCATCCTCAAGAGCATCGCCGTGACTGATGAACACGATGTCATTTTTATCCCGATAGCTGCCGATGGTCCGCTCCATATTGTCCACAAGGGCTATCAGAGATTTTTTCCGTCCGCGCACTTTGCCAATCGGAATTAATTTTCCTTCATCACTCACATGGAGAATCGGTTTCACATGGATTAATGTTCCGGCAACAGCCGTCAATTTGGAAACTCTTCCGCCCCGATAAAGATGATTCAGATCATCCACCGTAAACTGATGGCAAAAATGAAGTTTATTTTCTTCTATCCATGCCGCCGTCTCATCAATCGTCTTTCCTTCGCCGCGGAGCTGTACCGCTTTATGGACAATCAATCCCTGTCCCAGGGAGGCAGCCAAAGTGTCAATAACTATGACCTTATTTTCTGTATACTGTTCATTCAATTCTCTCGCCACAACCGCTGCATTATTATAGCTGCTGCTTAATTCCGAGGAAAATGCCAGATGCAGAACATCTCTGCCTTCTTTTAAGTATGTTTCAAACATAGCCTGAAGTTCTTCCGGATTGGCGGCCATCGTTGTCGGCATTTCACCGGCCCGCATCCTATCGTAAAAATCTTTCACCTCAAGCTCAACTTCCCTGCCGTAAGCAACGCCATTCATATTATAATAAAGTGTGACCAGGTCCAGCCCATTTTCTTTGATATAACTCTTTGGCAAGTCACAGCATGTATCGGTGGTTATCATAAAACTTAAATCACCCATTGTCTCGTTCCTCCAGTCTCTTTGCCTATGGTTAGGCTCATTTTACCATAAGCAAATCCACTCTGCAACATTTTTTCCGACCAATTCTTTTATTTTGGTCACTGCTGCAAACTGTAAAACACCATATCCACTGTACAAATTAATGTATCTCTGTCATCCCGGATTTCCACTAAAAAAGTTCTGATCTTGCGTCCAAACTTTTTCGGTTTTGCCTCCGCAATCAGATATTTTGGCCAGAAAGCCGCATTTAAAAACTGAATGTTGCTGTTTACCGTGGTGCAAATACCGCCCAAAGATGAAGCTGCAATGCCGCAGGCCGCATCCGCCAGTGTAAAGAGACAGCCGCCATGAACTGTCCCTATCGGATTCATATGATCCGGACAGATATCCAGCCGGGCCCTGCATGTTCCCTCGCTCCGCTCCAGCAAATGAACGCCGATATATTTTCCAAAATCATACCTGTTCAGCATAACCCCCGTCACGCAGGCGACAGACATTTCCGCCTTCTCCGGAGTAATGGTCAAATTAAAGAACTCCTGTTTATCCGCCTGAATGACAATGGCGCTTCCAACTTCACATTCCAGTTTTTCACCGTCACACGCCAGGCAAAATCCGGAATCAAGCCCTAAAAATGCCAGCACGCAGGCTCCCATGGCCTCCCCAGCGCGCATTTTCTTTTCCGTTTCAAGAGACATCTTTCGAATAAAGCCGCGGACGCCGCCGGACATAAACATATTAAATACCCGGCCTTCACCCGTCAGCTCCACCCGCTCTTCTTCTTCGCAGGAAAAAGTCTGACCGGCTTCAAATGCCCGTCTTCCCAGTTCACTGTTCAGCGCTTCCGCCCGGCCTTCCACCAACACATGGTAACTGGACACATGGTCGCTGCCAAAATAAATTTTTTCACTTTTTGCCAATTGATTTAATGAAAAACCGATTCTAAAATCTTCGTCTCCCGGAACTGTATTTTCCGGATAGGAGAAAGCCTGGGCTTCTCCCACCCCATTTAATAATATTTTAGTAATTTTCACTTTTATCACATCCCACACTATTATATCGGTTAATTCGCGAAAAAACAATGGCGGGACTGGTCATTTTATTTTTTTATGGTATACTTATTAAGGACATTTTTCTGAAAGGCAGGTGGTTTTTATGAAACATCATATAGAAAGTTTTCTCGACGTTCCCGGGCCCGAGCCCTCTGATTTTGTAAAAACTACATACCGAAAAGGAGAATGGCAATGTTTAATAAGATTAATGAATTATTAGAAAACAAGCTGTACATGGAAGCCCGCCAGGAAATCGCCGAGATGAATCCGGTGGATATCGCCGCACTGATTGAGGAATTTCCTGAAGATGAGCGAACCAAAATTTTCCGGTTGCTTCCAAAATCTCTGGCAGCCGACGTGTTTTCCTATCTTCCCATTGAACTTGAACAGGACATTATCGTTGCCCTGTCCGATAAGGAAGCCGGACACATTCTCGATAATCTGAATGCGGATGATGCGGCGGATTTGATTGAGGAAATGCCGGCCAATGTGGTAAAGAAACTTTTAGCCACTGCCGACCCGGAAACTCGCCGGGATATCAACCATCTTCTCCAGTACCCGGATGACTCTGCCGGAAGTATTATGACCGTGGAATTCATGGATTTGAAAGAATCCTACACGGTGGAACAATCCCTTCGGAAAATCCGCCTGGAAGGTATTGATAAAGAAACCATCAATACCTGTTATATCCTGAATTCCCATCGTCGGCTCCTCGGCGCTATTTCCCTGCGCCGTCTGCTTTTGAGCGACCCGGTGGAAAAGATGATTAATATTATGGAGGACCATGTCATATCCGTCAGCACGCAGGCTGACCAGGAGGAAGTAGCTCTGCTTTTCCAGAAATACGATTTTACCTCCATTCCTGTTGTGGACAGTGAAAACCGCCTTGTCGGCATTATTACCGTCGATGATATCGTGGATATCCTGCAGCAGGAAGCCACGGAGGATATCGAAAAGATGGCGGCCATCACGCCGACAGATAAACCCTATATGAAAACAGGGATATTTGAAACGTGGAAAAAGCGTATTCCATGGCTTTTAATTTTAATGATATCCGCCACCTTCACCGGCCGGATTATCTCCCACTACGAGGCGGCCCTTGCCTCCTACGTGGTTTTGACCGCATTTATCCCAATGCTTATGGACACCGGCGGAAATGCAGGAAGTCAGGCATCCGTATCCATTATCCGTGGTCTTTCTCTGAATGAAATTGACTACTCGGATACACTGAAAATCCTGTTTAAAGAATTATTTGTCGGCATTTTAATCGGCATCACGCTGGCCGCAGCCAATTTTATAAAACTGCTTGTCATCGACCGGGTATCCGTTACAATCGCGATGGTCGTCTGCTTTACCCTGATTGTCACCGTTATATTTGCCAAGCTGGTCGGCTGCTCCCTGCCTGTTCTCGCCAAACGTCTCGGCTTTGACCCGGCGGTTATGGCCAGCCCGTTTATTACAACCATTGTCGATGCATTATCGCTGATGATGTATTTTAAAATTGCCGGTGTGATTCTTCATATCTGACACTTTACGACATGTTAAAATATTTGAGAAAGAAATCACCCTGTAAAATTCCGGCTTTTTAAAAGTCTGAATCCATACAGGGTGAGTTTACTTAATCCTCGAATATTTTCCTTGCCAATTCCTTATAATGATTCTTTACCACTTCATACTCCAGAGAATCAGAAATCAACTTAAGTGTTGTCTCTTCATAATCCTCTTTATAAAAGTCCTCATCACAAATCCGTTGTACCAACTCTAAAATACTAACATCCAGCGGTGCTGCAGGTGCAATTTCCCTTCCCATCTCAATTCGATGAAAACGAACCTCCTTTACAAGATTTAAAAATGCTTCATCAACCTCTACATAATGAGTAAGCTTATAAATATCATATAAATGTCTCGCATTTCTATGAGCCTTTCCTTGCAGATAGTAATCACAAAGAGCAAAAATCTTGTCTATCAACGTTCGATTCAATGACTGAACCCTCATAGGAAACGGTTGTAAATCATAAGCCGAAAAAAGTTCCTTTTCATCAGCTCCAAGCGCTTCTAGTATATAGTTTCCCAACTTTCTTTCTTCTGTAGGAAACGCATAAGACATTAAAGACGTTTCCAATTTAACATATGGCGGAATCGCATTGATTACTTGGTCACCGGTCACCGGCTCATAATAAAAATCATAATGATTCAGGTTTTTATCACTTTCAACAGAATCAAAGTTACGAATAACAAGCCCCAGTTCATCAGCTATAGGTTTAAGTATTTTATATTTTAATTTTTTTCTCCTTGCCTCTCCCAAATGCTCCGAAAATGTAATATCAATATCCTCAGAAAATCGATCAATTACATTAAAGGCTTTAGAAAGGGACGTCCCACCCTTGAACACAATCGGATACTCTATCTGAGAAAGCTTCTTTAAAATCAAAGTAACATAATAGTCTTTCTCTACAATGTCCTCGCTGACCTCTAATTTCTGTGAAGTCAATAAAATCACATCCCGAAACAACTCTTTGTTTTCTTTATGCAAGTACATGATCCAGCTCCAGTTCGTAATAATATTTAAACGTAACTATAGGATATTTTCTAATATAAAGATCTACATCACTTCTTCTAATCCCGTGAACTGATATATATTCGGCAAATCTCTCCCTCGCCTCTTCATAGGAGTAATCTAAATAGGCATCCAAATTTTTCAGTAATTCAAGCATCTGCAACACATATACATTCTCTTTGGTTATAGGCACAACAGGTTGCCGCACATAAAATCTTCTGTTGCCAATTCTGACCTCTCTGCCCGAAGAATTGGTATTATTACTTACAATCTCAACCATTCTGGGCACCTGCATGGTAATTCCAAGCTGATTTGCAAACGAATTTCCACCGTAAAACCCATCTATATTGTCCCCTTTAGAAATGAAACGATATCTTGCTACCAAATCCGCATTAGGCCCAATGGTAGAATTTAATAAAGTTTTCTTGGGAATAAAATATACTCCTTTATCATATTTCTGCAGCAATCCTTTATCACAAAGCTTCTTCAACTGCTGGTTCAAGGCAGACTTTGTAATGTCCCCTCTTTCCAAATCCGAAAAGAAAATAGGTTCTGCTTTTTTATAATGTTCTTCTATATAGTTGTATAGCATTGCCGACTCCCCTTTCTTAATATTTTAGTTTGCCTGTGTCCATTTTGTTAAGTTTATTATATTCACTGCTTCTTTCTATGTCAATGATATTCTTTCGCATATTTCTGGTTTTATCCCCACCTTCATTTTAGCGAATCGTTCTAATGCTTTTTTATAATTTCTCCATAGCTTCTTTTAAGATAGCATCGACATCATTTCCCCAGATATCCAGCCCATCCGCTTTGTGCATCTCCATTTCACCAATTCCAAACATGGCGCACAATTCTTTCAGATAAAGCTCCAATGAATTCGACGAAGCCAGGTAGCCGCCGGCGGTTGTAATGTAAATCAACTTTTTCGCTTTGCACAGCGCCAGCGGAGCGCCGTCGCTTCCATAACCAAAGGTAATCCCGTTCACACATATATGCTCAAGATATACCTTCAGCACAGCCGGAAAACTGCAGTCCCAAAATGGTGCGCCGATTAAAATTTCATCCGCATCCGCAAAATCTCTGGCCCAATCATATCGGGATGATGAAAAATCGCCGGCAGATATATCTGCATCCCTCTGACGCAGCATTTCCTCATTGACCGGCGCCAGCGAACTGTCTTTCAAGGAAACCTCCTTTACTGTTTCTTTCTCCCAATGCCGTTTCATATATTCTTTGCACAACTGAAGCGTTCTCGACTCCCCGCGCACACAGGCATTAATAAATAGTGTTTTCATGAAATATTCCCCCTTATCAGCCCTGCGGCCATTTCAAAATCATCCTTATGAACATATATTATATATTCCTGCATCTGCTCCGGATTCATTCCCATACTTCCCATTCTTGCCCGGTCAATACCACCCTTTAAACAACTTTTCACCCTATATTCCAACTTATTTTCCGCCAGAATATTCTGGATTCGATTCAGTTCCTTTAACGAAAATGTCACTGTTAATTCTTGACGGTTGAAAATCGTTAACATATCGACCACCCCCTTCTGTTATAGTATACCACGTCAACTAAGTTCGTGGAATACCTCGCCAAGTGTTCACAATATACCACGTCAACTATTTTTTGAAAATATATGTTGACACCCGATATATATCGTGATACGATATATTTAAAGATGATATATCGTCACTCGATATAGTATATTTTGATACAGGAGGATTCACATGCCAGGAAAAAATGAACCTCTGACCGAAAGTTATTTTTATATTCTGCTCTGCCTTTATCACGGGCCGCTCCACGGATACGGCATTATGCAGAAAACAGCCGAACTTTCACAGGGAAACGTAAAAATTGGTTCCGGCACCATGTACGGCGCCACAGACAATATGATGAAAAAAGGATGGATTCGTGAAACATTCAGCGATAATCCCGAGGATAAACGCAAACGGCTTTATGAGTTGACTGATTCCGGCCGGGAGGCCTTAAATCAGGAAATGAGGCGTCTAAAATATCTGGTGGAGATTTCCAAAAAAGTTATAGGGGAGGAAGATTGATATGAAAGATATTATCACAAGTCATAAATTTTATGCTGTATGGGAGTATAAGCAAGAGGAACAGGATTTAAATGAAGCTTCCAAAAATGGACTTCAATTAGTCAAAGGCGGCTGTTTCCACTCTACATTCCGGCGCGACAACAGTGTCCGCTATATTTATCAACTGGATTTTTGTCCGAAAATTTCGGACAAGGGCCGCTATATTGAATGTTTTGAAGATGCCGGATGGGAATATGTGAACTCTACTTTTAACGGGTGGCACTACTTCCGCCGTCCATATACGCCGGAACTCTCCCCTGAGGATGTCAAAATCTATACTGACCGGGACTCCCTTTATAATATGGAAAACCGCTGGTATGCAATTCTTCATGCCATCTCCGTACTCACGCTTGCCATGGGCCTTTTTTATCTCGGTTATGCCGTTTATTCTTATGGCACAGGGCATACTCAGGGCTTCATTTTTATACTGGAAGCATCCATAATGCTTATTATCTCAGCAACCTTCTATCTGGCCAGAAAAAATGTCAAACGCCTTCGGGAAGGTGAACCCTCCGGATTCATCCTGCCTGTGCAGGTTGTATTTCCACTGGTGCTTATACTTCTCTCCATCTGTCTGATACTTACATTTATATTTATACATTAATTCAAGCCGAAATTTCATCGAGCTTTGCACTATGCCCGGCAACAACCCTTTTAACTAAAGCAACATCGCGCTGAAGCGATTCCACCTGGTTTGCTGCCGCCGCATAGTGCTGAGCCGCCGGCATATAATTTTCTGCAAAATATAAAATCCATCTTTTTCGTTCGACAAAAACAGCAATCTAACGCAAATCCTACAAGTTTCTTAATTCCTTCCCCCAGACCTTGGCTTTCATTTTCCCCCGTGATAAAATAAAATCACTTGTCAAAATAAAGCGGGTGAATATGTGTATACAATAGCCATTGTAGATGCCAGTCCAATTTCCCAGTTAACAGTACCTGTTTCATATATATCATACACAACCGTATACGTTGAATTCGATGGTCCTCCTCCGGTCATAACCATTGGCTGTACCAACATACGGAATGCTCCGATCGTAATCGTAATTAAAACGAACACACACAATGGTTTCAATTCCGGCAGGGTAATGTCCTTGAATTTCTGCCACGGTGTTGCATGGTCCATCTCGGCCGCTTCATAAAGTGCCGGATTGATTGCCTGGATTTTTTCCGGCTTTTCGATTGCCTCGGTCTTTGGCGTTCCAGTGGGTACCTGGATCTCAATGCACTTTGGCTGGCGGACCACGTTTGGCGTGATCGTTTTCGTCAGTCTGGTTATTTTGTTTCTGATGCGGGCCAGTCTGCCGATTGATCTCAGACAGGGCGCGTCACGACAATTCAGCGATCAGTTTAAAATCTTTGGCGATCGTCGCATTTATATCGGGATGCTGCTGCCGATGTTTAATCTGGCCGCAACCTATACCTTCTACACTTATTTAAGACCGCTGCTGGCGGGACCGCTGCATTTTAAGACGGGCGCGATTACGCTGCTTTTATTTCTGTATGGCTTGATGTCTTTGTTTAGCAATCAGTTCTCTGGCCGGTTGGTTGAACTGGGAGGCTTACGGAAAATGCCGCTTGTGCATGGTCTGCAGCTCATGTTATTGGCTATGCTGGCGATCAGCCTTGACTGGCGGTGGCTTGCTTTGATCGTGATTATGCTGATCGGCACGCTGATGTATCTGATCAATTCACCGATTCAGCTGCACTTTATCGATATCGCGACTCATGATTATCCGG
>URND01000083.1 GCA_900549105.1 uncultured Eubacteriales bacterium
CACAGAATACCTTACCACGGAGCAGATAATCACGCGGCTTTTTATTTGACAGAGAGAAACGCTTAATTGAAGCATTGGCTCTCTCAAATAGATCCACACTTACAATAGCCGGATGATGGTTCGGTATTTTGAACCACTCACTTTCATCCTTTAACTGTGTATGTCGGCTGCCAATCTCTTTTACCTTTCTCTTGCCAATTACATAGGTACCGATATATCTTTGATCTTCTAAAATACGCAGGACCGTTGATGTACTCCAAACGCCGTTTGTTCGGGAAACATTGTAATAGTCCTTGCCTTTAAGTTTGCGATATTCCCCAGGGGTGGGGATATTCATGGCATACAATTTTCTTGTGATCTCGGCTGCGGTGTTGCCTTCAGACGCCCATTGAAATATCATCTGCACATTCGGGGCAACATCCTCGTCCGGTTCCATACGTCCGTCTGCACTCTTGCGATAGCCGTAAGGACAGATGACACTCTGATATTCTCCACGACGCATCTTTGCGTATTTTGCACTTTTGGTTTTCATGGACATATCCCGGCTATAACACTCGCTAATAAGATACTTGAAAGCAATATCAATCCCTCCGGTATCACCTTTGAAATTAGCCGTGTCAAAATCATCACTGACGGAAATAAAACGGGTGTGGTAAAGAGGAAATACCCGCTCAATAAAATAGCCGGTTTCAATGCTGTTACGTCCAAATCGGGAAAGGTCTTTTACAATAATACAGTTGATTTTTCCGGCCTGAACCATTGTTAAAAGTTCCTGCACCGCCGGACGCTCAAAGTTTGTCCCTGTATGACCATTGTCAATAAATTCCAAAATCTCACTGTTATCCCATTCCGGCAGAGACATAGCTTTTTCACGAAGAATCAGTTTTTGATTTGGTATGCTCAAACTTTCGGTTTTGAAATCTTCCACAGAAAGACGGATATAAAGGGCAATCACATAGTTGCGCACGGTTCCACCGCCTTTCCCTGAAATTCATTTTTGAAACGGAAGGTTACATGAATATTCCGCTCGTGGTCGATCTCAATTCGTTCAATGAGCCGTTCAATCAGTTCTGCAGTCAGTACATGATCCTGTGCCAGTGTTTTTGCATCCTTTTCCATTGCACGGTATCTGGCAAGCTGGTTGTCCGGGGAGTCCATAGATTTTTCAAATACTTCAATCTCACCAGACAGAGCATTGATAGCATGTTCATAATCCGCTTTCAATTCAAAGTATTCGTCATTTGTCAAAATACCCTGTACAAAATTTTCATATAGGCCACGGATCAGCCGGCGTGTTTTTTCAATTTCCTGTCGTTTGGCCGACATCTGAATTTTCAGCTTATCTTTTTCCTGTTTTTGTCTTGCCTCCAACTGAAAGAGTGGCAGCGACATTCCCAGCGCAACTGTCAGCTCTTTTTCAAGAATATCCGTAACAGTAGAAATCAGTTCTTTCTCCTGTATCATCGCACCTTTGCAGCTATCTTTTTCTACCCGGCTGTTTGTAAGGCAGTGGAACCAGTAAGTGTCGGGTCCTTTCCGGCGCTCGGCGCGTTGCCTGTGAAGGCTTCTGCCACAATCAGTACAGAACACTTTACCTTTGAAAATGTTTGGTGTGTAGGGACGTTTTGGAGTTGCTTTGCTTTCTTCACAGATCTGTTTTCTGTATTCCTGAACTGCATGAAACAACTCATGGCTGATGATCGGTTCATGGGTGCATTTTACAATAATCAGATTATCTTCTCCAGCCTTGACCTGCTGATGATCTACAATCTTTGTTTTCCCTTGCACCAGATCGCCTGTATAAACTTCGCTTTCTAAGATTTTCATCACTGTACGGGTCTGCCATTTGCCGCTTCCGATCAGTCCCGGACTGGTAATCTCGCCAGTGGTCTTTTTATAATGGCTCGGTGCCGGAATCCCCATCTCATTTAGGTTGCGGACAATCCGGTTCAGTGCCACATGTTCATGTGCCCATTCAAAAATCTGTTTTACTACAGGGGCAGTATTTTCATCAATCAGAAGTTTATGGCAATCATCCGGGTCTTTCCTGTAACCGTAAGGTGCCCGTGCACCAATATAGTCGCCATCTTTCATAGCCTGCCGCGCCTGTGCTTTGATTTTTCGCCCAATGTCCAGAGCATAGGCTTCATTGATCATATTTTTCAAAGGCAGCATGATACCGCCATGAAGATTTCCGGAATCCGCTGTGTCAAACTGATCCGTAACAGCAATGAACCGAACATTATGCGCATGAAAATATTGTTCGATATAATAACCTGTGTCAATAGAATTTCGCCCTAATCGGGAAAGATCCTTAACAATCACACAGTTAATGTGGCCTGCTTCAATATCAGATAGCATTTGCTGAAATCCAGGGCGGTGAAAATTTGTCCCTGTTGCTCCGTTGTCGATATAAGTATCATACACAACGAAGTCCGGTTTATCTGAAAGAAAGTCATTCAGTACCAACTTTTGGTTTTCTACTGAGCAGCCCCGCTTTTTGTTATCCTCCACAGAAAGACGGATATACAGAGCCACATGTACATACAAAGATGGTGCCGGCATGGGAGCTGCCGTCTGTTTTCTGCTTTTTCTTGCCATTTAGCCCACCATCCTTTCTTCGTTTTTTGTAGCAATCTGTTCCGCCAAAGAGATTGCTTTCTGATACTCATCCTGGTAATTAAATTCAATATGCAGTTCATCTTTACCCATTACCCGTATGCTTCGGATAAGCTGCATGACTGCCCGACGGTCAATACCCTCCATAGTAGAAAATTTCATAAAATGGTTGATCCAACGGTTTCGTTCGCTTCGGTTTTCTAATACATCTGTAAGTTTTTCGTTCCATTCAGCGATTGCTTTTTGGAACAGTTCAATATCTGCATTGTATTTTCGCTTGTAAGAGAGAAATTCTTCCTTTGTCAGAATTCCACTCACCAGATTTTCATAGAGTTTTGCCTTAAAGCCCTCGGTCTGTGCCACACGCTTTTCATTTACTCTGATCTGTGCGGCATATTCCTGCGCCAATTCCCGGTTAATCCGTTCTTGACTGATACTGGACAGCAGGGCATCCAGAGAAGCAACATTTTCAATATGTCCTTTCAAACTGTCCTGCACACATTCAATCAGATCCGACTCTTTCAGCATGACCGACGATGTGCAGCCATTCTTTTTACCGGTCGGGCAGTAATAATAGTGATACTCTTTATCTTTATAGCGGTTCGTCTTGCGGGTCATACGGCAGCCACAGCAGCCGCAGATCAAAATGCCGGAAAACAGGTAAACCTTATCCGATTTAGGAGAAGTCCTTGTGTCAATCCTGCGGAGCCTTTGCACCAGATCAAAATCGTGCTTTTGTATGATTGCCTCATGGGTTCCCTCCACACGAATCCATTCCGAAGAAGGTTTGTCCTCACGCTCTTTTAATTTGAAATGGGGCGTTGTCTGCTTGCCCTGGACCAGTGTTCCGGTGTAAGTTTCATCCTGTAAAATGCGGATGATTGTAGTTGCAGACCATTTGCAATCCTTTCGGTCTGTATAGCCACCTTTTGCATGAGGCATTCCGTGATTGCGCTTATACGCCAACGGTGAAAGAATTCCTAATCGGTTCAGTTCATCCGCTATATGGGAAGCGCTGAATCCTTCCAGCCGTTTTCTGAAAATATCCCGCACAACATTGGCAGCATATTCGTCTACTTCCAGGCTCTTGTGTTTATCGCCGACTTTCACATAACCATAGATGGTAAAAGCACCTACAAAATCCCCGCTGCGCCGTTTTACTTCCAGGGCACTCCGTGTCTTAACGGAAATATCCCGACAGTAAGCCTCATTCATAATGTTTTTGACAGAAACCGTGAGATCATCGGCAGCGTCATTTTCCGTGTCCACATTATCGTTAATTGCGATAAAACGCACTCCATAGGCTGGAAACACCCTGCGCATATAGCGGCCTGTTTCTATGTACTCACGACCTAAGCGGGAGAGGTCTTTGACAATCACGCAATTAGCTTCGCCTTGTTCGATCATCTGCATCATTTCCTGAAATGCCGGGCGATCAAACAAAACGCCACTATAACCATCGTCAATTTTTTCTGCCACAACCTCAATTTCCGGGTGTCGGGCTATGTAATCATCGATCAGGCGCCGCTGATTGGCAACGCTGTCACTTTCTACTGTTTTATCATCCGTATAAGAAAGACGGATGTACTTAATCGCTTTGTAAACCTGCATAAAAAAACACTCCTTTCGTTGCACAGAAAAATCCCCGCAATTCAAGAAGTGTGGTTAGTCCATATTCAATTCCTTTTCCGATTCTTATTCTACCATGCTTTTACGGAAAAGTCAGCCCCTTTCTTAAAATTGCGCCTATCGTAAAATACCCTTGATACATTCTTCCAGGGTAGCACCTTCAGCAGAAAAGCTGGCCTGTACAGTAAAACGGCCACACTTAAAATGGTATGGATTTTTTATCTGCTGAACAAATTCTGCAATCCGTTCATCACGGGAAAGTTCTTTGTTGACAGAAACATCCCGAATGTCTACCAGCGTACCCACTTCACTGACAATGGTGTTCATTTCCATAGTATCAACTCCCTTCTGAAAACTGTGTTATCAAAACCACATGAATAGGTCGGATCTACGGTTGTTACACACATAAATCCGGCCCATTATATCTGATTTCGATTTTACTGCCGTATTTGCCACGCACCCCGGCAAGTCCTTCTGTTATAAGGACGGGGCTATTACAGGCTGCGGATAGCGTCACCGCATCATAGTCCCACATACGCCGCCGCTTTGCCAGAGCAAGCAAACGCCGCAGGAACTCTCCCCAAGTCTTTAGGGAGCCGTGAGGAAGTACCATTATGATCTGTGCCGTCGTCGCGTCCGGCCTGCCACAGCCGGTTTCGTAGGTTGCGTTTATCGCTCGGACAGCCTGGATTCATCACCTCCTTAGGCCGCCTGTCACCGCGCCGCCCCATCTGCCGCTCGGAACACAGAATGAAGTACCTGTAACAGCGTATATTCGGTTGTCAAGGAACAAGCAAGGGGCATGGCAGACAAATTGATATTGCAGTTGGGGTGGGAGGAGATATATGCTTCCTTACCACACCCGTCCAGCTTGTCCCGCCGAATATGTCCCTCTACTATTCAGTACATTTTTAGGGGCAAAGTTGCCGTCTGTTATAAAATTTCTTTGAAATATTTTTCCAGACTACGCAATCCGGCTTCGATAGAACGGGTGATCCGGCTTTTGTGTGTTCCTTCCGCTTTGGCAATATCTGCTTTGCTCATGCCAAGAAAAAAGTGTGCATAGATCCGTTGGCGCTGCTTTACCGGAAGTTTGGAAAGACCTTTATAAATCAACTCCGTCATTTGACGCTGTTCCCAAATTTCTGCCGGGTTAAGAGGCTTTTGCAATATCTCACGCTCAATACCTTCGTCTCGATCCAGGGAGTAAAATGCTTTATAGCGGTATGTACGAATCCGATAGGCTTCTTCCAGCAACATATACTCCCGAAGCAACAAAGCAACTTCATCCGGCACCTCAACGATCATGTCCTGTGTATAATACGGGTAATAATCCCGAAGATTGATTTTCTTCATAGTAATTTCCTCCAATTTCGATGTTTGAGTTGATGGCAAAAATCGAAATCAGAGGGTGGGCTGCGGCAGCGATAAGGTCTAAGTCTCTTTCTGATTAAAAAAAGGGTACAAAAAAGCGCGCCCGTACAAAGAACAGGCGCGCCAAAGCAGCAGTATGAAATTTTTCCGGGAGGTTGACAGCGAAAATGCTCAAACTTTGTCGAAACCAAAAACGCCGCAATCCATACGAGCTGGACTACGACGTATAGGTGACTGAATGTAAAGCAGTTTATCTGCGGATCTGTGTTGCATAGACGCATAGGCATTTCCTCCCATCAAGGAGGAACCTGAATCGGCTGCTTGATACCTCCTTGGGAGAAAATTATATCGTTTATGTTTCCTGTATCAGTCCGCAGACATTCGCTTTTTACTCTTTATATTCGCAATTTTCTACATATTCTGCTCTTAGAATATATGCTACAAAAGCAAGCCCACAAGGGAAAACAACACCTTGTGGGCTCATGTTATAGATGTTCAAATTTATAGCCGATCCCGGCGACACTCTCAATATAGTTTGGAAGATCCGGTTCAAAGCGCAATTTCTTACGCAACTTACTTATATGATTATGAATCGCTTTTCTCGAATAGAAATCACAATCCTCTTTCCAAACCAAATCGGTAATCAGTTCGTAAGTAAAAACACGTTTGGGATTGGCAATGAGTAATGCCAGTATATCAAACTCCTTACTTGTCAGGTTGATAATCCGTTCGCGAACCCTGACAGTGCGGTGCTCCAGGCATAGATAAAGCTCGCCTTCCTGTATTTCTGTTAGAGGATTCTTCTTTGCAGCAAAGGAAGTGTGACAGGAATTGAATACCGTTCCATGACAGACTCCTTGTTCCAAAATATATTGCATTAGAGCATTCTTTTGTTCCTCGTTAAGAAGCAGAAATAACTTTTCGCCAATCTGTTTTCCGGATTCTTCTATATCAAAAACAGCTAATGTCCCATCACATCATCACCTCCATTTTTTATTCAAAATTTCTGTCCCATAAGTGATTTGAATGTGTTTGTTATGCAACGGCTTTTTCCTTTTGCCGTCATCTGGCAGGTTTTCGCTATCTGAAATAAGTTTGCTGCTATAATCAGCTTCCATTAGGTCAAATTCTGGCTGCTACTGTCAGGTAAATAAAGAAGCTGAAAAACGCAACATACAGAGAACTAAGCGTTAATGCCGCTTTAGATGTGGCCGTCCGTGTCCTTTTGTTTTTCACCAGCCAGATTGCGAATACAAAGCCCGCAATAATCAAAAGCGCGTACACTGCAAAGATGATATAAACCCACGGCGCATCCATGCCGATTTTCAAGTGCCGGATGATAAACAGGGTCAGCGGGAGTACGCTTACCAACAAAGATAATCTTCCTAAATTTTCTGCTTTCATTTTTTCTCCTTTATCCGGCTACAACATCTGCCTTTTTCAGATGATTAGTAGCCAAAATCACAAATAATACCGTGTAAACAAGAACCATTGGAACCAAAGTCGTTATACTGTCAATCGGCAACACTTCGTCCTGTGACGATAGACCGAGAATAATTTGCGAATAAGGGAACATCTCACTTAAACCGGCAATATGGAAAGCCAGACCGCCGATACTAAGGCAAACCGCCAAACCTACCGGCACCGCAAAGCTCCTGATCCGCATGGACAAGTAAAGCTGAACAGCACCAACGCTCAAAGCTGAAAACCAGCCCATAAACAGCCACCATAGCATATTGATAGGGATGGGCTGTTCAAACCGAAACACAACCTTTCCTACGATAATGATAAACACCATCAAAAGAACCTGTGCGGTCAGAATAGATTTTGTCAGCACAACCAGCTTCGCAATGAAAATGGTTGACCGGGAAACCGGTGTTGTCATAAGGCTGTTCCAGTTGTAATTTGTGTGTTCCAGCCGCCACAAATAGGACGCACAAATGGCAATCAGGATTGGAAAGAAAAAATACCCATAGAACAGCCCTGTTTGAAGCCAAAGCTGCTGCCATACTGCGCCGTCGTACAAATTGGCCGAAGCATTGATGCCATAAATGATTGCACCAATGGCGGCGGTCAAAAGTGGCAGAATGAGAACTGCTACCCACATATTAGAATGGCGGCTTTTCAGATTTTCCGCCCGAATTGCATTGATAAGCATTACAACCCCTCCTTTAATACTCGTATTTTTGAAACTTCTTCTCAAACAGGACAAAGGCAATCAATCCAACAATAAAGAGGATCGTAAGCGGAAGAAAGTCAATATTCCGAACGACAAGTTCACTGGATTGCAAATTGCCGGAAGAAGTGTCCTGCCCCAGCACCATCATTTCTGCGTAATTTCCCCAAATGAGGATATTGCGGATGCCCGTGGGGAGCAAAGTAGAAATAAAGCCAATCAACGCACCAATCATACCAATAGACATCGGGATAAGCTGGTTCGCAAAAACAAGAGAGAAAAACACCTGAATAGTTACAACCACAAATGTAACCATTACTGTCCCCAAAACAAATTCCCACAGCGTTTTTACCGGCAGCGGCTCAACAATCCCCACAGCATTGCCGTAGGCGACAATCACAAGAGCCTGAATGAGAATTGCCGCCAGCATGAGAACGGTTACTACGGTAAACTTGCAGAACCAAATTGCCTTGCGGTTTTCATTGTTGCACTCCAACAACTTCCATGTATTTCCCCGGTGTTCCATATCGCAAATGCGGCTGGCAATAACCGCTGCCAGAATGGGAAGAAAAAGCCCATTCATAGTAGCTGGCCCAACGATCAAATCCTCCCATGCCGGTGCATTGGGGTCGGAAATCATACCGAGGAAATTTTCATTGTTTCCATAGTTGGAAAATACAAAGAGTAATTCCACACCGAGGATCAGCACAAAGGTCAGAAAAACCTTTCTGCGTTTCAGTTTGTATAATTCAAGGCACAGGTATTTCATCACAGTGTCAGCTCCTTTCCTGTCAGGTTGAGGAAAATATCTTCCAGACTTTCCCGGTGTTCCTCAACACGATAAACAGAGATACCATTGGAACACAGGCATTGCACAACAGCGCCGGTCTGTTCGTCAGTCAGCGCACCGATCTGCAAACCATCCGTTGTACGCTGCGGGTTGGCCTTTTTAAGAAGCTGGAAAGCGTGGTTGTTATCGCTGGTTCTCAATATAATCTGTGGCTCCCGCTGCATATCCAGAACTGACATCCTTTCCTGAAAAATCAGGCAGCCCTGATTGATAATGCCGACAACAGTAGCCATCTGGTCGATCTCACTTAAAATGTGGCTGGAAATCATCACTGTCATGCCATACTGTTTCGGCAGCATCTTAATGAGTTCCCGCATTTCTTCGATGCCTGCGGGGTCAAGCCCGTTGGTCGGTTCATCCAAAATCAGAAGTTTCGGGAACCGGGCCAGTGCCATTGCAATGCCGAGCCGCTGCTTCATACCGAGAGAATAGTTTTTGACTTTCTTCTCCATCTGGTTTTCCATACGGACAATATGCACCGCTTCTTCAATGTTCTTTTTGGGCAAGTCAAGCAGCCTGCGAATGATCTCCATATTCTCGCGGCCAGTCAAATGTCCATAGTAGGACGGGGATTCAATCAGGGAGCCAACGGACGAGAGAATATCACGGCGGTTCTTTTCGTTGAACGGTTTTCCCATAATTTCAATGGTTCCGCTGGTGGGTTTGACAAGTCCGAGCAGCATTTTCATGGTGGTGGACTTGCCTGCCCCATTCGGGCCGAGAAAGCCGTAAATGTCGCCCTCTTTAATCCGAATATCTAATTCCTGAACACGGTAAACACCGTCATATTCTTTTGACAAATTATCTGTTGCTACAATCATTTTTTCTTGCTCCTTTCCTAAGCTGCTTATATCATATAGCCCCCACCTTGCATTGCATTGGAGAGAACCTTGATTTTACCTTGATTTTCACGATCAAAGCTGCAAATATGAAAAGATATGGTATAATACATAAGGAAAGGAGTGAGCCGATGGGTACAATCAAGGACAAAATTATTTTGCTGGTTGATGATGAACCGGCAATTTTACAGATGTGCCAATCCATTCTGAAAGAGAATGGTTTTGAAAATATAGTAACCGCCAATACCGCCCTGAGCGCATTGGAAAGAATGAGTGCAAAGCCGGATATGGCTGTTTTGGATGTTATGCTACCGGATATGGACGGCTTTATGTTGGCAAAGACAATCCGAGAACAGAACCCGATCCCTATTCTTTTTTTGACGGCAAAAGGAGAAATCGACGATAAATCAAAAGGTTTTGAGGCCGGTGCGGATGATTACATGGTAAAACCATTTATCGCGCAGGAATTTGTATGGCGCATTACGGCCATTCTGCGGCGAACCTATAAAGAAAGTGAGGAAAGCAGCTTCTTACTGGATGCCTGCAAAGTGGACTTAGAACAGGCAGAAGTCTATCGTGAGGGACAGGAACCAGTTTCCCTGACCGCAAAAGAAGTGGAGATATTGAAAAAACTGTATGCAAATGCGGGCCGCATTGTAACTTTGGGTGCGCTTTGCCAAACGGTTTGCGGGGATATTTATATAGGCTATGAGAAAACACTTATGTCGCACATTCGCCATATCCGGGAAAAGATTGAGGAAAAACCATCTTCGCCGGTTTCGCTGGTAACGGTAAAAGGCATTGGATATAAGTTGATCTTAAAGGACAAGTCAAGGTGAGCCTATGAATAATATTCAACGATTTTTTAAGCGGTATGTTCATTCCAGTGTGAAGCTGTTCTGCTTCTTTATCCTGATAAACATTGTCCTTTTTGTTGTGCTGGCTGTGGTGTCAAGCAGTCGGGGCAGCCATAGCCCAACGCAACTATTAGAGCAGGTTTCCGCAGACTTGCAGCAAAGTGAAGAAAGCTACCGTCTTTCAGAAAATACGGCTATCCAAATGACAAATGAAAACGCATGGTGTATGCTGATAAGCAATGACACCGGCGATGTGGTCTGGAATTACAAAATACCGTCCGAATTACCTCTGCACTATACACCGGGCGATATTGCAGAAATGACAAGGTGGTACTTAGAGGATTATCCAGTATTCGTGTCAAATCAATCTTATGGTCTGCTGGTTGTCGGCTACCCGCAGGATAGTTTTTGGAAACTGTCTGCTTACAAAACTTCTGACAGCATTAAAATAGACATATTTGGATTGGTTACTTTATTTTTGTTCAATATCATCATTGTGCTGATCCTGTTCATTCACAATAACCGCAAGATTGAAAAATCCATTAAGCCGATCCTCACCGGCATAGAAGAAATTTCATCTGGGAAGAAAACACAGTTAGTTGAACGGGGGGAATTGGCGGAAATCAACGCAAAGCTGAATAAGGTCGCCAAAACCCTGCAACGCAGGGACAGGGCAAGAGCAAACTGGATCAGCGGTATTTCACATGACATCCGCACACCTCTATCAATGGTGCTTGGCTATTCCAGCAGCTTAGAGGAAAGCCGGGATTTGAACACAGAACAGAAAGAAAAGATTGTGGCAATCCGCCAGCAGGCTACCAAAATTAAGCAGCTCATTGAGGATTTGAATTTGACTTCAAAACTGGAATATGATATGCAGCCATTACGAACTGAGAAAATTTCCCCAGTAGAATTGGCCCGGCAAGTGGTATGTGATTTTCTGGATAGTGGGCTTGATGAAAGCTTCTCTATTGATTTTCAATCGGATGAAGAAAGCGAGCTGCACTATATGCTGGGTGATGAAGCGCTCTTAAAGCGGGCGATTACAAATCTTCTTCAAAATAGCATCGGCCACAATCCAAACGGCTGTGCAATAACAATCTCGGTTGACTGTACGGATGGACATACAGAAATTATTGTCGCGGATAATGGCGTGGGGGTATCTGCTGATAAGTTGCAAGAATTGAATACCAAAACGCACTATCTTGAAAGCACAGATGAAAAACTAAACCTCCGTCATGGACTTGGTGTATTGTTGGTACGGCAAATTGTAGAAGCACATAGTGGTACAATGAAAATTGAAAGTGCGCTGAACTGCGGCTATAAAACAACTCTTATTTTTTGACATTGGTATAAAAAGAGGCTTCAGGATACAACCCCCTTTTTTTGTTTATGAATTTAGGGCTATAAAAGTTCACCTATCCTGAGCTGTAAATGCGAGAAGCTAAGGAAAAAGAACGCCGGACATGATGACTGGATCTGTCCGGCGTTTCTTATATTACGGATTCAAATTTATACCCACTGTCGCTGGCAAGCAATGCAATCTTCCGTAAGATTGCGTATTTTGGCAGGAATCCGTTTCCGGTATTCCTGCCAAAATGCTTGTTGGTGACATGTCCCCAAACCCCTGAGATCATCACCTGCGGTGATGGCTGCGCGTTCCGTTGGAACGCTGAAAAAACAAAAGCAGGAAGAAACCTATTGCCGTGACTTCTGCGATTCCCTCTGCGGTTCCCGCCCGGTGGGAATATCCAGCAAATGCTCCACATTCGCCCGGACATTATAAAGCTCTTTCATATCAGCCCTGGCCTGCTTATAAGCAGAGTAGGCTTTCCGTTTCTGTTCCAGAAGCCCGGCATATTCCTCTCGCAGAGCTTTGACGGAGGGCAGCTTTGTGATTCCCACCTCGTCAAAATATTTCTTCGCTGTTTGGTGCAGAAGGATTTCCGCCTCATGTGCCGCACGGAATTTTTTGCTGTACCCAGCTTTTCGGTATTCCACATAGACCGCTCGCGTCTTGGCGTAGTTTACGATCTGTTTCTGCAGCTCCCCGTTGGCGGCCATCTGCGATTCCAGTTCCTTGATCTGTACTGACAACGCATTAAAGCTGGCGGTGACGGCATCTGATTTTTCCTGCAAATCCTCATAACTCATATCGCCATGCTCTTTGAGATAAATTACCGCCTGGGAGAGCTGTTTTAAGTTAAACACCTTCGCCCAGCGTTCATACCCCGGACCTTTGCCGGAACGGATTGCCGCCTCAATATCCACTAGCAGCCCGACTTTGGAAACCGGCTTTTGGGGAGAGGTACGGCGCGGCTTTACTATCCGGGCGCCTGTGATCCGTTCTTTGATAGCCTGCTCGGTATAGTCGCCTTTCAGCGTGTCACACCGGGTATATCTATCTTCCGGCGACAAGCGAAAACGAAGGTACTTTCGCTCCCGGTTGACTTCAATCCCGGCCGCCTCCAGCTTCTTCAACAGTTCTTCAAAGTCCTTCGGCTTTTCTTCCAGGGCCGCGTCAATGGCACAGCGGATCTGTTCCTGGTGGGAGGGCTGTTTTTTATTTCCCAGCCATGTACCATAGTGATCCCGGCTGGGCTTCGGATCCTCTACAATGGAAAGACCATGCTCTAAGCACAGCTTGTCATTCATGCGCCGGATTGCCCAGGTGGATCCCCAGAAGTTGCGGAACTTTTTCTGACAGTCCAGCGTTGTGGAATTTATGATGATGTGGTTATGGACATGGTGCTTGTCTACATGGGTACAGACAACAAAAGCGTGATTGCCTTTTGTCAGTTTCAGAGCAAGCTCCCGCCCAATCTGGTTCGCTTCTTCCGGCGTGACCTCGCCGGGCTTGAAAGCCTGCCGGAGATGGTAGGCGATCACATCGTCCGCGCCCTGGTTTCGTCCGGTCAGGTTCGCATACTGCCGCTTGGATAGAAGAAACTCCGCGTCGGCAATCCGGGTATCACACTCATAGCCATAAATAAATTTCCCAAAATCGGTTTTCTGTGGATTCTCCACGTAGTCAATGATGTCTGCAATGGCCGTGGAAATATCCCGGCCTTTTCCAATGTGCAGAGGCATCAGCCGTGTGGTCGCCATATCGTCACCTCCTTAGTCTGAAAATCATTATGTTATCGTGCGTGTTCTTTTTTCGTTTTTGGTTTATCCTTATGCGCTGCCTGCCGTCCGGCATGTTGATTTAGGCTGTCTCGGACAGAGGGCTTTTGTTCCTGAGTAAGCGGACATTCCCGCCTGGCCTGGGAGAGAAACAGGTCGGTAAGTCCGGGATTGCAGCGGTCCACGGCAAAGCAAACATTCCGGTCATATCCGAAACCGTCCTTATCCTCACAGACCGGAACCGTCTGCGCCCATGCTTTATTGTCCCGTGAAATGCGCCCGTCATAATCTTTCTGCCGGACCGTGTTGGCAAGGACATAAAAAATCCGGCCAGGATCAAACTGCTGTAAGACCTGCTGCACACATGCCGTACCTAAACGGTTATCCCGGTAGTTGTCCGTTATGGCCTGTTCGATTGCCTCCCTGCACGCAATGTTTGCCTTGTGGGAAGCGTGGTACTGATCCAGCTCCCCATGCTCATACGCATAGGTGGCAGAATGGAAATAAATTGGCGTTGTATCTTTCAATGAAATCCCTCCAATCAAAAAGCTGCCTTGACAGACAGCCGTAATTATAGAAAAAGGGCGGGGCTACCAATGAG
>URND01000084.1 GCA_900549105.1 uncultured Eubacteriales bacterium
GCCAGACGCCGAATATGTCCCCCATTATCTTATCCGATTGAATGCAGACGGCACTATGAATTTAAGAGCCGAGGACGGAAGCTGGCTTGATTATACCTATACGATAGATGCAACACATTTTTCGTTCACCTACACAGGCATCACCCTCGCTGGTCACAAAATAAAAAAGTTTCAGCTTATCCAACCGATAAGCATTTTTCAAACGGAGAGTGACCGCAATATCCCTGTCAACCATTCCAAAGTCACCCGCCCAGACACCGGTAAACAGACACCGGGTAAAGTCCGCTTCCACAGCCGCACATAAAGAGATTGTCGCATCTCCGTCAAAAATTGCCTCTGCTCCAAAAGGAACCCGGATAGATGACTTCAACGCCCCTATAACCATACCCATAGCCGCCAATGTCACCGGAGACACATGCTTCTCATAGGGCATACTGAATTCATTGGTAAAAAGAACACCGTCCACACCGCCATTCTGAAGAGCTTCCAAATCTGCCTTCGCCCTCTGAATGACCGCATCCATCCCCTCACCCTTATAAAAAGGGTCTCCCGGAAGGGCCTGAATATGAACAAGTCCGATAATCGGCTTTTCTGTTCCGAAAAGTTCTGATAAAAATGACATATTAACCGCCTCCATGTTTATTACTCGTATATTTATTTTTTTAGAAGATCAAGGTCACACAGGCCGTTTTTCCCGCACCGGATGGCGGATAACTGTCTTTAAATTTTCCGGCTTCGTCCGCCTTGGGTCTCCCAGATAAATTTCATGATGTCTGCGCTCTGAATTAATATCCAGAACATAGCCGTTTTCTTCAATATACTTTTCTATCTTTGATATCGTCTCCGGCTCCTCATCATAAGGTCCGACATGCATAGCCTGACAACATAAGCCTTCTTTAAATGTCGCCAGCCGGACAGCAGAAAAATCTATATGGGGTTTCTTTTTTTGAAGACTTTCCTTTGCCCACTCAAACACTGCTTCCGTCACAAATTCCGGCTGTCGAATCATGGACGTCCAACAAAATTTGTCTTTATCTGTCTCATTTTGACCGTCAAAATTCCCATCTTCCAGCCACCAGAGACCTTCCAGCGGCGGAACCACATAATCAAAATAGCCTTCCGGCTGTGTTCCGCTCATTTTACTCATTTTGATAGTAAAAGATAAGCCGTAAAGAATTTCCAAAGCATTTTTATAACTCTCCGCAGTGTTCGGATTGCCCCGGCCATCCACCATGATAAATACCATCTCCGGCACATCAACAATGGACGGTTTCCTTTTTGGCATATACAAATCCTTATACTCTTTCTTATAATCTATTTTTGCCATAAAGTCCTCCTTTTTTATCTTTTAGAAACAGCCTTTTTACACTCCGGTTCCTCCACTGTTCCAAAAAATTCCCCCTCATACTATAAACCGTATTTTCCAAAAAGCTTTTTATAAATAATACATCCCGCTTCATCCAACTGTCCGACAACGTATTGAACAAATTCCTCACTTGAAGCCATGAAAACCGCCGCCTCTTAATTTTTTTGTCCATTCGGGCATCCCGTATGAATATATTTTATTCCACAAAACACGACATCTGTATGTCAACATTTATATTTTTCTCTATACGAAAAGAGGAGACATGAACTTTTCATTAATGTCCCCTCTTTTTTGTAATCTAGAACAAAATCTATCAGATTTACAGCAGACGGTCAATAATTAACTTTCTCTCTTCTTTTGCCCACTCGTAAAACATGACATAGGCATGCGCCACGCCATTCCGTACATAATAGACTACGTCCGCATCCTGCCGGATTGCCTCCCCAACGAATTGGCGGATACCCATCTCCATCGCCTCATGGCCGCCGGCAAATACCAGCATAGGCGGCAGGCCCTTCAACTGTCCTTTCATTGGGTTGACACGCCAGTCATCCTTATCCGTGCTGCCTTTCCATAAATCCAGCACCGTAGGAAAGCCTTTCGTGGAAACAATAGCGTCCCGCTCCAACAGCATATCCTCATAGGCTTTCTCTTCCGCATTACGAGGTGTACCGCCCACGTTGCAGCCCGGAGAAATTAAGAACAAATTATTAGGCTGTCCAAGGCCTTCCTCCCGAATCTGCATCGCCACAGATACAGCCAACCCGCCGCCGGCAGAGTCGCCGCCCATGGCAATCGCATCACCCGGGCACTCCTTCAGCATCTGGCGGTAAAGCGCCATGCCCATCTCGAGGGCTTCCTCCCCGTTGTGCTCCGGCACGATAGGATATTCCGGAAACCAAATCTCTGCGCCGGTCTCCCGGGCCAGATACTCCGCAAAGGCAAATTGGGCCACGCCTGAATTCATCACCCAGCCGCCGCCGTGAAAATACAGAATCTTCCGCGTCTTACCCTTCGGCTCACCCACATGAAACTTGTACCAAGGAAACCCCTTATAGTCAAATTCCTCTCCATTCATGCGCTGCCGCATTTCTTCTGTCAACGCACTGCCTCCGCCGCGGCAGTTCTCCAAAACAAGGCGCACAAACTCATCGCCTGTACTGGAAAACATATGATGTACCAATTCCTGCCGTTTCTTGACAATCTCTTCCTGTGTCATGATATTTCCCCCTACCTTTTAGTTATTTAATATACCTTTTATAATTTCATCATATCACATTTTCATTTTCCTGTCAGCGTCTATCCCCAGTGCTTCGTCTATATTTTTTCTTCCATCGCATGAATAATTCCCTCAAAATGTTTTCTTGCTTCCCGGGGTTCCAGGAGTTCCGCCTGGCATCCAAAACTTAAAAGCCAGTTGAACAGATGATGCTCGTCCATCAAATCCAACTCCCATTGCCAATCCCGGACATATTTGCTACAATAACTTCGGGAGGGATGTGCTATGGGCAAAAAACAACCGCAGACAAGCTGCGATACCTGCCTTTATTATTCCTATGATGAGGACTATGAGGCTTATATGTGCGATATGGATATGGATGAGGATGAATACGCCCATCTGATATCGGATGACCATTATAACTGCCCTTATTATCAAAATGATAACGAGTATGCCGTTGTCCGAAAACAAATGTAACCGTTTTTTTACCGCTTCAATATTTATTTAAGAATATTGAAGCTTTTTTCATTTTTTTAATACTTTCTAATAAGAAAAATGTAAGAATCCTGTCGGCGAATCCTTATTTCTGTTCGCTATACTAAAGGCAGAAAAGGGGAAATGACTATGAAAATTCTTATACTTACCGGCAGATTCGGTATGGGCCACCTGAAAGCTGCCGAAGCAATTAAAGAGGAACTTACTTTTTGTCACAGAAAAGACGGACAGAAATTTGATATAGAAATTATTGACTGGCTTGAGTACCTGATGCCTCATCATGCAAAATACATTTACAATGGCTATTCCTCGTTCATCCGCCGCAATACCGTTTTTTACAATCTTCATTATAAATCATCGGAAAATCGTCCCATCACCCAGAAGCCAAATCTGGTGGGTTACGTGCGTATGAACCAGTTAATTTATGAAAAACAGCCGGATTTTATTATTTCCGTGCTGGCCTCCGCTTCAAAGGCGGTTGCCTACTATAAAGCCCTGAGCGGTTCTTCTATTCCGCTCATCACCTGCGTGACAGATATTACCGGCCATTCTGAATGGATAAATAAATATACCGATGCCTATGCTGTCGGCTCGGAGGAAGTCCGCCGGTCATTTATTCAAAAGGGTGTCCCGGAAACTCAGATTTATATCACCGGAATTCCTGTTCGCCGGAGGTTTCACACGGAAAATCACCAAGAAACACCTGTTTCCGAAAAAATTCCCGCTTCCGAAAAAATTCCCGCTTCCGAAAAAATGACCGCTTCCAAAAAAACAGCCGAATCTTCCCGGCCCAAAATCCTGTTGATGGGCGGCGGCCTCGGACTGCTGCCAAAACGCCTGGATTTTTATCAGAAATTAAATAACCTTGTTCCCGCGGAAATGACGCTCATCACCGGGAAAAACGAGAAAATGTTTCAAAAACTGTATGGACGTTTTGAAAATATAGAAGTGCTTGGCTATGTTCAGGATATCGAAAAGTATTTTCTCCGCTCGGATTTAGTTATCACAAAACCCGGCGGTATAACAACTTTTGAGGCCATTTACGCAGAAACGCCGATTTTAGCTTTAAATCCAACCATGCGGCAGGAAAAATATAATGCAGAGTTTATTGAAATACACGAAATTGGCAGGAAACTTATCCTGAAAAATGACCAGACAGATGCAAAGCACATTGCCTGTCTCATCCAAAACAGGGCGCGAATCACCCATTATAAACAGCAGATGCGCCGTATGCGCCATGGCCTTGCCTCCTGCACATTTACTACTATTATTAATGAACTAACCGCTTCTTTACCACTGGGAGGTGCTTTACACAATGAAATCTTTAGTTTTAACTTTTGATGACGGGCCGGATATCCGTTATACGCCGCTTTTACTCAATTTATTAAAATATCAGCATATTCCCGCCACCTTTTTTGTTGTGGGAAATCATGCAAAAGCTCACCCGGAACTTATCCGGCGAATGCTTTCCGAAGGGCATACCGTCGGCGGCCATACCATGGCGCATAAAAATGCACTGCTGTCCACCCCCGCCGACATTCGAAATGATTTTCAGGCGTCGATTCGCCTGCACCGGGAGTTGACCGGCGACGCCCTGAAATACTTTCGTCCGCCCTGGGGGATTTCCACTCCCTTTGTCAATAACTATATTAAAAAATACCACATGCGGAGAGTTCTCTGGGATGTGATGGCAGAAGACTGGGAAGGCGGAACAACCTCCCGAACCATCAGTGCTAAACTGAAAGAGCGGGTTTTTGACGGCGCCGTTATCTGTCTGCATGATGCCGGAGAGGATACAGGCGGAGCTAAAGGCGCGCCCCGCAGGACCATCGAGGCGCTGATTCATACGATCCCATGGCTGAAAGCCCAGGGTTATCAGTTTCTCACAATGGATGAATATATTAAAGGAGTAGATTCCCGTGTCATTCAACAAAGAAAAAAAAGGCTCCTATGGCCGTAACTTATTGCTGATGCTTTTACTGACAGCTATCACCTTTGCTGTCATTTTAAGCGGAAATGATATGGAAAACTTAATACAGGCTTTAAAAACAAGCCGCTTTATGTGGCTTTTAGCCGGATTTGTCTGCATGTTTATTTTTGTAAGCTGTGAAGCGGTAAATATGTACCAGATTTCCCACAGCCTCAAACAACCTCTGCCATTGTCCAGATGTGAGCAATACGCCTTTATCGGCTTTTATTTCAGTTCCATCACACCTTCCGCCAGCGGCGGCCAGCCGGTACAAATGTACTATATGAAAAAAGACAACATTAGTCTTGCGGATTCCTCAGTAATGATTTTATTTATTGTTTTGGTTTACCAGTTGGCCATGCTGATGTTCGCCGGAATAACGGCCCTGCTCCATCCGGGCCTTGCTGTGCGGACAGCGGGCCATTTAAAATATCTTTTACCCTTTGGACTGATTATGAACGGCGGCGCTGCCGCATTGATGGCTTTATTTCTTACTTCCGAAAAAATTGTTCAAAATCTTCTTTTATTGCTCCTTCGGACGGGCGCCCGGCTCCATCTGGTAAAGCACCCCCGGGAAAGCAGAGAACATTGGTTAAAAGAAATCCGGCGCTATCAGCGGAGCGCCTCTGTTATCCGTCAGAAACCGCTGCTTTTTATCCGGGTATTAATGGCGTCCCTGCTTCAAATGGCCGCCCTGTCCTCGGTTCCCTATTGTGTCTACCGGGCTTTAGGATACTCGGCCCTTCGCCCCGGGGAATTGATGACCTGTCAGTCCATTCTGACTTTGTCCGCATCGGCCATGCCGACTCCCGGCGCCGTGGGAGCTGCGGAGGGCGGCTTCCTCTTTGCCTTTAAAGATATATTCGACGCTGAAAATATAAAAACAGCCATGCTGCTCAGCCGGGGCATCAGTCTGTATATTTTCCTGATAATCAGCTTTTGCGTCTGCATGACTGTTCACATAAGAACTTCCCAATCTAAAATTTAAAACTCCGCCGGATATATATCCCGCCTGCGGTGTGCCAGAAGCGGGAGCTGTCTTCGAACCGCTTCTGTCTGCTCCAAATCTAACCGGCACCGCAGGCTTCCTTCCTTTTCATCCAGCATCTCCAACACTTCCCCCCATGGATTCACAACAAGGCTGTGTCCCCAGGAATGATAAGATGCCGTCATATCTCTCGCCGGGGCCGTACCCACAGTAAACACCTGATTATCCACCGCCCGCGAACGGTAAAGCAGCTCCCAATGGGCCGGGCCTGTGGTCATATTAAAGGCCGCCGGGACTATGAAAAGCTGCGCTCCCCGATTGACCATCTGCCGGGCCAGTTCCGGGAACCGGAAATCATAACAAATACACAGGCCCATTTTACCAAATTCCGTATCAAACACGGTCGCTTCATTTCCCGGAGACAAGGTTTCCGACTCTTTAAAATACTGTCCACCCTGGATATCGACATCAAACAGGTGAATTTTTCGGTGTTTTGCAATTTGCCGGCCCTCCCGGTCAAATACATAGGCCGTATTATAAATCCGTCCATCTTCCCCCAGTTCCGGCATTGTCCCGGCCGATAAATACACCCGATAGGTTTTAGCCAGACGGCTGAACCATTGCCAGGCCCTTTCCCCTTCTCTTTCAGCGAAAACCGGAAAACATTTTGTCTCATAGGGACAGAGAAACATCTCCGGAAAAGTCACCATGTCCACATTTTTTAAATCTGCCTTTTCCATACATTCCGCCATCTGTTTCAGATTTTCTTCTTTTGTCCCCAAAACCTTTGTCTGAAAGGCCATGATATCCACAAAGCCCATATCTTATCCTCCAAAAAATATTTCGATTATTTTTATATTTTCCTAACCAAGTTTATAATGGTTTTAGAAAGGAAACACAATTTGGTCACACTTTTCATTTATTATATAAACATACCGAACAAACAATAACAATAACATTCCCCTCTTAAAAAAGCCGAAGTTTACCAGCTTCGGCTTCCTTTTTTGTATTGGAAATTCAGGTTCTAAACCCCGCATGAATCCAAAATGGACGCAAAGTCCTCCATGGGCATCGGCTTATAAAAATAATATCCCTGGATATAGTCACAGCCCTTCTCCCTTAAAAACTCAACCTGTTCCCGTGTCTCTGCCCCTTCTGCAATAGTCCTGACATCCATCTGATGCGCCATCTTAACAATAGAATCAATAATGCTTTTTGTTTTGTCACTCTCCTCAATCCGTCTCACAAAGCCCATATCAATTTTCAAGATGTCAAAGTCATAGTTGTGTAGTGTGCTGAACGAAGAGTACCCGCTTCCGAAGTCATCCAGAAGGAGTTCTACGCCGTGATGCCGGAGCTGTTCAAACAACAAGCTTCTATTTTCCGCCACCGCAGCATAAGAAGTTTCCGTGATTTCAAAACGTATTGTATGTTTTTTGTCTTTCCTGGAGGCCACATAGCTGCAAAGCCATTCCAGAAGAGCATTATCATAAAAATCTATCCAGGATAGATTTACAGAAATCGGAACCGTTGGAAGGCCCTGCTCTTCTCTCTCTCTTTGAAACTTTTCCACCTTGCGCACAACATACAAATCTAATTGGGAGATATCCCCACTATCTTCAAGTAACGGAATAAAACGCTGAGGTGAAATGATTCCCTTTCCCATGCAATTCCAACGCACAAGCGCCTCCGCAGAGGAAATCTGCCCGGTCACAGGATTTACAACAGGCTGTATGTATACACAGAATTCTCCGCTCTTCAGACTATTGTCAAACTGAGCCAGCATTTCAAACAAATCAATATATTCCTTGCCCATCATATCGTCAAAAACAACAAACGGCTTTGGACTGCGACCTCTTTTCGCAACGGACATCGCAAGCCGGGCCCGGTCGCACATATTTCTCACATCCGCTGCAGCATCTTGAATTCGATAAATTCCGCACCTTTTCGAAACCCGGAACGGTCTGCCCTTGATAATATATTCCTTTTCACACCATAAAGCCAGCTTCTCACAATCCAATTTGTCCCACTCGAACAGGCACAGATACTGGTCCGCTTCCACCCTGGCCGTTATCAGCGGTTCAAGAAAAGAGTTTTCCAAATCCTGGTACAATCTTCTCAGAAGGTCATTTCCCTCTGCAATACCAAACAAGCCATTGATTGCTTTAAAATTCTTGACATCCAGACACAGAATTGCATATGTTTTTTCCCGCTTCTGCAGCAGATTCTCAACCTTTTTGATAAAACCCTGTTGATTCTCTCCGCCGGTCAGCGCATCCTTCTCCGAGAGTGATGTCACATCTTCTATCGTAAAAATCACCAGCTCAAATTCCTCTGACAAATAATGACACTGATAACTCTTTATAGTTTTCTCCCCATCTTTCTCATGATAAACAAGAAATCCATAACCGTCGTCTTCCTCCAGATTCTTTTTCAAATTTTCCAAAGTTGTTTTTGCCATGTATGCCTCCCGGTCCATGGGGGCAACGTGCTCCATACATATTTTCTGTCTGGCTTCATCATACGGCACTTCCGAATACATAAGTTTAGAGTCTTCTTGGTTCCCCTTTTTCGCCAAAACAATAGTTCTGCACCTGAGGTCAACAACGCCTACTGCACGAAACTTTGAATGGTGCAGCATCGGAATAAAAAGGTTCTGCAAATATTCACCAGTCACATCCTGGGTATAGATTACCGCCTCTACATCACCGGAAAAAACATCTTTCTCCATTATCACTGTGAATTTCAATATTCCCCTTTCGTCCTCCTCCAGCATAAAAGCTTCAACAAAGGTGAGGAATATTTCCCCCTTTTCAAAAAGCCGCAGCAAATTCTCCCGACTGATTTTTTTTCGAAATTCACCGTTTTTCTTCTTTTTATTATATATATATTTGCTCAGGGAATCCAGATAATCATCTACCGAACACTCCTGCGTATCCATAATAAGATTTGCATACTCACCGCAGCCAAAATCATACTTATTGCCTGTCAGGTTTAGACTAACAAGACTCAGCGCATTTTGCATTCTCCTTCGCACGGTAAGATCCAACTGCCGCAGATAGTTGTCATGAATATCTCTCACGTACAAATAAGCAACCTGATTATCATCCCTGTATTCCCTGGCTGCCACCAGTTCTACGGATACCCAGCGGAACTCTCCTCTTACCTTCCTCCGATAATGAAAACAGATAAATTTGTTTCCATCTCTAAATCTCTTTCTTAAATAATCCAGGTTGCAGAAAGACCTGTACTTTTGCAAATCCTCTTTATACACATACCCCGCCTCGGCAAAATTTTTAATCCATTCTGACAGCTTTTCCGTATACCCCTTCGCTGTCTCCATTTCTTCAACCTTAACCATTACATTCTGCTGCATATCATCTGTAAGGTTCACCTTCAAGATTTTTAAATAAATATGAGCGATGGTATCCCTAATATTCTGTTGTACTTCATCCTGCAATGCTTTCGAATCCCAAACATATTTTTCTTCCATGTCTTTCCTTCTCCTCCTGCCCCATTTCTGATGCATTCCAGTTTTCTTCCCCTAAGAATACTTATAAAATTCCGCTTCCATAACAATTTTTATTGATTATTTGGCGCAGTTCAATAGACAAAATTTTAACATAAAACTTCAATTAATGCAATAAGAAAAAGTATCCGAATAAAAAGATAGAATTATTAAATAATTCCTCAAATAATCAGTCAAATATTTCGATTCATTTTCTTGAAAATATTTCGATTGACATTATGATTGCCCAAAACTTATAATAAAATTAGAAATATTTTACATATACAGGAGAGGGAGAATTTATATGAAAAAACGCTCACGGGCTTTTCTGGCTATGCTTACAGCGATTGCTGCCGTCACTCTGGGAACAACCGCATGTAAAAAAGAAAATCCATCTTATTCCATCGGAATCTTCCAGTTTACGCAGCACGAATCTTTAGATGCTGCAACTCAGGGATTCAAGGATGCACTCACCGATAAACTCGGTGACAGTGTAACTTTTGATGAACGAAATGCAAATGGTGACCGCACCACCTGCACCACTGTTATTGACGAATTTATTTATAATGATGTGGATTTGATTCTTGCGAACTCCACTACTTCCCTGCAGATTACAACCGCCGCCACATCGGAAATCCCGATTCTCGGAACATCCGTAACGGACTACGGCACCGCACTTCGATTAGATGCTTTTGACGGCACTGTCGGCGGAAATATTTCCGGCACTTCGGATTTTGTTCCCCCGTCGGAACAGGCCGCTTTAATTAAGGAACTTTTCCCGGAAGCAAAAAAAATCGGAACACTCTATTGTTCCTCTGAGGCCAACTCCGAATATCAGGCGGAAGCTCTTCAAAAGGAACTGAAAGAGGCAGGTTATTCCTGCGAATCCTATTCTTTCGCTGATTCCAACGACTTATCCTATGCGGCAGAAGATGCCGTTGCTGAATGTGATATCATCTACATTCCGACAGATAATACCATCGCTTCCTGCGCCGGACTGATTTCAAACATCTGCGGAACTGCAAATATCCCGGTCATTGCCGGTGAAGAAAGCACCTGCCGAATCTGTGGTGCTGCAACGCTGACCGTGGATTATTATGACCTCGGTTATGCCACCGGAGAAATGGCCGCCAAAATTCTCGTCGACGGCGAGGACATTTCGACAATGCCGATTCAACATGCGTCCAGCTTTACCAAAAAATATAACGCGGACATTTGTAATCAGCTCGGAATCAAAATTCCGGAAGATTACGTGCCTCTGGAAACTGAATAAATAAATCCCCGGGAATCTGCATCGACCTCCAATCGTTAGATTTTTAATCCGACTTTTGAAGTCAATTCCGCTCCCGGGGATTTTTATATTTATTCTCTTAACAATCTAAAATAGTAGTCATGGGCCTGATGCTTCATCTCAGGTTGCACACGTGCTGCCGCAGCCACGCCGATATTGGAACAGATGTCAGAAATACGTTCTATCCCGGAAAGCAAATCCGGAAAATCCGATGCAGCCGTTAGATTTGCCAGCTCTACAGCAATATATCCCACAATATCTTTCTCCATACACAGTCCGACCGGCTTTCACACCTTCCGGGCCCTCCATAATGGTTTTTGAAATGTTTATTGCGGCTATTTTTACCCTCTGGCGTGAACATGAAATGCTTCGTAAAGTGCCTAAAATAAAAGATTTCTACGAGTTTTTCTTTTGTATCAACACGATAGTTTCAACGGTACTTTCATTGTCCCAACAAATATCTGTCGTCTCCCCGTTATTGAAATACACCGGGAAGCGAAACTTGATGTGCTTCAGAAATCTGCCATCCGCCTGCTCCTGCTCATAAATATCCACCTGTTCTACAAAGCTGTTTAAAAATTCTTTTTTCTCCACATCGGTGAACTTATCATATAGTTTATCAAAATACAATAAGAATTGATAGACGTTCTCTTCTGATATTTTTTTCTGTTTGATATTCAGCAGACGGTTCTTGACTTCATTGGTGCTGTTCTCTACACCTTCGATTTCATCATACAGCCGATACAGACGGGTTTCCATATCCTGATATTTTTTCTCATAGAATCTATCCGTAATATCCAGGCTGTCCATCTGCTGACCAAGTCTCGATTTTGCTCCTGTCAGCTGTCTGTGCTGTTTTTCCAAATTTTCGATTTCTTTTTCAATTTCAGCTGTATCAATCCTTGAACCGATCTTTTTTCGGATTGCTTCTTCAAATTTAGGATTCTGTACCAGCTTTCGGATAACCTCTTCAACCGCATTGTTAATCTTATCCTCATTCCATTGCTTGTGGTAACCGCATTTATGACCATCTACCAGGCGGCGATGTTTACACGCATAATAAAAATAGTCCTTATATAAAGTCCCGTCTTTCCTTTTCTTTCGATTCACGTTTCCGTACATCCCACTGCCACACATCGGACATTTCAGGATTCCAGATAAAATATGTTCATGATCCAGGCTGTGTATCTTCTCATATTTCACTCCGGTTTTTTCTCTTTTCTGATGTGCCAGCTCCCAGTCTGTTTCTGAAATAATCCCATCATGAATACCATCGTGTAACATGTAATTTTCCTGCTTTACAATACGATATTCATTTCGTGTTCCGGAAACCTTCTCATTTTTTCTTCGTCCGTAAGCCAGCTTTCCACAGTAAACCGGATTATCCAGAACACCTTTTACAAAAGAAGCAGCAAACGCATCCAGTGTATTATTCTGTCTCTTTTTCTTTTTATATCCGTGTTGATTTAACCATGTGGCAATCGCAGCGATTCCCATATTGGTATGAATGAATTTATCATAGATCAGGCGGATAATCTCTGCTTCATCCTCTGCGATCTGCAATTCTCCATTGATCAGTTCATAACCATAGGGAGCAAATCCACCATTCCATTTTCCCTCTCTGGCTTTCTGCTTACGTCCCTCCATTGTCTGAACAAGGATATTCTCCCGTTCAATCTCAGCTACGGCAGACAATACCGAAATCATCAGTTTCCCGCTGTCTTTGGAACTGTCAATACCATCCTCCACACAGATCAGATTTACGCCAAAATCCTGCATCCGCTGCAGAGAACTCAAAACATCTGCCGCATTACGACCGAATCTGGAAAGTTTGAATACCAGTACAAACTGTACATCATCTATACCATTTTCAATATTGTCTAACATCCGTTGAAATTCCGGTCTGCCTTCCACACTTTTACCGGATTTTCCTTCATCCGAAAACTCCTGAATAATCTCCATGTTCTGATACTCAGCATATTTTCTCAGTTTCTCTCTCTGGGCATCCAGACTGTAACCATCCACCTGCATGGTGGTGGAGACTCGTATATATACATAACATCTGATTTTTTTATTTTTCATTGGTATTCACCTCATTGTTTAGAGCATTTCATTGTCCCAACTACATTTTACTATTCGTTCCAACTGTATTCAATATCTGATCTCCATAAATTTTTAAATCTCATTGACATATTTCCCCCTAAAACATATAATAATGATAGAGACAGGAATACCTGTCATCGAAAATATTGTCCGCTCACCGCTGGCGGCTTATAAGTAAACGGCTCGAAAATATGGTTCGCTCACCGGAAGCGTCTAACAAATGTCCGGCTTGAAAATTCTCAGCCCTGTCGCATGGCAGGGCTGATTTTTATAGGTGATGAAATGATTTATCAGGAAGGTTACGTCTACCACATAAAAGATGAATATTTTGAAAAAGTACAGGATGGGCATCTCATGCAGAATAAGGAAAACGGAACATACCGTCCTACTTTTTATTGCCTTCGGGATGAAAAGACCTCCTTACTGTGGATGGTTCCATTAAGCTCACGGGTACAAAAATATAAAACCATTTACGATAAACAAACACAAAAATATGGACGCTGCCTAACCATCGTCCTTGGTGAATTTGATGGAAAAGAAGCGGCATTCCTTCTTCAGAATATGTTTCCTGTCAGAGATTATTATCTCGATCATATACATACACGGAACAACAATCCTGTTCCAGTAAAACACATACTCCACAAAGAAATCAGCACTAATATGAAACGTCTCCGTCAGCTCCATGCCAGAGGGAAAAAGGTTGTATTCCCTGACATCGACCGTCTGGAGCAACTCATGCTTACAGAAATACAGATTCAAGATGCAGAATGATATTTTTTATAAAAGAAAGCGGTAGCCCTGAATTTTTCATCTCAGGAAGCTACCGCTTCTTTCTCCTTTTCATTTTCTTCCTTCTCCTGTCCATTGTTTTCCTTATCTTCCTCCAGTTCCCGGAGCAGCTCTTCGCCATATTTGTCTAGCATTCGCACAAGAAAATCAATGCACCGTTCAAATTCTATATTCTGTTTCACAAGCTTCTCCTTCCCTGTTTTTTA
>URND01000085.1 GCA_900549105.1 uncultured Eubacteriales bacterium
AATATGTAAACTGACAGGGACAGACACAGCATCCCAAAGCGGCGCATACATTAAAATAAAGGTCGCATAGGGGTGCTTTTTCTGCTTGCGACAGAAATAATTTTGTGATATAGGTTGTATTTTTTTTACGTCTGGGATATAATAAAAATGTGATTATAATACACAATAATCATAATAATAATGTGATTATAAGACGCAATAGTTCTAATAAAAGCGTGATGGGAGTGTATCTATGGAACGATTGATTCTGAAAAAGCTGCTGGATTGGAAAAATTCACCATATCGAAAACCGCTGATCTTAAAGGGTGTGCGTCAGGTAGGAAAGACTTGGGTCCTCAAAGAATTCGGCAGACGTTATTATGAAAATACAGCCTACTTTAACTTTGATGAAAACGAAGAATACCAGCAGTTTTTTGAGACCACCAAGGATGTAGATCGCATTCTGCAGAATCTAATGCTGGCCAGCGGCCAGAAGATTGTACCAGAAAAGACACTTATTATCTTTGATGAAGTACAGGATTGCCCCAAGGTTATCAATTCCATGAAGTATTTCTGTGAGAATGCTCCGCAGTATCACATTGCCTGTGCCGGTTCTTTGCTGGGGATTGCCCTGGCAAAACCTTCCTCCTTCCCGGTGGGTAAAGTCAACTTCATGCAGATAGATCCTATGACATTTACAGAATTCCTGCTCGCCAATGGCGACGGAAATCTCGCCAAGTATTTGGAGAGTATAGATACAATCGAGCCGATTCCTGATGCTTTTTTCAATCCGCTCTATGAGAAATTGAAGATGTACTATGTCACAGGCGGTATGCCGGAACCAGTGCTCATGTGGACGGAAGCACGGGACGTTTCTGCTATGCAGGAAACATTGTCCGGGATTATCGGTGCTTATGAACGTGACTTTGCCAAGCACCCGAGCATCAGTGAGTTCCCAAAGATTTCTATGATCTGGAAGTCTATACCATCCCAATTGGCAAGGGAGAATAAGAAATTTATTTATAAGGTAGTCAAAGAAGGGGCGCGGGCACGGGAATATGAAGATGCTTTGCAGTGGCTGGTAGATGCCAGGCTGGTGCATAAAATCTACCGCAGTACCGCTCCCGGTCTGCCGGTAGCTGCCTATGATGATTTGTCTGCATTTAAGATTTATCTGGTGGATGTGGGGTTACTCCGCCGCCTGGCCCATCTGGCTCCTACGGCTTTTGGCGAAGGCAATCGTTTGTTCACTGAGTTCAAAGGCGCACTGACTGAAAACTTTGTGCTACAGACATTAATCACGCAGTTCGAAGTAGTTCCCCGGTACTGGAGTCAGAATAATCCGCCCTATGAGGTGGATTTCCTTATCCAGCGGGAGAATGATATTTTCCCTGTAGAGGTCAAGTCCGAAGCTAACACTACCAGCAAGAGCCTAAAGAAATTCAAGGAACTTTTCCCAAATCAAGTCAAGCTCCGTGTGCGGTTTTCTTTGGACAATCTGAAGCTGGATGATGATGTGCTGAATATTCCGCTGTTTATGGCCGACCAGACGGATCGGCTGATTGGATTGGCGTTGGAACAGCGAAAAGTTGGCTTACCATAATTTGCCGTAAAGCTCATTGTTTTAGCTATGAGTGAACTACTTGGCAATTGAATAACCGTGCATTCTATCATATTGTATTGCAATATGCAATACAATATGATAGAATGTATTAAAAGAAGGGATGGTGCTGATATTATGGCAACGAGAAGTGCAAATGTAAATGTGAGAGTAGAGCCGGATGTGAAAGAACAGGCGGAAGCAATTCTTGAAAAGCTTGGTGTGTCGGTTTCTTCATTTATTAATATGACTTACCGGCAGGTGATTTTGAGAAAAGGCATCCCGTTTTCGGTTACGGTTCCTTCCGAATTAAGAACGAGAGATACCATGACTGATGAAGAATTTGATGCCATGATGGCAGAAGGGTTGAAGCAGGCTAAGGCCGGTCAAAGCCTTCCGGCAGATGAATCGTTTGATAGAATTCTGGAGAAACTGAGATGAAGCAGTATCAGGTAAGAATGACCGTTCAGGCAGAAGAAAATATCCTGGAGTATGCGGAATATATCATGACGGAATTGTTGAACCCACAGGCAGCCGTTAAGTTTGTAGAAGATATGCGTTTGGCGGTAAAAAGTCTTTCCTTTATGCCTCAGCGGAATCCATTGGTAGACGAGGAACCTTGGCGGAAGATGGGTATATACAAAATGGTCGTGCGGGGATACATTATCTATTATTGGGTTGATAATGAAATGGAGACGGTACATGTGACTGGCGTTGTATATGGAAAACGTAATCAGGAGGAGCAATTGACAGCTATGGATTTTGAATGAACAGGACACAATTTATATCACCTATCAGATAAATAATATGTAAACTGACAGGGACAGACACAGCATCCCAAAGCGGCGCATACATTAAATTAAAGGTCGCATAGGGGTGCTTTTTTCTTGCAGTCATTTCCAAAACCATTGAGCAGCGAAGAAGAAGCCTATTATCTTTCCAGATATCAGGCGGGAGATATGGATGCGAAAAATATTCTGGTGGAGAAGAATCTGCGGCTGGTTGCCCATATTGTAAAGAAATATGCCGGTTCGGGCCGGGATACGGATGAGCTGATTGCCATCGGGATTGTCGGGCTGGTGAAGGCGGTGAATACCTTTAAGGCCGATAAGGGGAGCCGTCTGGGGACATATGCGGCGCGGTGTATTGATAATGAACTTCTGATGATGCTTCGGACAGAGAGGAAGCTGAACCGGGAAATATCGTTATACGAACCCATTGGCACGGATAAGGAGGGCAATGAAATCAGCTTTATCGATGTGGTGGAGGATACATCGGAGAATGTGGTCGACGGACTGATGCTTTCGGAGCGGATTCAGAAAATGTATATTGCCATCGATGAGGTATTAACGGACAGAGAAAGGGAAATCATATATAAGAGATATGGGCTGAGAGGCTGTAAAGAGGTGACTCAGAGAGAAATCGGAAAGACGATGGGCATATCGAGAAGCTATGTCAGCCGCATTGAGAAAAAGGCGCTGGAAAAACTGCGGCGGCGTATGGCAGATTTTGGTATAATGTGGTAAGATGTCATTGGTGAGAGAGGAGGGTGTGAATGATACATATATATTGCGGCGACGGCAAAGGGAAAACGACAGCGGGAATGGGACTGTGCCTGAGGGCGGCCGGGGCCGGAAAAAGTGTTTTGATTTATCAGTTTTTAAAAAATAACACCTCCTCTGAACGGAAGATTCTGGCGCAGATTCCGGGAATCGAGCTGATGCGGGGCCCGGATGAAATGAAATTTATTTTTCGGATGACGCCGGAAGAAAAAGCGGCGCTGAAACGCAGTTATGCTGAAATGCTGGATGGCCTGATGCGGAAGGTCGAAACGGGACAGTTATCTGCCGAAGTTATTTTTTTGGATGAAGTGCTTTATGCGGTGAGCCGGGGAATGGTGGAGGAAACCAGCCTGCTGGCGCTTCTGAAGGCGGGAGCGGACAGGGAATGGATTCTGACCGGCAGGTATGAGGGCGGATTGCTTTTTGAGGCGGCGGATTATATATCAGAGATACATAAGAAAAAGCATCCTTTTGACAATGGCACGGCGGCCAGGAAAGGAATCGAATATTAGCGGGAGGAAAAAATGCTGAATGAAATCGAATTTGTAAAACCGGGAGATATCGAAGCGCGCAGTATGGAGATTATCGCCGGGGAACTTGGAGAGACTCATTGGAAGGAGCCGGAATTTTCTGTGGTTCGCCGCTGTATTCATACGTCTGCCGATTTTGATTATAATGTGAACCTGAAATTTTCAGAGGCAGCCTGCCAAAGGGGAATCCGGGCGCTGCGCAGCGGGGCGGATATTGTCACGGATACACGGATGGCCATGTCGGGCATTAATAAAGGGCGGCTGGCTGAGTACGGCGGACAGGTGCATTGCTTTATTGATGATGAAACAGTAATAAAAGAAGCAAAGGCGCGGGGAATCACCCGTTCGGCCATCTGCATGGAGCGGGGGGCGGCGATAAAAAAACCGGTCATTTTTGCCATTGGCAATGCGCCGACGGCATTGATTCGGCTGTATGAGCTTGTGGAGAGCGGCGCGGTTCGGCCGGAGCTGGTGATTGGTGTCCCCGTGGGATTTGTCAATGTGGTGGAGTCCAAGGAGCTGTTTATGCGGACAGGCATTCCCTGGATTATTGCAGCGGGAAGAAAGGGCGGCAGCAATATTGCGGCGGCCATATGCAATGCCTTATTATACTATAAAGATGAAGTGGAGATTTAGAGATGGAACGGATTATATTAATGGTGCTCCGGCTGCTTTATAAGGTGCCGGGATGGTGGATAAAAGTCTGCCGTTATGGGAAGGATGAAAACTTTGAAAAATATGATGAAGAACAGCGGTATGCCCTTCTTCAGGAAGTGACGACCCGGGCGAATCGGGCCGGACGGGTGACCGTGGAATGTTATGGCCGGGAAAATCTCCCGAAGGAGAATGGCTATATTTTGTTTCCGAATCATCAGGGGTTGTTTGATACGTTGCTCTTTTTTGAGACCCATGGCCGTTTCTTATCCTTTGTCATGAAAAAGGAAGTTGCCAATGCACTTCTTGTGAAACAGATTGGGCGGATGGTTCGCGCAAAGGCCATGGACCGTTCCGATGTCCGACAGTCGATGACTGTGATCAAAGAGGTTTCCGAGGAGGTAAAGAAGGGAAGAAATTATATTATTTTTCCCGAAGGAACGCGGAGCCGGGAAGGCAATAAGCTGCTGAATTTTAAAGGCGGGGCTTTTAAGAGCGCCGTTTACGCGAAATGCCCGATTGTGCCGGTGGCGGTCATCGATTCCTACAAAGCCTTTGATATTCATTCCATTAAGAAGATGACGGCGCAGATTCATTATCTGGAACCGTTGACCTATGAGCAGTATAAGGGAATGAAGACGGTGGAGATTGCGGCCATTGTAAAAAGCCGGATTGAGGCGGAGATTGAACGCTATGCACCGGAGAAAAGGGAAACCGGTGTGAATTGAATTGACTTTATCATTATGAGATGTTAATATATAAGCAGTGATTTCAAATTTTACAGTGTTAAAGGGGTGGGATTTACTATGAATAAGAAAATACGAACTTCAGCGGTGGAAACGCTATTTGAAGCGATTATTCAGCTAAAATCAGTAGATGAGTGTTTTGACTTTTTTGAGGACCTGGCGACAATCAATGAAATTCTTTCTCTGTCCCAGAGATTTGAGGTAGCCAGAATGCTTCGTCAGCATAAGACCTATCTTGAAATTGCAGAGAAAACAGGTGCATCGACAGCAACAATCAGCCGTGTCAACCGTTCTCTGAATTATGGAAATGATGGGTATGATATGGTGATTCAGCGTATTCAGGAGAAGAAAGAATAATTAAAAAGCACTTGTTTCTCTGGGGGAGAGAGGCAAGTGCTTTTTTTCAATGCTTATTTTTTCTTTTTGGAATTCGATTCATTATTAAGGAAGCCGGATGCATCAATCAGCTTTTCAATCAATTGTTTTTTCATATAGACATCATAGGAGAGCAGAGAGATGGCAGATAATAACTGGAGATATTCCTGTTCATCTTCGGGACAATCGGCAAATATTTTCCGGGCATCCTCAGACAGGCGGCGGATATCTTCTCCAACCCGTTTTGACTGCTCCGGCTCTATATCCATAATATGGCTGTAGAGCCAGGTCATATCTGTGCCGTTTTCATTTTTAAAATACTGTTCAGTCATCGGTGTCAACAGCTTTTGTATATCGTTGATGGAAAGAATGTTTTTAAAGTAATAGATGAAAAGCAGGAGCAGCATATGGTCCTTAGAATATTTTTTCTTTTCCGGCGGCGGAAGCAGATGATTTTTTGCATAATTATTAATCATTGTTTTAGTAAGAATCTTGTCCTCCGGATAACGCTTGGAATGTTTCAGGTGCTCATCCATGAATGTGGTGACCTGGTCCATATAAAGGTCAATATTCGGCAGCTCTGAGGCTGAAAGCGGAGAATTGGCTTCAATATATTGAATAAAATCATCTAAAATTGTTTGAATCGAAGGGTAACTATCCATAAAATACACGCTCCTTTACTATGTCTTATTATATCGAATTTATAGAAAAAGTCAATTAAAACACAATATATAGTTTTGGAAACTACATGAAAAATGGAGGAATAATATGGACGAATATTACAGAAACAGATATGAAGAGGATTACGAACAAAGTCCGGGATTGAGCGCCAGAGCGGGAAACAGGATTTTATGTATTACGACGGTGGTGATGATTGGCGTTCAGTATTTAATGGTCTTTTTAGGCGTTTATGATACGCTGCCGCTGGTTCTCGGAACCCAGTTGTCCGTTTTGCTGATTCCGATAATTGGCGCAGTGATTTCAGGGGCGGATATAAAAGAAACTTTCAGAATCCGCCGGGTGCGGCCGAAAACAGTGTTGTTTGCTTTTTTAGTTATCCTTTGTTCCTATCCAATCGTAGCGCTGCTGAACCTGATATCCATGTTTTTTGTGGAAAATGCGGTGGCAGGGACGGCGGTGGACCTTTACAGTCATGGTTTTATCGTTTCTATGCTGGTGATGGCCCTGTGTCCGGCCATCGGGGAAGAATTTTTAATGCGCGGAGTGATTTATCGGAGTTATCGGAAAAAGTCACCGGTGCTGGCTTTGTTTTTATCGGCGGTGATTTTTGGTCTGCTCCATATGAATTTCAATCAGATGCCTTATGCCATTTATCTTGGTGTGATTATGGTATTGATGATGGAGGCTTCCGATTCCATTGTGACGCCGATGTTGATGCACTTTTTTATGAATGGCATTTCAACCTTATCCGGATATTTTTCAGAGGATACGCTGGAGGATATGTCCGAGGCGGCTTATAATGCGGAAACAGTGCTCGGCACCGGGGATGAAATGAGATTTGCACTGATGTCGGTAGGAATTCTGGCAATCATAATGGTGCCGCTGGTTATTTTGATTATTAAAGCCACATTTCGTGTGAATGGGCGCAGACTTTCGGATGCCTTTGCAAAGGACGAGCCGGTTTACAGCCGTTATGCCCTTCCGGAAGTGAATGATGAGGAAAATATTCTGGATGCCTGGCTGGTTATCGCCATAGTGGTAATGGTCATCATCATAGCGATGAATACATTTATGTCATGATACAAATAGTTTTGTGCCGGGAGGCACAGAGAGGAGAATATTTTGAAGAGTCAGGTTGTTTTGCTGAAATGCGATAGCTACGACAGGGAAAAAATATATGAAGAACTTTTATGGGGGATTGAGCAGCTCGGGGGCATCAGTCAGTTTGTCCGCCCGGAGGAAAAGATACTCTTAAAACCTAATCTTCTGCGGAAGGCGGCGGCGGACAGCACGATTGTGACCCATCCGGCTGTTGTGTCGGCGGCGGCAAAAATATTAAAAGAGACGGGATACAGCCATATTTCCTATGGAGATTCGGCAGGCGTAGGGCCTATGGACAAGATTGCGGAGGCCTGCGGCCTGGCGGCGGCAATGAAAGAACTGGGAATTCCCATGGCAAATTTTAACGAGAGTGTCCATGTGAGCTATCCGGAGGGGAAAATGGCAAAGCAGTTTCATTTGGCGAAGGCTGTGACGGAAGCGGATGCCCTCATTAATATATGTAAAATGAAAACGCACCAGTTGGAGCGGATGACGGGGGCCGTTAAAAATATGTACGGCTGTATTCAGGGGCTCCACAAGGCAAAGGGGCATACAAAGTTTTCAAATGCGGAAAGCTTTGCCCGGATGCTGGTTGATTTGAATCGTTATATCCGGCCTCGTCTTTATATTATGGACGGTATCGATGCGATGGAGGGAAATGGCCCGGCATCGGGAACACCGGTCCATATGGGCGTTATACTGATAGCCGGCGACCCGGTAGCCCTGGACAGCGTCTGCTGCGGGCTGATGAATCTTGCGCCGGAACTGGTGCCGACCAATGTGCAGGGAGAAAAGATGGGACTGGGTGTCTGGAGGGAAAAAGATATCGATGTGATAACAAGGGAAGGAACATTGACTGCCTCCCAGGTGAAGGAGCGTTTTGGAAAGAAAGATTATGATGTGAACCGGGGGAGAGAGGTGCGTCGAATCTGGCGTCAGATTCGATGGATTTCCCGTCATTTCCAGAGGAAACCTTATATTGTGGAAAGTCGCTGCATCCGCTGCGGCATCTGCGTAGAGGCCTGCCCGGTGGAGGGAAAGGCTATTCATCTTCATAAGCCTGCAGTCCCGGTCTATGATTATAAAAAATGTATTGCCTGTTTCTGCTGTCAGGAAATGTGCCCGCAGAAGGCGATTCAGGTGAAATAGAGGAACCTAAAGGAACCCATTCGAATACTATGTATTAGATTTGATGGGAGGTTCATTATGCGAAAAAAATGTTTAATGATTGGATTTGCTTTGGCCATGCTGGCCATGGCTGTGACAGGGTGCGGAAAAAGTGCTTCCGGGCTTCAGACAGTGCGGCTTCAGGAGGTGGCCCATTCGATTTTCTATGCGCCGATGTATGTGGCGCTGGAAGAGGGCTATTTTGAGGAAGAGGGCCTGAATGTGGAACTGACAAATGGCAATGGCGCCGATAAGGTTATGACGGCGATGATTGCCGGGGAAGCAGATATCGGTTTTATGGGGCCGGAAGCGACGATTTACGTTTATAACGAAGGAAATTCCGACTATGCCGTCAACTTTGCCCAGTTGACCCAGAGAGCGGGCAATTTTCTTGTAAGCCGCTCAAATGACCAGAATTTTTCCTGGACAGATTTAAAGGGGAAAACAGTCATTGGAGGTCGGGCAGGCGGTATGCCTCAGATGGTTTTCGAGTATATTCTGAAAATGAACGGCATTGACCCGGCAGCGGATTTGACAATTATTCAGAATATTGATTTTGGCGTGACGGCAGAGGCTTTTGTCGGCGGCACCGGAGATTACACGGTGGAATTTGAGCCCCATGCGACGAGCATTGAGAAGGATGGTTCCGGCTATGTTGTCGCTTCTCTTGGGGTGGATTCGGGCTATGTGCCGTATACCTGCTTTTCAGCCCTTGGCTCCTATATGAGCGAACACCCGGAAATTATTGAGAGTTTTACCCGGGGAATTCAGAAAGGGCTGGACTATGTGAACAGTCACAGCAGTGAAGACATTGCGAAAATTATCCAGCCCCAGTTTGAGGAGACGGATTTTGATACACTGAAAACTATTGTGGAACGGTATCACAGCCAGGATACATGGAAAACGGATACAATTTTTACGGAGGAAGCCTTTGAACTGCTTCAGAATATTCTGGAGGAAGCAGGAGTGCTTGCTGAGCGGGTGGATTACGATACACTTGTGACAACCCAATTTTCAAAATAGACAATAAGAAGAGTTTCGTTGGAGAAATTTCAGCGCCGGGTGCGGACCTTATGTTTGAGGAGGCTTTCGCCTTACGCACCCGTGCGTATTTGATGAACGAGGGGGTGAGAATATGCGTTTAAATCGACTGCGTATTCAAAATTTTAAATCAATTCGGGATATGGAAATCGAAGATATAGAAAATGTTCTCATTTTGATTGGAAAAAATAATGCGGGAAAGACGGTTGTTTTGGATGCTCTTCGGATTCTGGATGATACATATCGGATTCAGGAAAGTGATTTTAATTTGGAGGCCGGCAATATTGAGATTGATGTGGATTTACAGCTGGATGGGGAAGATTTGCTGATGTTCAATGAGGCGGGTATTGTCAGCAATTATAAGAGGTATGATTTGTGGCTTCGGGAATTTAAAAGCCGTCTCCCTTCCTATGATGGCGATACGGGGCTTCTGAGCTTTCGATTGACGGTGAACCGAAATGGCCAGAGGCGTTTCGGCGATGGGGTGCGGAAACATAACGGGTATATTGCCCAGGTCATCCCTAAATTTTATTATATCGACAGTATGCGGCATTTTCAGGATATTCAGGATGATATTTTTCTGTGTCAGGAGAGTGAGTGGGTTGGACGGCTCAGGGCTGAACGGTGCCTTTTTGATGCGGGGAAGGACTGTCGCCGCTGCTTTCACTGTATCGGGAAAATTGAACAGAAGAAGCCGGCGGAGCTGAACGTGCTGGAGACGGCCCGGCTTTTTGAATATAAGTTGTATCAGGGGAATTTTAACCGGTTTGCCGGCAGTGTAAACGACTATTTTCATAAGAATGGCGGGCAGAGCGAAGATATTTTTTATTATATGGCCGAAAATATGGCGGATTTGTGTAAAGTCAGCGGTTTTGTAAGGAACCGGGAGAGGGATGTGGAAATGCCGTTGTCTCAGATGGGGACAGGTATGCGGTGCATTTATATATTGTCACTGTTGGAGGCCTATATTTACGGCGGAAAGAGGATTCCATGCATTATTCTTATGGAGGACCCGGAAATCTTCCTTCACCCGAGACTGCAGAAGGTGGCCGGGGAGATTTTATACCGTTTGTCCAAGACAAATCAGGTCATTTTTACAAGTCATTCGCCGAATATGCTCTTTAACTTTACCTCCAATCAGATTCGCCAGATTGTAATGGATGAAGACTGGTACTCTACGGCGAGAAAGCCGGCGGATGTGGACCAGATTCTGGATGATTTGGGGTATACGGCCAATGATTTGATGAATGTCAATTTTGTTTTTATTGTTGAAGGAAAACAGGATAAGAGCCGCCTGCCCCTGCTTTTGGACAAGTATTATTCAGAAATATTGGATGAGGAGGGGAAACCTTACCGGGTTGCCATTATCACCACGAATAGCTGTACCAATATTAAGACCTATGCAAATCTGAAATATATGAATAAGCTTTATTTGAAGGACCAGTTTCTCATGATTCGGGACGGCGATGGCAAGGATGCGGAAATGCTGGCAAATCAGCTTTGCAGGTATTATGATGAGTGCCGGATTCGGGATGTGGATAAGATGCCGAAGGTTACCCGAAGGAATGTCCTTATTTTAAAATATTATTCCTTTGAGAATTACTTCTTGAATCCGGAGATTATGGTAAAAATTGGAATTTTGGACACGGAAGACAGCTTTTATGATATACTGTTTGATAAATGGAAGGAATATCTTTACCGTTTAAAGAGCGGCCGGCATTTTACTGAAGTGACGGGCGTGGATATTCAGAGTCCTCAGGATATACGTGAGAATATGGAAGCGTTTAAAATCTATATGCGGGGACATAATCTGTATGATATTTTTTATGGACGGTATAAAAAACGGGAGAATGAGATTCTCAAAGCATATATTGACGCAGCATCCCGGGAAGATTTTAAGGATATTCTGGATGCCATAGATAAATTTGTTTATTTTGAAAATCGAGTGAAAGAAGGGACATTATGAGAATAGAGCTGGATACACATACTCATACTCTGGCCAGCGGCCATGCCTACAGTACAATTGCAGAAATGATAGACGCTGCTGCCCAGAAGGGGTTAAAGCTCCTGGGAATTACGGAGCATGCGCCCGCCATGCCGGGAAGCTGTAAAGAATTCTATTTTCACAATCTGAAAATTCTGCCGAGATTCCAGAGGGGTGTGGAGCTGATGTTTGGCGTGGAGCTGAATATTATGGATTACACGGGCCGGGTGGATTTGAGCGAGAGGTCAATGGAGTACACGGATCTTCGGATTGCCAGTCTGCATCCGCCGTGCATAAAGCCGGGCACAATGGAAGAAAATACAGCGGCTGTGATAGGTGCAATTCATAATCCGAAGGTGGATATTTTAGGACACCCGGATGATGGCCGGTATCCGCTGGATTATGAACAGGTCATTGGGGAGGCAAAAAAATACGGAAAGATTGTCGAATTAAATAATAATTCGTTAAGTCCTTTAAATCCAAGGGCAAATGCCCGGGAGAATGACCTGATTATTCTGGATTTGTGCAGAAAATATGAGGTGCCGGTGGTGATGAACACAGATGCCCATGTGAGCTTTATGGTTGGCGATTTGAAGGATGCGATGCAGCTTGTTGAGGAGGCAGGCTTTCCGAAAGAACTAATTTTAAATGATTCCGTGGAGAAATTTAAACACTTTTTAAATGAGGGAAGAAAATGCTGCAAAGGCTGACGGCGAGGGGCTGTCCTGAAAATTCGATTCAGGACAGTTTTTTTATGTCAAAAGCTGTCGATGGATGATGATTGAAATTTAAGTATTTGTCGTGCTAAAATAAGATTATCCGAAAGGCCATTTGGTCGGCCGGATACAACTCCTTTATTGTATCATATGCTTTGTTCAAGGCAACTTATTCACGCTGATTGGAAAACAGGTAAACAGAAAGGGGAGATGCCTATAGTAAAGGAATTAAAGGATGTTTTTCCCATGCTTTGGCGCAGGGAAGATATCCTGAAGTACGTGGATGCACATGAACATTTAAAAAGGATTTTTAACGAATGGAGACCGGAGGAACAAAAAGAGTTCCTCAATATCTGCACCGGAGTTCGCGGAGTGAAGATGCTTTACGACGGCTTTTTATTCGGCGGATTTACTGCTTCGCCAATACAAGCGGCTTAGAGATGAAAAGAAGAAAAAATTCAGTTACCGGGATATTCGAACGGTTTATACGATTGTTCTTTTCGAACACAGCCCGAAAGCTTTTCAGGCTTGTCCGGGAACATATTATCACTTTTTGGAGCATAAAGCGAATACTGGAATTAAGCTGGAGATGCCTCAGAAATTTATCTACATATCACTTGACATCTTTAGGAAAAAACAGCAAAATGAAAATGGAAGTATACCCGTTCGGGCATCCCGTATATCAGATGCTACGCATGGGCGCGCTGCGTCAAGCTTCGCGCGACAAGGTATCCATAATAAACTGGAGGCGTGGCTGACATTTTTTTGCAGGGACGAGCCGGAGATGATTTTAAAGCTTATTGAAGAATATCCGGAATTCGAAGCCCTGTATGGGGATGCCTATGAACTGTGCCGGAATGTGGAGGGAGTCATGCAGATATTTTCAAAAGAGTTGCTGGAAATGGACCGAAACACGGTAAAATTAATGATCGATGAGATGCAGGAGGAGATTGAGAAGCAGGAGCAGGTAATTCGGGAAAAGGAAGAAGTGCTTAAAGAGAAAGATGAAGCGCTTAAAGAGAAAGATGAAGCGCTTAAAGAGAAAGATGAAGCGTTTGAAGCAACAAAGCATCAGTTGGAACAACGGATTAAAGAATTAGAAAAACAGTTATTGGAGAAATAGTTCAATGAAGTACGAAAGATAAAAGAGGAATCTGACATGGGGTCGTCTGATTCCTCTTTAAAATTTAAATATTTTTGAAATTAGTCCAGCTTGATACCAGCCAGTAAAGCGCCAAGATTTGTAGCCGCATCGCCTTCGGATTTGAAGTGTACGGATTCTCTTTCATATCTTGGTTCAGCAGCATCATCCGCAAGAAGAGCTTTCATGCTGAGACTCAATTTGCCTTCTTTTTTCTGGATGACTTTGACTTTTACAGTATCGCCGACAGCCATAACATCATTTGGTGTTTTGATACGTTTGATGCTCATCTGGGAGATGTGTACTAAACCGCTTAAACCGTTTTCAAGGCGGATAAATGCGCCGTAGGAAGTGATTTTTTCAACGGTTCCTTCAAAGATGTCGCCAACAGCAATTGCGTCAATCTGCGCAGCCTTTTCAGCGGCGGCTTTTTCCTGGGCGGCGTATACGAATACATGTGCAGCGTATTTACCGAAATATTTCTCGGCACCACTTTCTGGGATTACAGCAATGTCCCATTCAACATCAAT
>URND01000086.1 GCA_900549105.1 uncultured Eubacteriales bacterium
GTGGAAAGGCCCACGCTGGCATCCACCAGTTCCGCACAATGTTTTGGATTTGCCGTAATTCCCTCGATGCAGTTATCATTCAGCGTTCCCGCCGCACGTCCAAGAGTCTCAATGGATTCAAAAAGGTTATAAAAAACAACCGGCTCGAAGGCATTTAATTCAAGCTGTCCGGCCTCCGCCGCCATAGTAATCGTAAAATCATTTCCGATAATATTAAAAGCCACCTGGGACACAACTTCCGGGATAACCGGATTGATTTTTCCCGGCATAATGGATGAACCGTTCTGCCGGGCCGGAAGATTAATTTCCTCGAATCCCGTCTTGGGCCCGCTGCTTAAAAGACGCAAATCGTTGCACATTTTGGACAGATTTACCGCACAGGTTTTCAAAGCCGCCGACACGCTGACAAAGCCGTCCAGATTTTGTGTGGCGTCAAACAAATCGTCCGCCATAACAAAATTCTCCCCGGTAACCATACTGATATTGGAACAGATATTTTCGAGATATATCGGGCTCACATTGATGCATGAACCAATAGCGGTTCCGCCCATATTCAAAATGCGCATAAACTGTTTTGTCGCTTCAATCCGTTCAATATCCCGTTTAAGCACAGAGGCATAGGCATGAAAAGACTGGCCCAAACGCATCGGAACCGCATCCTGAAGCTGGGTCCGGCCCATCTTTAAAATAGGGTCAAACTCTCTGGATTTATCCATCAAACTGTCATGCAGTCTCCGCAGTTTCACCAGCATCGATTCCATCAAAACAAGAGTTGTAAGTTTCCCCGCACTCGGAATGACATCATTGGTGGACTGGGCCATATTGACATGGTCATTTGGATGAACCAGCGAATAGTCACCCTTCACGCCGCCCAACAGCTCAATGGCCCGATTGGCAATGACTTCATTGGCATTCATGTTTGCCGAAGTTCCCGCGCCTCCCTGAATGGCATCCACAATAAATTCTTTTTTAAAATGTCCCTCGATAATCTCATCGCAGACCCTGATAACAGCCTCTGCAATATTCGCTTCCAACTGTCCCGCATCCCGGTTTGTGATTGCTGAAGCTTTTTTTAGTTTTGCCATACTTTTAATAAATTCCGAATGTAATGGCCGATAGGTAATTGGAAAATTCTGCCGTGCCCGCAGTGCCTGAACTCCATAATACGCCGTCACCGGAACTTCCATTTGACCAATCGAATCCGCTTCCGTCCGCATCTTTTCCATTGAATTTTTCCTCCTGACAATTTCAAATAATCCTTTCTATGCCATCAAGATACACCTAAAAATTCATAAAGTAAACAGCTTTCCCAAAGATGTGAAAATAAAGCGTTTTCCCCGAATTTCAACTTTTATTTTTTAAGTTCAACAAAAAAAGACTTTATTTTTGAAAGTCTTGACCGAAAGTTTATTGCATTTTGGAACCTATTCAAGTATACTTTATTAAGTAGATTTTCTATTTTTTACAAAAGAAAAGGAGATTGGTTTATGGACCAGATTGATGCAAAACTCATAATGCTATTGCAGCAAAATGCCCGTGTCTCTCTGAAAGAACTGGCAAAAGAAGTTTTCCTCACTACTCCGGCCGTATCCGCCCGCATTGAAAAATTGGAAAAAGAAGGCGTCATCACCGGGTACAGCGCAAAAACCAATCCAGTCAAACTTGGCTATCACATTATCGCTTTTATTAATCTGGAACTGCCTCCGACACAGAAGAAGGTTTTCTATCCATTCATTGAACACATTCCGAATGTCATTGAATGTAATTGCGTTACCGGCGCCTATTCCATGTTAATGAAAGTTGCCTTCCCAAGTACCATTGAACTGGAAACTTTTATCGGAAGACTTCAGAAATTTGGTAAAACGCAGACTCAAATTGTTTTTTCAACCCCGGTTCAGCCGAGGGGTTTAAATATTCAATCAAAAGATTAAGGAGGATACTTATGAGAAAATTTATTGAAGAATTCAAAGCATTTGCTCTTCGCGGCAATGTCATGGACATGGCTATCGGTGTTTTAATCGCCGGCGCTTTCTCGGGAATCATCACATCGCTGACTGAAAATTTCATCAATCCGGTTATTTCGATGATTATGAGCGGCGCAACCTACACATCGGAAGATATTTCCGGATTTGCTACAAATTTCATCGGCTCAGTCATCAACTTCTTCATCACAGCTCTTATTCTGTTCTGCCTGTTAAAAGCTGTAAACAAGCTTATGTCTATTGGACATAAAGAAGAGGCTCCGGCTGCTCCGACAACCAAAACCTGTCCTTACTGCAAGAGTGAAATCGACATCGAAGCTACCCGCTGTCCTCACTGCACATCTGAACTTCAGTAATAAATAGTTAAAGGGCTCCGAACACATCGAAGCCCTCCATTTTTTCTACTCCGAAAATCTTCGGGGATAATAAAAATCATTTTCCTCCAGATTTTCAATATTTTCGCTGACCCATGGCTGGCCGCGCCGGACACGGAATAGCTGCATCTCAAACTTCTCTCCCCGATAGACAAAAGTAAGCGCATCCTCTATCCGGCCCTTTTTTACCTTAAATTCTGTGATATATTTCCATGGAATCAAAGCCGAATCTCCCTCCAGCTTTTTTCCGTTGGTTTCAAAAACTCCAAAATATTCTCTGGAAAAATAGAACAAATAATTCCGTGTCTGATAATAGGAAACTCCCTTATGGCGGAGAACCTGCAAAAGCAGAGTCTTCTTCCAGTTTACCTGTATCTTCGTGTGCCCCGGAACAATATTATGATGATAATACAGTCTCCGCTCCATAATAATCTGATTCACCAAATCCATCATTTAAACTATACCCCTCGCCAATGAAAATATCAGGCCTGCATCCTCCGTCCGATTTTTAACGGAAGGTTGACCCCAATCGGATTCACGATAATCCCTGCCGCATCCTTTGGCAAAAGACGCGAAATCTTCTCCGGTGTTACCACCGCCGTGCCAAATTTCGAATTCTGATTCATTACCTGGAACTTCTGAAATTCCTGGGCATCCGTAAAAATCGGCAGCATGGTTTTCCCATCCTTCTGTTTTAAAATGACAATGCCCTTATCCTCACGAACCGCAATGATAAACGAACCCTCATTATAATGGGCCAGCAATTCCTCCTGAAGTTCCTCAAGCTCCTCTGTCAGCCTATTTTGTGGTTTACTGCGTAATTCCTGCATAAAATAAAGCGCTGTCAAGTGAAACTCCCGGTTTTCAACCTTAACCATCCCCTCCGGAAGCTTCTGATTCTCCGCCCGCCGAACCAGCTCGTTCAACTGAAAAGCAATTTGAATATCCGTCCCTTTATTGACGACCAGACAGTTAACGCCCAACAGATAGAGGCTTGCATAAAAAGCCAGGAAACTTTTTCTTTCAATCTTTATCACCTGCGCCGGATTTCCCGAAGCCGTAAGATGCTCCGCCTCCTGTTCCGCATCCTCTTTATTATAGAAGACAAAAATTTCATCATCATAACTTTCCGAATCGCACAGCACAAAAGGCATGCGGGTACATTTAGAGTAAAGCACATAAACAACATCCTGCTTCTGCAATTGTATTAATGTCTTTTCTTTAAGTCCACTCATTTTTATTTACCTCTCTTTAATCCGCAAGTAATTTTTTCATCAGTTTTTTAACTTTTTTCTTACATTTTCCACAGGCTTTTCCCGCCTTTGTTGCCTTTTTTATATCTTTAAAGCAGGCTGCCCCGTCAGCCACAGCATCTGCAATATCACCTTTTGTCACATGATAGCAGGAACAGATTTCTTTTTTACGATTCATAATGTCTATACCTCCGTCAATATTGCGTCCTAATCCACTTCGCCATTCCTATTCTACCACAGGAATTAATTTTCCGATAGTGGGTTCTGCACACGGATTTTCTCCAACAGGTCAAATACCGGCCCCATATTCTGTTTGAGAAGTTGTTTTTGAACCTGATATAACTCCCGATATTTTTCCGTATTCTCTTTTTCCGGATAATAGGTCTTTTTAATTTCCAGATAACCTTCCAAACGCTCCTTAATCTCCGAAATATCTCCAACCGCATAGGCGCCGAACATACAGTTAATCGCCACTGCGCCTCCGGCATTTTTGAAGGTAATGACCTTGCTGTCCAGCATATCCGATTTCATTTGATTCCACAAATCATCTCTGCTGCCGCCCTCAGTAATCGCAATGCGGCTCAAATCCACTCCCGCACCTCTGTAAATATCTGTAATTTCCATATAATCATAGCCAATCGCTTCCAAAACCGCCCGCCAAAGTACCTCCTGATTCGTATCCAGAGTCATATTTAAAAAACAGCCGCAGGCATTGGCGCTCTCGCCCATTCCCCCTGTCAGATAAGGCAAAAACAACACGCCGTTTGCGCCGACAGGAATTTTCCCGGCCCCGGCGCTCAATTCCTGATAATAATCACCATCTTCTTCTTTTTTGCAAATATTATCTTTATACCACCGCAGGGCCAGACCGCCGGTACGGATAAATCCCCAATAAAAATAGGTGCCCGGCAAAGAACCGCTGTTAAAAATGAGTCCGCTGCCCTTCCGGCTCAATTCCGGCACAATGCCGCCGGTAGACACACAAAACATGGAACAGGTTCCGGCCACGTCCACAGCATGCCCTGCCTCCAAAATCCCGCTGCCAATCATAGACTGCATCGTATCCCCGGCCCCGGCGCAGATTGGAATTCCCGCCGGGAGCCCGGTTTCCTCTGCGGATTCTTCAGTCAGACGACCGATAATATCCCATGGCCGGACAATTTTCGGCATATATTTGATATCCAAATCCAGAAGCTCCAACTGCTCCTTTGACCACTCCTTTGTATAAACATTATATCCAAGCCCCCAGCCCGACATGGCGCCCCAGTCGATAAACATTTCATCTGCGGAAAGCCCTGCCAGATGGGCCAGAATATAAGGCGCATTGTGAATAAATTTGGCGCCCTTTTCCTGAAAAGCTTTGCTGTTTTTAAGGAACCACCGGGCAAACATGGCCGGAAACATGCAGTTTGCTTCCGCATTTCCGGTCTCACGCCCCCAAATATCCAAATCCATGGCATTTATCTTCTGAACATCCTTTGCTGTTCTGGAATCCAGATAATTTATATAAGGTGTGATTGCATTGCCCGCACTGTCCACTCCGGCAATACCGCAGATAATCCCGTCGCCCATAATAGACTGAATACCATTGACATCAAGCCCCTTCGCCCCCATCTGTTCCGAACATTCTCTCATACATTCTTTCGTTATTCGCAAATATTCATCCACACCCATTTCTACCCATCCCGGATTCGGATAAAACAGCGTCGTCGGCTTGCTGGCCGAAGCCACACATTCCATCGCCTCATTGCAAATCACAACTTTGACACTCTGCGTGCCCGCATCAAATCCCACATAATATTTTTCCATAAACCCCTGCTCCCTTCCGTTATCAAGCGCTGCTTTTTCGCAAACAAAAAAGCCCTGAATATATCCATACTCAGAGCTTTACAACATCAAAAATAAATACAATATTTACTTTCTTCTCTCATCCAGACTGTACTGTCGGTTTCGGAATCGCACCGAATCATGCCTTACGGCTCGCGGACTTACCGCCGGTAGGGACTTTCACCCTGCCCTGAAGAAATATCACTGTCTTTATTATACACCACATAAAAACTTTGCACAACATTTTTATGGCTGCCTGCCCTCCAAATGCATCACAATCTATCGCACCACTGATTGACAGCGCTGACAAGCAGGGCGGCACAGCCGGGTACCTCGGCATCATAGTATGCTTTAAACCGCTCATCCGCCGTATACATCGAGGCAATCCCCTTATGGATTTCCGGTGAATACTGCTTCAACGTCATACAAAGCCACTCTTTATGGAGTTTCACAATATTTGCCGCCTCGGCGCTGTCCGCAGAAATATCTTCCCCCACGCCCTTTTTCAGAGCATTTTTTATCTCTTCCTCCAGACCTTTAAAATGCTTCCATTCTTCTTCGGACATATTCAACATCTTCTGATTCGAAGCATCCACTTCGGATTCTCCATAAAACCGATATCCGGCCTCATTCACATATAAGGGCTTCAAAAGCCCAATGGCATCATAATAGCGCAGAGTGCGTGCACTCACTCCGGCCAGTTCCGATAATTCTCTGATACTGTAAACCATTTTCCCGCCTCCCTTGGTGTAAATTCAGCATATCCCTTGACGCTGCGTCAAAGTCAAGAAGAAATTTTTTTTTGCAAACTTTTTTCAGAAATAAACAAGCCGCCGCACTAAATGAAATCAGCGCAGCGGCCCGTCAGCTCCTATCTATTGTTCATCTCTGTCATTTGTCAGATTTAATTTATCAAGTATATAAAATATAAGGCTGAGCGCCATAGCTACGATGCAGGCCAGCACCATTCCGGTCAACTGGATATTGCCGAATTTTACCGCAATTCCTGAAAGCCCCGTCACAAAAACAACCGATGTCAGCGTCAGATTCCTTGAGCGGCCGTAATCCACCTTGGAATCCACCAGAATACGGATACCGGAAGCACCAATCATTCCATAGAGCAAAAATGAAATACCGCCGATAACCGGGCCCGGGATTGTCTGAATCAGCATGGAAAGCTTGCCCACAAAGGAACAGACAATGGATAAAATGGCTGCTCCGGCGATAACCTGAACACTGTACACCTTTGTCACCGCCATGACGCCGATATTTTCACCGTAAGTTGTCGTTGGCACTGAACCGATCAAACCGGAAATCATGGTTGACAGGTTATCTCCAAGCAGTGAACGGTGAAGCCCCGGGTCTTTTAATAAATCCCGGCCGACAATCTTACTTGTAACAACCTGATGGCCGATATGCTCCGACGCGATAACCAATAATACCGGCAATATGGTGATAATTGCCTCCGCACTGAATTTCGGTGTCTGAAAATTCGGAATCGCAAACCAAGGCGCCGCGGCAATCTCCGCAAAATCAACGATACCGCAGGCCAGCGCCGCCACATACCCGGCAATGACCGCGATCAAAATCGGTATGACTGACAAAAATCCGCGGAACACAATATTTCCAAACACGGCAACACCTAAAGTTACTAAAAATACGATAACATTTGCAGGGACAATCACCTCATCCAAAAGTCCCGCATTGCTCGCAGCATTTCCGGAAAGTTCAAGACCTATCAATGCCACAACCGGCCCCATAGCCGCCGGCGGCAGCACAATGTCAATCCAATCCGAACCGAATTTATAAATAATCAGCGCCAGCACACAGCCGCAGAAACCGACAACCACAAAACCGCCCAGTGCATACTGGTAGCCCATCTTACTGATAACAATTCCTGCCGGCGCAAGGAAAGCAAAGCTTGAACCCAGATAAGCCGGCGCCTTTCCCTTCGTAATCGCAATAAACAGCAGCGTCCCCACACCATTCATAAACAGCACGATGGCCGGACTGATTCCAAATAAAAACGGTACAAGCACAGAAGCCCCAAACATGGCGAACATATGCTGTATACTCAGCGGAATCAATAAATTAAAAGGTACCTTTTCTTCCACCTGAATAATTCTTCTGCTTTCCATTAATTTTCCTCCCTTGTTTAAATCTCTTCACAGTATATCACACAAAGCAGGATATTGGAAATACAGGATTTTTATTTTAAGCCATCAATCGCCAGAAATTCTTTCATTTCCTGAAGGCGGGCCATAGCATCCCGCCGCCCCAGTTCATACACTTCCCTCAGTTTCCCGGCATCCTTCTCCGTCCGACCGATGGTGATTGTCTCACTCGGCTGCACCAAAAATACCTTTCCCCTCTCTTCCAACTTCTTTACCGCCCTCAGAGAGCCGTTGTAATTCCGATGCCGACGTTCCATAGCCTCTGCAATCGCCGGATATTTTCTCATAAATAATCGAAATATCGGAAGGATACGACTTGGTTTTTTCCTATAGCCGTCCGGCTGAGTTAAAATGACAATAATTTTATCATAGCCCTGTTTGTAAAACCATCGAATGGGAATCGAATCCGAAATACCGCCGTCCAGCAAGTCATAGCCGCCAACAGACACCACCCGGGATACCAGCGGCATGGAAGCCGAAGCCCGCATCCACTGAATATCCTCTGCATCTCCCCGGCTGCATAAATGATACACCGGCCGGCCTGTATGTACATCCGTGCAGGTCACATAAAAATCTACCGGATTTTCCTGATAGTTTTTTACATCAAAAGGGTCCAAATGATTTGGAAGCTCATTATAACAAAACTCCGCCCCATATAAGTCCCCCGTTTTAATCAGCGACTTCAGGCTGACATAGCGTTCATCCGAACAGTATTTTGTATTATAGCGGATAACCCTTCCAATCTGTTTTGACTTATAATTGCAGCCAAAAACAGCCCCGGCGGATACGCCGACAACGCCGTCCACTTCCACCTGATTCTCCATCATAACATCCAATACTCCGGCGGTGTACATGCCCCGCATGGCGCCGCCCTCCAATACCATTCCCGTTTTCATGATTTTATCCACTCTTTTCAAAAATATATTTTAGTAAACCTCACTTCCAAAAGGCATCAGCGCCAGTTTTGCCAGCTTAAAATGCTGCAGCCCAAATGGAATCCCGATAATTGTCGCGCAAAGTACCGCGCCAAACACGGCGTGTTCCAAAGCCAGCGGCAGCCCGGAGACAATCAGCCAGACAACATTTAAAAGAAATGACCCTGCGCCGCCGCCATATCTGACTTCTTTTCCGAAAGGAAAGAAACTGAGCGATGCAAATTTAAAACACTGCATGCCAACCGGTATACCGATAATCGTTATACACCACAGGCATCCGGCCAGACACCAGCTCAAACCGGAAATGGCGCCGCCGCAAAAGAACCATAAAATATTACCTAAACATCCCATGAAATGACCACCTTTCTTATATTGTCACAGACTGCCCCTGTTACCACGGATTATTTTGCAGATTTCTCAAATCCATTAATATACTCTCAACACGAAAAACAGCGTCGTCAATCTGGGCTCTCGCCTCGGCAATTTTATTCTGCACCATATAATCCACCAGCAGGTTATCAAAAAAGATATCCGCAAAGGAAAGGAATTCGCTGACTTCAAGTTTTAAATCCATCGGAACATGAATATCCCGAAGTTCTTTTTGAAGTCTTGCTAAATCCTGCTTCGCTCTTTCCATGCAATAACCGGCGTCGTCCATTTTGGAACGTTTAATCATACTTGAGAAAAATCCTCCGCCAAACATATCGAAAATACCCCAGTTTCTCGCACTGTTTAGATGGGCCTGTGCTTCCCTGAGACTTATAAGGGCTATTTCACCGGCTTCAATTGCTTCCCTGATTTCCTGATTCATTAATTCGTTACTCATTTTACTCCTCACTTTCTGCGCAAGCTCCTGCGGCAGTCCGTCTCTCTATTTTCGTCTATCTGATAAAAAAAGACTCTTATCATGACGTCTGCCACAATAAAAGTCTTGCTATCTCATTTGATACGGATACAGTTAAGTATCGGTTGACGATTTCAAACCCACCCTTTCGGGTGTTCAGCTACTCCCTTTTTTGCTTACTATTAATATATCATTTTGCAGGGATTTTCGCAAGTGGTTTTACATCCCTAAATATTACGATTTTCTTAATATTTCTTACTCAGAAAAAATATCTTCCACATCAATCACCCGGTAACCGGCCCTCACAAGGGCCTCCGCCAGAATCCACCCGCTATTCTTCCGCCAGATAGGCATTGATTGAATCCAGCATTTTATCCACGTTGAGGCCATGCACTGTACAGGCAACCTCCAGTGATTCTGCCGTCGATGAGGCACAGGTCACGCAATGAAGACCGGCCTGCATCAAAAAATCTCCCATGCCCTTATCCATCGCGAGAATCTCTCCCATCTTCGTATCCTTTGTCACAGGAATAGCTTTTTTCTCCTTTGGAACGTTCTCATTCGCACCGGCTTCTTTAGCGTACATTCCATCTCTCATTACCGTCCCCACACAGTAAGCGATCATAGGTACTCCGATTACAAGAATTCCGATAATTATTGACTGCATATCTTTTTCCGCCTTTCTCAATGTATTTCTTCCTCAGAAATCCAAGTTTCTCTGTCTTTGCCATGTCATTAGATTATACCATTTCATTCAGCCCTTGTCACCTGTCAAAAATCACTTTTATGATACAAGAAAAACGGGACCGTCACATCTATGATGAATTAAACCCCAGATGTATCGGCCCCACTTATCCTATTTTTCTGTTTTTACTGTTTTTTCACCACCGGAATCCACACTTCAAACTTTGCATTCTGAGGATCCGGGCTGATATACAACTCAACATCCGGCCCGTTGTCATACTCATAGCCGGAGGTTGGCAGCCATTCGGTGACAATCCGCTGTTCCAACTTCTGTATAGCCTGCGGGCAAACGCCTTCACCAGGGAAAACAGCCCACGTAAATGCCGGAACCTCATATTCCTCCAAGCCATCCGCCGCGGCCATAGAGCTTGCAACACCAATAATATATTTCATACTTTCATCCGCATTGAAACCGCACACACCCAAAATACCTTTGAGCGGCATATCCATCATCCCGGCCAGCCTGTTAATCGTTCCATCCACAGCTGCATCCTGCCACATTTTCGGAACAATGGCAAAGTTCTTTTCAATCTCCTTGTACAACGGCTTTGATATGCCGATAACCCGAAATGTATCCTTCTTCTCAATTCGATAATTCATTTCTTCGACTCCCTTCACAGTAAGCTTAAACTTCAACGGAGGGAAAGATTTCACAGAAATCCCCTCACTCCGCACAAGGGATGGAGCAACTCCATGGATTGTCTGAAAGGCCCGGGTAAAAGCCGTCGGCGAATTATAACCATATTTTAAAGCGATATCGATAATCTTCGCATCGTTCCCCTGCAAATCAACCGCAGCCATAGATAATTTCCGCCGCCGGATATATTCGGACAATGAAACATCCGCCATATACGCAAACATTCTCTGAAAATGATAGGTCGAACAGCCGGCTATTTTTGCAAGTTCTTCATAGTCAATTTCATCCGTCAAATGCTCCTCAATGTAATTAATCGTTTCATTTAATCTTTCAATCCACTCCATAAATTTGTCCCCCCTGTGACTATCATTATAGATAAAGCCTCTGTGATTTTCCTCTCTTTTCATGCACAAATGTGAGAGATTTTAAAAGCCGCCGGCCAAATGTCCGCTGCTCTCATAAAAAGGTGCGAAGAAGCATGATATGATATTCTTCATCTTTAATAATCCTTGCCAGCACCCCATGAATATAAGGGTCATTTATCATCTTCATGTGCATCCGATACTGATGAATCGCGGCTTTTTCGGCTTTAATATCCGCCGTCAGCATCCGCTCCATATTTTCCGGAATTGACAAATATTCCGGCGACCACATTCGTTTCCTGCCATCCTGATATTTCGCCACAAAATCAATGGGACCTCCCAACAGAAAAATCAGTTCGGACAGCTTCTGAAGATGAATCATCTCTGCGATGGCAATTCCCAGAATTGTCCGGGCCACAGGGCATTTTTCGCAGGACAGCCGGTTCTCATTGTTGATATACTGGGTAATCGCCGTCATTTCTGACACGGCGCCGCAGCAGTCAATACTGAGCAGGTTCGCATAAACCGGATTCTTCTCCTTCACCTGAATCGGCGGATAGGGCAAATCCATCATAATAGGCTTTACACCCATAAAATCACAGGAATTCATTAAAGGTTTCGATTTTTCTTCCATTATCATCCACTCCCGATATATTTCTATATTTAATATATCGGAAGTTCTTGATAAAGTGCATGCTCAGGCTTTTCCTTTGATGGATTTTAATTCCTCCATCAGCTCTTTATATCGTATATCTTCTTTGATAAAATCCAGTTCTTCATCCTCATCAAAGCTTTTTTGAAGCATCAGTCCCACATTCTCAGGGCCTCTTTCAGAGAAAGACATATGGGAATATAATTCGGATTTCTCCAGAAAATATTTGTTTTTTATATTAAACACCAGCTTCGATAAAACGTCAAAAATAACCTCTTTATCCTTCGTATCAATGGCTTCTTTCATACCCGATGTATCAATATAAACGCCGATTTCCATAATCTCCATCAGGGCTTTCAGCTTTTGCTCCATGCGCTCCGCTTTTTCCGGATTGCCATCTGCTCTTGACAATCCCTGAATACCGTTCAGCCCCATACTGACATCCACATAGCCCAAATAGGCCAGCTCTTCAAAACATTTATAAGCTTTTTCCCGTTCTCCCCGGGCCTGAAAAAGCATGGCCTGCATTTGCTTCGGATTCACGGATTTCTCCGGAATTTTATCGATACATTTCTGGGCCACATCATAGTTTTGCCGCTGCATAGAGAAATAGAACAGGCACATCGCCGCTGTCTGGGAAAAGGAATCATTGCTGCTGTCCAGGAACCGCATATAAATGTCATATATCTTCCCGTCATACTGCTCCGGTTCCTCAACCCGGACAACATACCGGTAATTGTCCAAAGTCTGGGCCATCATAAGAATAAACTTCCCGCAATTGGGATATTCCTTCATTTTCTTTTCCGCCCACAAATAGCCCTCAGCATATCCCCCGGATTTTATTTTCTGAATGGCTGTTTCAAGCAACAGATTAATTTCTTTATCGCTCAACTCTTCTTTATAAGAAAGCAGCATATCCGTCGTAATGCCAAGCAATCGGGCAATCGGAGCCAAAAGGGCGATATCCGGATATGAACTTCCCGTCTCCCTTAATTAAAGATATTGTTGGGTAAAAAAGAAAGGTCAGTCGATT
>URND01000087.1 GCA_900549105.1 uncultured Eubacteriales bacterium
GTCGACAACAGATTTACAGTCTGCCCCCTTTGGCCACTCGGGAATCCATCCACAATTCTCCTGACAGTATATTAATTTAACATATGTCTCCCTAAAATGCAAGTATTTTTTTAGCGCCTGGCCCTATTTTTTGCTTCGAGAAGCAATCCGCTGTGCCTTTCCATAGAAACGCAGACATAACCGCGCTGAACCGGATAAGTCATCGCATTTGTGTAATATCCGGATTCATTGGTCCGCATCAAAGTCACCATCTGAGCATCACTTCTCACACCCAAAATCCATACCGGGACCCGAATCTCTTTGTCCTGCTCATCATTATTTAAAATAGTCACCATTTGCTCATTCCGGCTGAACCGGCCGAATACCAGCCATTGATAACCGCCGGCAAGAAACCGGTAAGAACCGGTCTTTAAAACCTGATTTTCTCTGTGGATCCGAATCAAATCCCGATGAAAATCAATCAATCCTTTATTCTCCGCTCCCCACGGATAGGTCCGGCGGTTATCCGGGTCCGTCCATCCGCACAGTCCGGCCTCATCGCCATAATAAATCGTCGGCGCCCCCGGCCATGTCATCTGCAGAAGCACTGCTTCCCGGAATATACCATAATTGATATTTTCGCTGGCCGCCGCCGTTCCCACAGTTCCAATCCGCCCTACCCGGTGATTGGTGCGGGTCAAAAACCGAGAATGATCGTGATTTGACAGTTCATTCATCGCCACATACAGGGATTCACTGTGAAATGCGCTCATATGATAATTCATAGCATTCTGAAATGCGTCCGCATTGCCGTACAAATCCGGGCGGTAATCATCGCTGTGCTTTTCAACTCCGGTCAGCATCCATGTCACCGGCTCCATAAAGGCATCATAGTTCATCACCGTATCCCATTCATCACCCTGAAGCCAGGAGGACGGGTCCCCATAATGCTCCGCCAAAATGAGGGCATCCGGATTAACCTCTTTCACGGCCTTCCGGAAATCCTTCCAGAAATGATGGTTAAATTCCGGCGACAGTCCCAAATCCGCAGCCACGTCCAAACGCCAGCCGTCGATATTATAAGGCGGCGACAGCCATTTTCGGGCCACACCGAGAATATATTCATAAAGCTCTTTTGAGCCTTCATAATTTAATTTTGGCAGCGTCTCATGCCCCCACCAACCGTCATAATCCGCATTATTCGGCCAGTTTTCGCTGTGGAAGGAAAAGAAATTCCGATACGGGCTGTCTGCGCTGACATAGGCTCCTTTATCATAATCCGGATTTTTATCGTAAATACATTCTCTGTCCATCCATTTATTAAATGAACCGCAATGGTTAAACACGCCATCCAGAATAATCCGCATGCCCCGGCGGTGAATCTCCTGAACCAACCGTGCAAACAGCGCGTTGCTTGCCTCAAGATTGGCCTTATCGGTCACTCTGGCAATATACCTCGTCGCCTCAGCATTATTCATATCTCCCTCATTCAGACAATCGCCGATGTCATAGACTATCTTTCCATAGTGAGGGTCTATATAATCATAATCCTGAATGTCATATTTGTGATTGGACGGGGAAACAAAAATCGGATTCAGATAGATAACGTCGACGCCCAATCCCTGTAAATAATCCAGCTTATCCATAACGCCCTGCAGATCACCGCCGTAAAAACGGGAAACATCATACGCTTCCGGCAGACTGTTCCAGTCCTGAATCTTTCTTGTATATTTCTGGATATAAATATACTCCCTGTCTTCCACATCATTGGTCAAATCGCCATTATAGAACCGGTCCACAAAAATCTGATAAAAAACCGCGCCCTTTGCCCAGTCCGGCGTTTGAAAATCCGGAATAAATTTAAAATCATAATAGGCCTGATGTTCACTCTGGACACCGCTTTTATTGTAATATAAAACCATTTTGCCCGAAACTATCTCGAAGCAGTAAGGCATACTCTCCTCCGGGCAGGGAATTTCAATCTGATAATAATCAAAAAGCCCCGATGACTCCACTTTCCGCATCGCCAGTCTGGCCATGCCCATCCGCAAAAAAACCGTGCCCACGTTATTTTTCCCTGTCCTGAAACGCAGCCGCACCTTTTCATTCATTATCTGTACATAATCTGCAGTCCCATCGGCAAATAAGGCGTCTTTTAAAATAACCGGTCTCACATGTTTTAAATAAAAATATCTTTTTTCCGCCTGACTGCAATCCACTTCATTCATCCCAAAAAACATGGCGCCTTCTCCATTCATTACTTTTTACATATATATAATAAACGCAAGTTAAAATCTCGTCAAGCTTCATACAAAAGGGCATGAAAAAAGGACAGCCTGTCGTTCTGCTGCCCTTTTTCGGAGAAGGTATTTTTTGTTTCTTATGGGGTGTAACAAAAAACTATATAATGTATTGGGGGGGTTTACGCTCTTTATTATAGCGTTACGCGTCAAATAAATGTTAACAAACATGAATTTTTTTCAAATGTGTTTTTATGCAATTTGCAAGAGTTTTTGACACCTTATCGTCATTTTATTCACTTTAGAAGCGAAAATAGCTATTATTTTGTATAATTCGCCTCTTTCACTTCAAAAAGCGCTTCAAACTCTTCCCTTCCAATCTTTTCTTTCTCAAGAAGCAGCTGGGCACATTTTTCAAGAACATCCCTGTTTTCGTCAATAATCTTTCTGGCCTGTTCATGACATTCATCCACAATGCGCTTAACCTCCTGGTCAATCACCGTGGCAATGCCCTCGCCATAAGATTTTGTATGGGCTAAATCCCGTCCGATAAATACCTCGTCGTCATCTCCGCCATAATTGATGAGGCCGACCTCATCCGACATGCCATACTGGGTAACCATTGCCCGTGCAGTACGGGTTGCCGACTTAATATCCTGAGCTGCCCCGGTCGTAATATCATCAAAAATCAGTTCCTCAGCCACGCGTCCGCCAAGGGCAACTGTGATATCCTGAATCATACGACCCTTTGTATAAAACATTTCATCCTTTTCCGGCAGCGGCATCGTATAACCGGCAGCGCCAACGCCTGTCGGAATGATGGATACGGAATATACCGGTCCCACATCCGGAAGCACATGGAATAAAATGGCATGTCCGGCCTCATGGTAAGCTGTAATCCGTTTTTCCTTATCGGAAATAATACGGCTCTTTTTCTCGGCTCCGATGCCAACCTTAACAAATGCCCTCTGGATATCTGACTGAACAATATATGCCCGCCGCTCTTTTGCAGCCATAATGGCGGCCTCGTTCATAAGATTTTCCAAATCAGCGCCGGTAAATCCGGCCGTTGTCTGGGCAATCTGGTCCAAATCCACGTCATCTCCCAGAGGCTTCCCTTTCGTATGAACCTCCAGAATCTCCCGGCGGCCGCCCACATCCGGCCGGCCAATTCCGACTTTTCTGTCGAACCGTCCCGGACGCAAAATCGCCGGGTCCAAAATATCTACACGGTTTGTTGCCGCCATAACGATGATTCCCTGGTTGACCCCAAAACCATCCATCTCCACAAGAAGCTGATTTAAGGTCTGCTCTCTCTCATCATGGCCGCCGCCCATGCCCGTACCGCGGCGCCGGGCTACCGCATCAATCTCATCAATAAAAACAATACATGGTGCATGCTTCTTGGCATCCTCAAATAAATCACGGACACGGGAAGCACCCACGCCGACAAACATTTCCACAAAGTCGGAACCGGAAATACTGAAAAACGGAACACCCGCCTCTCCGGCCACCGCTTTTGCCAGCAGCGTCTTACCTGTTCCCGGAGGGCCTACAAGAATAACTCCCTTCGGAATACGCGCGCCCAATTCGGTGTAACGTTTCGGATTTTTAAGGAAATCCACAACTTCCTGAAGCTCTTCCTTTTCCTCTTTCAATCCGGCAACCTTTTTAAAGGTCGTCTCCTTGGCCGTCTCATCCGACATTTTGGCACGGCTCTTTCCAAAATTCATCATCTTTGAATTTGAACCGCCCTGCTGGCTGTTGATAAATGAGAACAAAAACACAAGAAATACAATGCCTAATCCAAGGGGCGCCGCATTTTTCTCAAGCCAGTTATCACGCTTTGCATCGGTCACAAACCAGTTATCCAAATCATGTTCCAATAATATGGCCTTTACTTCATCAACATCAGTGACATAACACCGGGTTGCACCGCCATCCTTCCATGCAATCTCCACCGAGCCCGTCGGCACTTCGCCATTCGGAATAATCGCAATTCTCTCAATGTCATCCGACCGGTTTTCAACGTCCTGCAGAAATTGCGGATACGTATAATTTCCGGCCGTGTCCAACAGCAAATCGCCGTAAAAAACGACAGCCAGAACAACCACAAGCAAAACGATCGGCCAGATTCCCAATCCTCTTTTTCTATTCAACTGACAACCTCCTATTCATCAAATACGACAGATCCGATAAAAGGCAGATTACGGTATTTCTGATCATAATCCAGACCATAACCTACAACAAATTCGTCTGGAATCACGAAGCCGGTATAGTCCACATGGACATCTGCCACACGGCGTTCCGGTTTGTCAAGAAGTGTACAGATACGAATGTTTTTCGGCTGTCTCTTATATAAAATTTCCACCAGATAGTGGAGCGTATTTCCCGAGTCGATAATATCTTCCACGATTAATACATTTTTGCCTTCCAGCGGCTCGTCCAAATCCTTAATAATCTTTACCGCACCGGATGAAACCGTTCCGCTTCCATAACTTGACACAGAAAGGAAGTCCATAGATACCGGTACGGAAATACGTTTTGCCAGTTCACACATGAAAAATACGCCGCCCTTCAGTACGCAAATTAAATGTACGTTTTCTCCGGCATAATCCTCACTAATCTGCTCACCCAGTTCTTGAATCCGGGTATCGACTTCTCCCTCCGTTAACAATACTTTGATATTGTCTTCCATTGCTCTTTTCTCCTTTTATCTCTGCAACCAGTATCCGCTTTGTTGCGTTGGTCACTTTATAGTTATCACTGATTCGGTGTCCCATTATCCAGAGAACATGACTCCCGTCAGCGAGCAGCAGCATCTGTTCCCGCTCCTCCCTCGGAATTTTTTCATCAATCATCCACCGTTTCAGAAGCTTTCGGTGCCCCTGTCCATCCAATGTGATGAAGTCCCCATTTTCCCGGGTTCTCACCGCCAGACCATTTTTTATTTTATCATAATCAAACCATTTCGTATACCGATTTATGGGAATTTCTTCATTTTTAAATACCTCTTTTACTGTCAGCTCTATCACTACCCCCGGCCCGGGAAGCGTATAACTGCCCGGCGCTTTCACATCGATGCAAATGCTCTCCGGCCGCCTCGCCTCTCCGGCTGTTTCCCTTTTTATGGAAATGCCTTCATAGGTGCGGACTGCCTGGATTTGATAGGGCAGATGGCATCTCCGCCCCACAGGCTTATCCAAAAGCCCGCGTATCATTTCCACATGCTCCCGCTCCACATCTTTTAGCTTCCCCGCAGCGACGCCAATGGCGCGCCGGATAATCTCCCTCTGTATGACCACATCCAGTTGTCGGAAGGTATCGCTGTGTATGGCACAGGAGGAATCTTTCCCCACAGTCACGCAGGTATCGAATCCCTGGCTGCCCTGACGGTCAATATAATCGGATATATCTTTCAAAAGTCCGGCCATTTCCTGTATATGCTGCCCCGCCCCGGGATTTATATTCTCCTCAATATACGGCAAGACATGATTCCGTATTTTATTCCTTGTGTAGGCATCCGTCAGATTTGTTTCATCCGTCCGCCAGGATATTCCCTTTTCCTGAAGGTATTTCTCAATTTCTCCCCGGCTGACGCACAGCAATGGCCTTATAATCACATCCCGCACCGGCGGAATTCCCGTCAGCCCTTTGAGGCCGGTTCCCCGGAACAGATTAAACAGTACTGTTTCACAGGTATCCTCCCGCTGATGAGCCACAGCAATCCGCTGTGCCCCGACTTCTTTGCGGACTTTTTCGAAGCATTGATAGCGGTAATAGCGTCCCGCTTCCTCCTGGGACATTCCCTCTTTCCGGGCGAACCGCTTCAAATCCACATGAAAACTATAGCACGGAATTTCTTTTTCCCTGCAGACGTTTTCCACATAGGACTGGTCCCCATCGGCAGCCTGTCCGCGAACACCGTGATTCACATGGACAACAACAAGGGATAAGTGAAAATATTCAGCCAGCTCGGACAGCGCCGTAAGCAGTCCCATGGAATCCGCACCCCCGGAAACACCGACAACAATCTTCTGTCCCTCTTCCACCATATGATGTTCCTGCATATATTCACTGACTTTCTGAACCAGATTATTCATTCCCAACGCTCCTTTTCTATATCCAATCAATAAACGCATCATAACACAGCCGCCGACTTCTTACAAATCGTACAAACAAGAACCGTCATATCGTCCTGCTGCACTTCCCCCGGCTGGTCCAGGGCTTCATTCAAAATCTCCGATGCCATTGCATTTGGATTCGTCAGATCCATCTCCGACAGCAAATCGCATACCGTATCATTTCCATGGCTGAAACGGTTAATCACACCATCGGTCACCATAACAATAACATCGCCGTCAAATAAATTTCTGCTGAGACCTTCACAATCCATCTCCGGGAATACGCCCATCGGAAGCGAACCCGATGTCACACATTCCACCTTTTCTCCCCGCTTTATAAATGTGGAGGAGGCGCCAACCTTTATAAACTCACAAATCCCGCTGTAAAGGTCTATTACACTCAAATCCATCGAAGAAAACAACTGCCTGTCCCCGTGAAACATCATCACGGAATTAATCATCCTCAGCGCCGAGCGCCTTGCAAATCCCGTATCCACCATCTGTTCCAGGAGATTTATCATTAATTCACTTTCCGCCTTTGCCTTTTCACCGCTGCCCATGCCATCGGACAGGGACATGAGAACCTGTCCCGAATCCAGATATATGAAAGCATAACTGTCCCCGTTGACCGGTTCGCCCTCCTTTGGCCGCCGGGCTATACCCTGTATAATCCGATAGCGGGTATCCTCCACCAGTTCGTATACGCTGAATTTCCGGCTCACCACTCCGGGGCTGTCCTTCTCCGGTATAAACCGCTGTCCCGCCGTCTCGCTGACAATCTCCGCCAGCTCTTTGACCGTCATGCAGCGTCCCCGGCGGACTCTGGCCAGCATATAGATTTTTTGCCGCCGTCCATGGCTTCCCTCATCAGTCACCGAAATCTTTTTTATCTTCAGCCGCTTTTTTTCCAGCTTATGCACAAGTACATCGGAAAGTTTTTTTGAATTTTCCTTTCTTTCAGACAACTCCAGGGAAAGGTCGTCCATAATCTCTGCAATCTCACCCATCTGACCGGCAAAGGCCAGGCGATTTTCATTGATTCGATTCTGCCATCTCAGATTCATATTTGCCATCTGCATAACCCGGTTTGTTTCTTTCAGAAAACCGTCAATATTTATACATCGGCGCCGAAAGCTGGCCGGCACCTGTTTTCGTTCCACCTGCCCGTGTTCCGAAAATATATGAAGCAGATTATAGGCCGAATGGCATGTATCATAATATTCTTTTTCCCAACAATGTTCCCGCCGGCCGCAGGACGCGCACATGTTTTCTGTCACCTCTGAAAATGCCTGCGCCACCTCGCCCTCCGATAAACTTTCTTTTGGGGGAATCTCATTAGTCAGCATATGCGAAAGCTTCCGAAAAGATGCCGCCATATCCCCCAATCTGCATCGGACAAAATTTTCCTCGTTTTCTTCCTCCGCCATCGGCGCTTCTCTGGCCGTCTCTTTCAGAAAAACTTTCATAATGCCATAAAAAAGGGCAAAGGCCACCGCCCCAAAAACCGCCTCTATCGCCCCAAATCTCAGTTGGCGCAGGGCGGCTTCCACGGTAATTCCCTCCCGGGCCAGCCCATAGCCTATATCGGCAGATAAAATTAAAAGACTCAACATCAGTAGCATCTCATGCTGGCTGACCCAAGCCTTTTTCCATTCCAGTATATAAGTTATGAGCATAATGCCAATCAATATGCCCAAATATTTTAGCAGCATGTTCTGCGGAATTCCCGCCGCCATACCTATAAGTGATATCACCGGCAACAGACTGCGGTGCTCCGGCCACATGTACGCCGCGCCAAAATAGGCGATTCCGAACGGATTCATCATCCCGGATACCGGCTGCTGTAAAAAACCGCTCAGCAGTATGACCATCCATTGCCGAATATGGACTCGTTTCATTTTTATCCCTCCCACAAGTGCCTGTCTTTAGACATTAACATCTTATGTCGGAAGGACATTCTTATTGCCCACAATCCATCGACATTTGCCGTTCGGCTAATCCTGACTCTTCTTAAAGATAATATCATCCGGCCCCGCTAAACCAAGCTTTTCTCTCGCCAGCTCTTTATAATATTCATCCGAGTTCATATAAGTTTCTTTATTCTCCAGAGCAGCTTTCAATTCCGTCTGCTCCTCAATCTGTGTCTGGAGTTGAGCCACAGAGGTTCTATATCCATCTAATTTATCTTTCAGTTTAAAACTGTTATACATAAGCACAACGCATAATATAAGAACAACACATGCGATAACTGCCATGCCGCCGTGATTACGCCGCCGAACTTTTCGTCTTACTGTTTTATTCGCCATATCTCTCCACCTGAAATTTTCATAGTAAATGTATTACCATTCATGCTTTACATTGTACCTGTTTCCACAAAATATTTCAATGGTTATTCTCCGAATTCTTTCGGAATTTCCTTAAAAGAGACAAAATCCCGGAAAACAACCGAAAAAACGGCTTCAATATCCAACAAATTATCGCCCTGTACACAGGGCTTATCGTTTTCAGATAAAAAACACTTCCAACCAGCAGCCCGGCGATGGTGAAGCTTCGAATCTCTCCCCGGTTATATGTGAACAGAAGATAAAATAACAGGATGGTCATCGCTGTCCAATAGAGTATATCCTCTGCATTAATCCAGAATAGTGAATGGCGGATCAGTTCTCTTAGAATCCGAAATCCATCATAAACCAGGCACATGCCTATTCCCCAGAAAACAGCCAGAAAAAACAGATAAAACTGGCTTTGAACCTCCGCACTCATTGCTTAACGAAACAGTCGGCCAAAACCCTTTTCAGGATTTTTGGGAAGCTTCTGACTGTTTGAATAAATCAGACTGTCCACATGGCCGTCAATATGCACCTCGCCCTTCTCCAGGGTCAGATGATTGACATGCAAATCCTCACCCCGAATCATTAACAGCCCTTCTTCCGTATCCATAACAATCTCGTTCGTATCAAAGGAAAGGACATCCAGCACCCCTGTCATCTGTGCATTGCTTCGATTGAACAGCGACAGCTTATGATTTTTTCCCCCAAGCCTTTCATCCATAAAAAAGCCTCCCCACATACTCAGATTACGTTAAGTTAATCTAAATATATGGAAAGGCTCTGCATAATATTCTTATAAATACCTGAACAGTTCTTTCGCTTCTTCCTTACGCACCGTCTCTGCGACATTAAGCACTTCAACTTTTACGTTTCGCGTTCCAAAACTGATTTCGATGATGTCCCCCGCTTTCACTCCGACTCCGGCCTTAGCCACCTTGCCGTTCACAGATACACGCCCTGCGTCACAGGCTTCATTGGCCACTGTCCGGCGCTTAATTAACCGGGAAACCTTTAAAAACTTATCTAACCGCATCGGATTATTTGTTGTTTACAAGGTCTTTTAAAGCTTTGCCGGCTTTGAATTTTGGAGCTTTGGATGCTTCAATTGTCATGGATTCGCCAGTCTGAGGATTTCTTCCTTCTCTGGCAGGTCTTTCGCTGACTTCAAATGTTCCGAAACCAACCATCTGAACCTTCTCACCTTTTTTGAGTTCCTCACCAACAATATCTACAAAAGCTTTTAATGCTTTTTCTGCGTCTTTCTTGGATAATTCTGCCTGCTCTGCAATCGCTGTAATTAATTCTGTTTTGTTCATTCTTAATACTCCTCCTTAAAATTCCTTTTCTTTAAACATCAACATCTTTCAGATGTTTAACTTCATTCCAAAGTTCATCCATCTCATCGATGGTCATATGTTTGAGTCTCAACCCACGCTTTTCAGCAGTTCCCTCAATATATTCAAATCTATTTATAAACTTTTCCGTTGCATTTGTCAAGGCATTTTCAGCATTTACGTCTAAAAAGCGGGACAAATTGAGAACCGAAAACATTAAATCTCCGAATTCTTCAAAAACATCCTCCGGCTGTCCTTTTTCAGCGGCCTCCAGCACTTCCCGGAGTTCTTCGGTGACTTTTCCGGCGGCCTGACGGTAATCTTCAAAATCAAATCCCACTTTGGCCGCTTTTTTCTGAACCTTCGCCGCGCGTATATTCGCAGGAAGGGATTTTGCCACCCGCCTCATCCCCTGGGTAAGGGTTTCCTCATGCTTCTCTTCCTGCTTGATAGCTTCCCAATTATCCAAAACCTGCTCCGGCGTATCTGCCTTCACTGTGCCGAAAACATGGGGATGCCGATGAATCATTTTCTCTGAAATCCCTTGAATGACATCATCCATCGTAAACCTTCCCTCTTCTTCGGCAATCCGGGCGTGCAGAACAATGTGCATCAGCACATCCCCCAGTTCCTCGCAGAGATTACTGTCATCCCCGGTCTCCTGATAAACGTCAATACCCTCCACAACCTCATAGGCTTCCTCAAGCATCCCGTCTCTCAGGCTTTGATGGGTCTGCACCCGGTCCCACGGGCAGCCGTCCTCCGCCCTGAGCCGTGCCATAATATGCTTAAAATCTTCAAACGAATATACTGTTTTTTTATCTTCCATTTTTTCTGCTCCCTTCGCCGGAATATTGCCTCACTTACGAATATTTTATCCTGATATACAGTCCGATGTCAAATATCTTTGAATACATTTTTGGCAGCCACCTTCACTGGCTGTTAAGTTGCCCTCCTCCGGTTTTTATGTTAATATTTATCCATGCACTGAAAAAAACAAGTTAGCAGTAAAGGGGTAATTATTATGCGAAATAAAACTTTATATCTCGAATGTTTCTCAGGTATCAGCGGCGATATGGCCGTTGCCTCTCTTATTGACCTGGGCGTTGAGCACGACCACCTTTTAAAGGCTTTAGACAGCCTCCATTTAGACGGCTATAAAGTAAAAATATCACGGGTAAATAAATCCGGCATCGATGCCTGCGACTTTGATGTCATTCTGGATGATGCCCATGCAAACCATGATCATGACATGGAATATCTCCACGGAAATCCTCGCCATGAGCACTCTCACGAACATGAGCATCCCCATGGACATGAACATCCCCATGAACATGAGCATCATCATGAACATGAACATCCCCATGAACATGAACATTCCCACGAGCATGGACATTCCCATGAACATGGACACGTACATCGGAATCTGGAGAGTATTCAGGCCATTATCAACAGCAGCGGCCTTACCCGGCAGGCGAAAGTCACTGCTTTAAAAATTTTCCAGATTATTGCCGAGGCCGAGGCAAAAGCCCACAATAAACCATTGAATGAAGTTCACTTCCATGAAGTCGGCGCGGTGGATTCCATTGTTGATATTGCAGCGCTGGCTGTCTGCCTGGATGCTTTAGGCGTAAAAGATGTGATTGTCTCCGAGCTGTATGAGGGCCAGGGAACAGTCCGCTGCCAGCACGGCATTCTGCCGATTCCGGTTCCGGCTGTTGCCAACATTGTATCGGCCTATCAGCTTCCGATGCACCTTATGGATATCCAGGGAGAATTTGTCACACCGACAGGCGCTGCCATCGCTGCCGCGCTGGGCACAGGCCGAAGACTCCCGGAGCATTTCCGTATTATTAAAACCGGAATTGGCGCAGGCAAACGGGAATATGAAAAAGCAAGTATCCTCAGGGCAATGCTTATTGAAGATTTAGATGCCGCGCCGGATAACAGCGTAACAGACAGCGGTTCCGCGCCAACCAGCTTTGAAATCGCTTTGAATACAGAAAAGCATCCGGCCACCGTCAAACCGAAGGAGCGGGAACTCGGCTCCGCCAAACGGGAGGTGGATTTGGAACCTATCTGGAAAGTAGAAGCCAACCTGGATGACTGCTCCGGCGAAGCCATCGCCTTTGCCTTCAACCAGCTCTTTGAGGCCGGGGCCCAGGACGTTTACACCGTCCCAATATATATGAAGAAAAACCGCCCGGGAACAATTCTCACCGTTCTCTGCCGGGAATCTTTAATTGCCAAGATGGAAGACGTCCTCTTTACCCACACTACAACAATCGGCCTGCGGAAATACCCTGTAGAACGCACAATTCTCCCGAGAGAGGTCCGCGCCGTTGACACCCCTTGGGGTAAAGCCCATGTGAAATATACGACCTGGAAAGGGCATATCTACGCTTATCCTGAAAATGACGACGTGGCCGCTATCGCCGAAAAGAATCATCTGAGTTTTCCGGAGGTTTACACTATAATTAAAACCATCGCCTACGATATGTACGGCAGCCGTTCCAACACGATGGCCGGCCATAAAGCCATTGACTGCAAAAAAGCCCTGCCGGAAGGAGAGAATAAATGAAGGCCTTAATTGACTATTTTATCCCCCATGTGGATGAGGGAATCTGCATGGCCTTCTCCGGCGGTGTAGACAGCAGCGTGCTTCTCGCTGCTGCCTGCCGGGCCGCCAAAGCCGCCGG
>URND01000088.1 GCA_900549105.1 uncultured Eubacteriales bacterium
TTCCCGCCATTGTCTGCTTTGCTGCATGGAAGATGGATATCATCACTATTGCCGCTCAGACAATCGCAGGTTTCCTGAACTCTATTGATACTATTGTTATCATCTTCGGTGCGATTCTGATTATGAACACATTGAAACAGTCCGGTGGTATGGGCGTAATTAACCGTATGTTTACGAGCGTTAGTGATGACCCTCGTATCCAGGTTATCATCATCGGTTTCATGTTTGGAGCATTCATCGAGGGTGCTGCTGGTTTTGGTACACCGGCAGCCCTGGCCGCTCCACTGCTGATTGGGCTGGGCTTCCCGCCGCTTTGTGCAGCGATGTGTGCATTGATCATGAACAGTACTCCGGTAGCTTACGGCGCCGTTGGTACTCCGACAAACACGGCATTTAACATGGTTTCCAGTGAGTTGGGAGCAGCAGGCGTAACGAATACTGAGGCATGGAAATTAGGACTGACAAAATGGGTTGCTATTCCAAGTGCGATTATTTGTCCAATCATCATCTTTATCGTTGTATTCATGATGATTAAGATGTTTGGTAAAGATAAATCCACAAAATATGCGATTGAAATTATCCCATACATTTTAATGTCCGCAGTTGCTTTCGTTGTACCATATTTAATCTGTGCAGCATTCCTTGGACCAGAGTTCCCATCTCTGATTGGTGCATTGATCGCATTGGTTATCTGTGTTGTTACAGCAAAGAAGGGAATTCTTGTTCCGAAGAGCAAATTCGAATTCCCGGATCATTCCGAGTGGGATGAACACTGGAAATCCACTTCCGATGTTCAGGAAGACGAGTCCATGAAAGTGGAAACTACTATGTCCCCTGTAATGGCATGGGTACCATACGGAATCATTGCTATTATCCTTGTGGTAACACGTATTCCGCAGATTGGTATTAAGGGAATCCTTAATGTTTCGACAGCTCCGTTTGCAATTGCTATCAGCCACATCTTTGGCGTTGAAGTAAACTTTGCATGGAAATGGGCATGGAACCCAGGTGTGCTTCCATTTATCCTTGTTGCCTTGTTAATCATTCCTCTGCATAAGATGAAGGGTGAACAGGTAAAAGCAGCTTGGAAGACAACATTCTCCATGGTCAGCGGCGCAGCTATCGCATTGCTTTTCGGTATTGCCATGGTTCAGTTGTTCAAGATGTCCGGAGCAGAGTACAACAACAGCGGTATGGACAGTATGCTGATCGTTATGGCCAATGGTTTAGCGGATCTCTTTGGTAAAGCTTATATCATTGTAGCCCCGATCATCGGTGTTATCGGAGCATTTATTTCCGGTTCCGCAACTGTATCCTGTACATTGTTCTCAACACTGCAGTATGCAGCAGCAGCCCGTCTGGGACTGGCTCCAATGTTGATTCTGGCTATGCAGGTTATGGGTGGCGCTATGGGTAACATGGTATGTGTAAACAATATCGTTTCTGCATGTGCAACCTGTGGTACTATCGGTTCAGAAGGTCGTCTGATGCGCTCCAACGTTGTTCCTTGTTTGATTTACGCAGCATTGACGATTTTGATTCTTGGAGGTTTAATCCTCTCAGGATTCAATCCGATTGCCTAATATGATTTAATTCCGGCGGGACCTAATCCCTTCCCGCTGGATTAAATAAATAAGAACTCCCAAAGACGGACAGGCAAAGTAGTGTACATAATAACAAAGAAACTGCTTTGCTGTATATAAAAATAAAATAGTCGCAACCCTAAAAATCTTTGCCTGTTTGTCTGAGAGTCGAGAATTTTCGGCAGAGTTCAAAGTCATTCATATTACTAGAATATCCTAAAAACGGAATCCCTTAGGGGGTTCTGTTTTTTGTTGTCAGGATATTGGAGATACGTCTTTTGCTTTTCATATTTTTATGATATGATAAACAACTGAGAGGTGATGGAAATGGCGGAACGGGATATGGATTTCCGTATGGAACGGCCCGGTTTAGTTGAAGTGGGGCAGCATGTAACGATGACTGAATCCATATTGAAAACATTGTCCGGGACAATGTATTATTACACAATTAATGATGCCGTAGCCATGTCAAATAACACGCCGAAACGGCTGAGTCATCTGGAGGGGACTGTAAATGCAGTCGTGGAAGAGGAAAGCGTATTTACGGTAACAGTGACAATTGCAGATGAGCCGGAAGGTCGATGAAAGTAGGATTCAAATGATGAGGAAAGTTTTTTTATGTGAATATATTCATCCGGAGGCCTATGCTTATTTGAAAGCCCATGCGGAGGTGATTCATGACTGGGACAGGTTGTCCGAGGCGGAAGCATTGATAAACCGAAATTTGAAGATGACGGATGAAGTTATGGGAAAAGCGAAGTCACTGCGGGTTATCGGAATTCATGGAACGGGTGTCGATGATGTGGATATGGCGGCGGCCGGACGGCGTGGAATTCAGGTGTTTTCGGTGCCCCATCAAAACAGCCGTTCAGTTGCCGAGATGAATGTGGCTTTGATGCTGGCCCTTGGACGAAAAATTGTGCAGGCGGACCGGATATTAACGGGTCGGGCAGGGCATAGAGAGGCGTGCAGCCCGGAGGGGCAGGCCGGAAGCGGGAAACCCGAAGGTACGGATTTGATGGCGGAGCTTCAGGGGATGGAGCTGGCCGGAAAAACGCTGGGCTTAATCGGCGTGGGGGATATCAGTCGGCAGACGGCGGATATTTGCCGGAAGGGCTTCAATATGGAAGTTATCGGATGGTCAAGAAGCCTGACGGAGGAAAAGGCCCGAAGGATGGATATGGCCTGGGCGGAATCCATGACGAAGGTCCTTCAAAAAGCGGATATAATTGTCGTGGGAGTGGCTTTGACCCCGGAAACTTATCATCTTCTCGGAAAGGCTCAGTTTGCTCAGATGAAGCCGGGGGCTTTGCTGATTAATACGACAAGGGGCGCAGTTCTCGATGAAGAGGCTCTTTATGAAAGTCTGGCAAATGGGGAAATCGGCGGCGCGGCCTGCGACGTGTTTGCTGAGGAGCCGGTGAGCGCCGGACATCCGCTGCTCGCGTTGGATAACTTTGTTGCCACGCCCCATTTGGGAGCTAATACGGAAGAGGCGCTCAAACGGGTCGGAATGGCTGTGGTGCAGGGCGTGTTAAACCGGCTGGGCAGTAATCTATAAAAAGAAAGACAGGAAAGAAAAATGGGTAAGACGATATTTGTATTATTGGACGCGTGCGGATATAAAATAGCTACAGAAAATCTGGGATTTTTGGAACACATGGTGGATTACGGCCTGGCGGCAAAATATAAAATTCGGGGAGAGCTTCCTTCCATGTCCCGGCCGATGTATGAAACCCTGATGACCGGAGTTCCGGCCCATGTGCATGGAATTACCTGTAATGAAGTTGTTCGCAGCTCCAATCAGATAAGCATATTTAAACTTTGTAAGGAGGCGGGGCTGGTGACCGGAGCAGCCGCCTATTTCTGGATGAGTGAGCTGTATAACCGGGCCCCTTTCGATAAACATTGCGATAGAATCCAGCTCGGAACAGGAAATGGACTGATTGATTATGGAATTTACTATTGGGAAGATACCTATCCGGATTCCCATCTGTTTATGGACGGCGAGTTTATACGAAAAACCTATAAACCGGATTTTATGCTGTATCATCCGATGAGTATTGATTTAGCGGGCCATACCTACGGCGCGGACAGCCGGGAATACGCCTGGAAAGTGGCGGATATGGGTGTGCTCGTAGCCGATCTGCTTCCGGGATGGTTGAAAGACGGATACAGCGTAGTGGTTTCAGCAGACCATGGAATGAACGAAAATGGCCTGCATGGTGGGCCAACAGACCTGCAAAGGAACGTTCCACTCTATATTTTTAGCGATAAAGTGGAGAATGGGAGATTTGAGGACCATTATGTCGGACAGAGGAATATAGCGCCGCTGTTATGCCGCCTGCTGGGAATTACCCCATCCGATGGAATGATATCCCCGGATAAAATATATTTCAAATAAAAATGTTCTTCGAGCAAGCGTTTCCACAAGCTTTCTCGAAGAACATTTTTTTAACTCCTACTTTGTGCCGAAGATGCGGTCGCCGGCATCGCCGAGACCCGGACAAATGTAAGCATTTTCATTGAGACAGCGGTCAAGATGTCCGCAGTAGAGCGGCACATCCGGATGACATTCCCGAAAATGTTTGATACCTTCCGGCGCTGCGATAATACACATAAATTTGATATTTTTGCCGCCGTGTTCTTTGATAAAGTTGACGGCAGCCACAGCCGAACCGCCGGTAGCCAGCATAGGGTCAAGGACAAGGATGGTCCGCTGCTCGATTGGCGCCGGGAGTTTGCAGAAATATTCATGGGGTTCATGGGTTTCTTCATCACGATAAAGGCCGATATGCCCAACCTTTGCCGATGGCACAAGAGTCAGAATACCGTTGACCATGCCAAGGCCGGCACGGAGGATAGGAACGATAGCCAGCTTCTTTCCGGCAATCATCGGGGATTTGCAGGTTTCAATCGGCGTTTTAATTTCTATATCTTCAAGGGGCAGATCACGAAGCGCTTCGTACCCCATCAAAACAGTGATTTCTTCAATGAGACGGCGGAATTCATTTGTGCCGGTTCGTTCATCCCGGAGCATGGATATTTTGTGCTGAATCAGCGGATGCTCCATAATAAAGACATTTTCATACATAATTTTTTTCCTCCCTGTACATTTCATTTCTTTTATTTTAAAAGATATTTGCGGATAGGTCAATGAAAATATCGTCACAGAATTTACACAGGCTTCTATTTATCTCGTTTCAGCAGACGCATTTTAAAGGCTTTGATTTTGGATATATATCGGCTCGTATATAAAGCGCCCACAAGCAGGACGCCAAGCACAAGGCCGAGAGCAAAGCTGGCGATATTATCATAAAGGGGAAGGGCTGTCAGATTCTGAATATCGATAAGCATATATACGATATAGGCGGCCAGTCCCATTAAAAATATGTAGTTAAGTCGTTTCGAAAAAATTATATTTTCATTAGTGCTGTAATCCGCAACTTTTAGCAAAGTATTTTTCGTTTCCTTTTCTGATATAGGAGTTTTTCTTTCCCCATCTAATATTTCTTCAATGTGAACATCAAAATATTCAGCGATTTGCATGAGCAAATCAAAATCCGGCATATTTACGCCGTTTTCCCACCGGGAAACACTTCGGTTGGAGACACCGATAATTTCAGCAAATTGTTCCTGAGTGAGTCCTTTTTCATTGCGGAGTTTTCTTAAAAAATAACCGATTTTCTTTTGGTTCATAATATATCCCTTCTTTATTATATTAAAATTATACCTTTAAGTATACTTGCTCCTTTGATAAAGTACAGGACACAAAGCGGGAATTTATCTTTTTTTCGTTAAAATTGTGTTATGGGGCAAATAATAACCTTATCGTGCGAAGTCCGGCAGGGTGCGCCGTGCGAAGCATTTGCTGTATGGAATTGTTGAATGAAAAGGATAAAGGAGGGGTAATAAAATGTCGAAAATTGTCTATGGTTATATACGAGTGTCAACGAAAGAGCAGAATGAGGACCGGCAGAGAATTGCACTGGCGGAGTTTCCTGTGCCTGAGAATCATATTTTTTTAGATAAGCTCAGCGGAAAAGACTTTGAGCGGCCTCAATATAAGAAACTTATGAAAAAGCTGCGGCCCGGCGATATTCTTGTTATTAAGTCTATTGACAGACTGGGCAGAAATTATGAAGAGATTTTAAACCAGTGGCGGATTATCACAAAAGAAAAAAGAGCGGATATCGTTGTTTTGGATATGCCGCTTTTGGATACACGGCAAACTGGGCGGGATTTGACGGGCACTTTTGTGGCCGATTTGGTACTGCAGATTCTTTCCTATGTTGCACAGACAGAGAGGGAAAATATTAAACAGAGACAGAAGGAAGGGATTGCCGCCGCGAAACTCAGAGGTGTTCAGTTCGGGAGACCGCGCAAACCCCTTCCTGATAATTTTCAGCAGGTGAAAGAGGACTGGGAGAATAAAAAGATTACATCCCGGGAGGCGGCCAACCAGCTTCTGGTTGCCCAGGACACTTTTTTGCGATGGGTTCGAAATAGATAAGTTAAAAATTTATTTGATGGAAAATGTAGGAAATATCGTTCAAAAAATTTACATAAAATATCGAATATTTTTACCATTTTTTATGCGAAAAACCTTTATTTTTACGCAAGAATTCACTTTTCATCATTATAGCATTGGCGAACGATAAAGTCTACCTTGTCGTGCGGAGCTTGACGGAGCACGCCTATGCGAAGCATCTTCGATGCAATAATTCAGAGAAATTTTATGGAAAGGTGAGAACGCAATGAAGGGGAAGGCGAAATTTAAGCGTTGGACGGCAGTTTTGCTTACATTTGCAATGGCGGCATCCCTGTCGGTGGCAGCTTTTGCGGAAGATGAAATAGTTTCTGGCAGTGAAGGTATGGTTTTGGAATCGGTTGAATCCACTGAGATGGAAACGACGGACAGTGCAGAAACCATAACAGCCAGTGAAACGGTGGATATTGAGGAAACCACAGTGGATGTAGAAACGGCGGAAAGTGAGCCGGAAGAACAGACAGAACTTGAAACCATTGCTGAAGAAGTGACAAATGAAGTGAAGCTTTTCAGCGTCAGCGAAAATGATGTCTGCCAGATTGGGGAGACAGGTTATGCTTCTTTAAAGGAGGCATTTGAAAATGCCAATGAGAATGACCGAATTGTTTTAAAGAAAAGCGTAGCTGCGGATGAGATTATTAATGTTGCGAAAAGCGTTGTCCTGGATTTGAATGGTTTTACTATTACAAATAATGTTTCAGGGGAAAGACTGTTCAATGTATCTGCTCCGTCTTTTACGGTGGAGGGCGGAACAGCAGGCAGCGGTATGATTATTCCAGAAGAAAATACAAATTCTTATGGATTTATAAAAGTCATTGCCGCTTCCCAGGTTGTACTCAACGGCGGTGAATACAGTGGTAATACAGATGATGGAGCTTTTGTTAAATTATTCAATCGGGAGAACGTTGGTGACGCTTCCGGTTCTACTATTACTCTGAATAATGTGCAGGCAACGACCAACAATGGTTTTTTAACTACGGACACACTTACCACCGATGCCTCGACACCGACACTTCATGTTAATGGCGGCATCTATGTGACAGAGGGAAAGGGATTTGGGTTGGATATCATACCGCCCAGCCCGGTGAGCTTTACCGGGGTGACGGTAACTGCCGGAAGCGGCCCTGTGATTGAACTTAGTGGGGGCGATGCCGTTTTTGAGGATTGTACATTTGATGTAACAGCAACGACAGATAATTCGCATTTTCAGACTACGGCGGTGGCTGTAAGTTGGAGCGGTATTGCAACAATTAAAGGGGGAAGCTATTCTTCTACAGGGTATGGCATATACGTGTACAGCAGCGGCGGTACGATTATCGTCGAAGACGGCGATATCAGCGGCGATGTTAAGGCTGCAGAAGCGGATGTTGACCCAAATTACGGGGCAACATCGATAATAAAGATACAGGGCGGAAATGTGAAAGGAACTTTGGGGACAAATAACCAACCTAATGCTATGATTGAGGTGACCGGAGGAAAATTTGATACGGATGTGTCAACCTATGTTCCGGCAGATATGACGATACAGAAAAATGACGATGGAAGTTTTTCTGTATGGGCGTTAGTCCCGCCGATTGTCAACGTGAAGGCGGAGAATACGACAATACATGAAGGTAAGAATGTTATTTTAACAGCGGAAGTTTCCCACGAACTGGATAATGTTTCCTTTGCTTATTCCTGGTATAAAGACGGTGTTTTGCTTCAAGATGAAGCGGAAAGTACCCTTACGGTTACAGAAGGCGGCAGCTATACAGTGAAAGTTTCGGCTTTTGACGGTACATTAAAATCGGATGAGGCAGAAAGTGCCCCTGTTGTTTGCACGGTTGAAGGACATGCGTTTGGCAGTAATTGGAAAAATGACGAAGCAAACCACTGGCATGAATGTGCCTGCGGCGAGAAAGCCGATGCGGCGGCCCATGTAAGTGATGACGGAAAAGTGACAAAGGCAGCAACGGCGGCGGAGACCGGCGTGAAAACTTATAGCTGTACCGTATGTGGAAGAATTCTCAAGACAGAAGCCATTCCGGCAACGGGAGGAACCGGCACCACCGGAAGTACTGGCCAGCAGTCAAATAATAGCGGGGCCAACGGGCCGGTAACCGGGGATAACACAAACTTAATGCTGTGGATGGTTATTATGGCTGTCGCGGCGGCTGTAGCTGTGGATATGGGCGTTTACATTTTGAAAACCCGTAAACATTGATTGAAATGGCTGAGAAGAATTACTATTCGATGACAACGAAACGGTTCACATTGCGGACTGCACATAACGGGTGGCTTTCTGCCACCCGGAAGTTTTATAATGACGTTCTTTATTTTTATTATAAATTGTTTCTGGAGCATCCGGAGTTTTACAGTCTGACAAATCAGAAAGCCATGCGTGCTCTGGAATGTCTGAGCATTGTTGGGCGGGATAAAAAGCCGGTGGCAAATCCTCTTCCATGGGAGGGCGTTCCACTTTATTTTCGGAGGGCGGCCATCAATTCTGCCTTGGCCGCGGGAAAGAGTTATCTTTCAAGGGAAGAGCAAACCTGTCCAAGCCAGGAATTTTCATCTGGAATTACCTTGTATAAGGGCATGTACAAAGATTTAGACAGTCATTCAATTAGAGTGAAGGTGTGGAACGGAGAAAAGTGGTGCTGGATACACGGGCGCTTATCGGGCAGTGAGATTCCGGCAGATGCGTCATGCCTGTCGCCAAGGCTGGTATTTCGCGAAAAGCAAATCGAACTGCATGTGCCGATACGGCAAAGCGTATCGAACCGGGGGACTCTGAAACAGCGGATAGGTAAAGAACTGCGTATTTGCGCTGTCCAGTTTACCAATGGGGATTCGATAGCTGTTTGCTGTGTGATGAACCGTGATTATACGGTGGAGGCTGTAAAATTTTTCCGAGGCGGCACAGCCTATATGAATCGTTGCCAGAGAATATTGGATAAAATTGAGAAATCACAGAAAGCGTCTCCAAAGGAGACAGATAAAGACGCAAATAAAAAATACTGGAAAAAGCTGAAAGATATTCATGAAGATATCAGCCATCAGATAAGCAGAAAAATTGTGAATTTCAGTAAGGAAAACAACGCTGATATTGTTATACTTCCAAAATATGACAGTGCCTACAGTAAATATGTGATGGCGGCAGTGGGAAAATGGTCGCCGCTTTATGTAAGCTATAGTATACGGAGGCAGCTTCAGTATAAGGCGTGGCAGGAAGGGATTTTCGTTTTGGATTCCTCTGTTTCTGACATTGGAAGAGTCTGTGCGAAATGCGGCGCACCTGTTCAGAGGAAGGGCGAACTGTTTTTTTGCGAAAATGGACATCAGGGAAACCGATGGGTAAATTCAGCCTGCAATCTGGGAAAAAAGGCTTACGAAAGCCTTGAGAAACATATATGATAAGCGTACCTGCATAAGGTATTGTTTATAGAGCAGGAAACTGCGCAGGGAGTTCCGGCCATCGGGCGGAGCTTTTTGGTTGGATACCGCCGGCAGGCCCGTATGGGGCAGACAAAGAATTGCTGCGGTTAAGCGCGGCAGAGAGTATCCGAAGTTATATCTATTCAGGCATCCCGTATGTCAGATGCTTCGCATGGGCGCGCTGCGTCAAGCTCCGCGCGATAGGGTATAAAAAAATAATTTTGACCGGATAAAATAAGTATGCTACTATGAATCTGAATACAGGGAGGAATAGAAATGGCAGGAAAAACTTTTTTTGTTGCGGATACACATTTCGGCCATGAGGCCATGATCCGATTTGAAAATCGGCCTTTTGAGAATACGAAAGATATGGAGCGTCAGCTCATAAAAAACTGGAATGAAACTGTAGACTCGGAGGACAGAGTTTATGTCCTTGGCGATTTTGCCTTTGGGGATAAGGCAGAGGTGACACGGTTGTGCCGGAGTTTAAATGGAAAGAAAATACTGGTGCTCGGCAATCACGACACCCAGTCCCCGGAATGGTATAGGGAATGTGGTTTTGAGGAGGCCAGTCCGTGGCCGATTATTATCGAGGGATTCTGGATTTTATCCCATGAACCACTCTATATCAATGAAAACATGCCTTATGCGAATATTTACGGGCATGTCCATGGAAATCCAACATATAAAGATTTTTGCAGACAGTCGATTTGTGTTTGCGTGGAGCGGACGGAATATCGGCCAATTGATTTTGAGGACATTCGAAAGAAGGTTCTTGGGAATTAAATCAATAAAATTTATGTTTTTTCATTATTTTTGCTCTAAAAAAATACTCCCAATTGCAGCGGCAGTCGGGAGTATTTTTTGCTATCAAAGCTTCTGATCAGGCATCCTTTTTCTTTTCCGAAGATTTGGAAGAAGCTTTATTGTTTTCAATTAGTTCGCGGGCAACATCAAATGGATGCTGTTTCCGATAAATGCGCTCTTTCTGGGCGGCAATTTTTGCCTCACGGGCCCGTTCGATGGCCTCATATTCCGGGCTTCCCGGGCGCGGCCCCTTTGATTTTTCACGGTAAGCCATGAAGAACATAAGGGTAGACAGAATGGCCAGAATTAAAAGAATTGGGTCGATTTTGCCTTGTGTAGCGAAATAGACTAAAACAATTGAAAGAATAAAACATAGGGCAGTCAGTATTTTTAAAGCCTTCAGCCATTGTTCATATTTTTTTAATTTGGTTTCCGTATCCATAGCTTATCAAACCTACTTTCTTGTAACATTATGTAATATTATAAGCTATGATGGAGAAATGTTCAATAGATAAATATTTGACAAATGTGCATGAAAAGTATTCCATGTATGGCTCCAAAATGTTAAAATAATTGTATATGATAAATGGGGTGGAGCAGATGAAAATGTATATTCCGAGTAAAGCGGCTGAAATTATTCAGGAGTTGACGGTACATGGTTTTGAGGCATATGCGGTGGGCGGCTGTGTCCGGGACAGTATTTTAGGGCGGGAGCCCGAGGACTGGGATATTACCACATCTGCCAGGCCGGAGCAGGTCAAAGCGATTTTTCAGAGGACTGTGGATACGGGGATTGAACACGGCACAGTGACTGTATTGATGGACAGGGAACAGTTTGAGGTGACAACTTACCGGGTTGACGGCGAGTATGAGGACCACCGGCACCCAAAAGAGGTTACTTTTACGGCCAGTTTGGAAGAGGATTTAAAACGGCGGGATTTTACTATCAATGCAATGGCCTATAACCCGGAAACAGGGTTGGTCGATATATTTAACGGTATAGAGGATTTAAAAAATCAGGTGATTCGATGCGTGGGGAATCCGGGCGAACGTTTTGATGAAGATGCTCTCCGGATTTTGCGGGCCATTCGTTTCTCGGCACAGCTTGGTTTTCAAATTGATGCGGAGACACAGCGGGCCATGTCTGAACGGGCGGAGGACCTGAAGGAGGTCAGCGCCGAGAGGATTCGGGTGGAATTGGTAAAACTTCTTGTATCCGGGCATCCGGAGTATATCCGGGAAGCCTGCCGGCTTGGGATAACCCGGGTTGTTCTTCCGGAATATGACCGTATTGTCGGGGTGGCTCAGCATACGCCGAATCATATTTATGATGTGGAAGAACATACCCTTCTCGCACTGAAAAATATTGAGGCGGATTCAGTACTCCGCCTGACAATGCTCTTCCACGATTTTGGGAAGCCGATTGTGAAAAAAACGGATGGCGGCAGGGATATTTTTTATAAGCATCCGGAGGTCAGCGCTGAAATCTGCCGGAAGATTCTGAAACGGCTTAAATTCGATAATCATACGTTGGAAAAGGTATACCGGCTGGTGAAATGGCATGGATTAAAATACCTTCCAAATGATATCAGCGTACGCAGGGCGTTAAACCGGGTAGGCAGCGATATTTTTGAAGACTTCATTAAAGTTCAGCGGGCAGATATATCCGCAAAAAATCCGGCGGTAGTGCCGAAAAAGATGAAACAGTTGGCGGAAAAAGAGGACATTTATCGGAATATTATTCGCCGGGGCGACTGCTTTGCGGTGAAAATGCTGGCAGTGAACGGCAGAGATTTGCTCGAGACCGGAATTCCGCAGGGGCCGATGCTCGGGGCGGTTCTGGAGCGGCTGGTGGAACGGGTAATTGATGAGCCGGAGTTAAATGACAGAGAAAAACTTTTGGCGCTGGCGGCCCAGGTGAAGGAGGATCCGACAATTTTTGATGAAAAAGAATACTTCTTTGAACATTAATTTTTTTTACTGCAAAAGTTGTCGATGAAAAAAGATGTTTCGACAGCATGGTTTGACATAACTTGCAGAGACTTTATGGTAACCTGTTCTTGCAGTATACAAAAACATGTGTTACCATGAAGGAGGAAGTTTATTGAAAACCAAAGAAGAGCAGAGAAAAGTGCGCAAACCATTAAAGGAACTGACAT
>URND01000089.1 GCA_900549105.1 uncultured Eubacteriales bacterium
AAGCCAGAATCTTATATTTATAGCTCACCACGCAGGTCTGCCCGGCCGGAACAGAATCTACATAAATGGTATCCGTTGGGCTGAGAAGGTTTAAAAATTCCCCTTCATCCCCGATAGTTACCGTCATATTCCGAACAGATTCCGAACTGCTTGTGTTCCGAAGAGTTATATCCAGGGTCACTTCATCTCCGGCCTGAATGTCTTCTTTCGAAGAGGTACAGGACTGGACAATCATCTTCGGTGCAAATGTCGGCGCTTCCGAACCGCCTCCGCCGCCGGAAGATGCACCGCCGGAGCCGCCGCCGGACGGCCCTGTAACATCGACTGCCCCCGTCAAATCTTCCCCCGAATCCTTCGTCGGCGGTTCAATGGCTGGTTCTTCTTTTGACGGCTCCTTGCCGGAGGGCTCAGTGGTTGGTTCCTCTTTGGATGGGTCTTTTGTTGACGGTTCCTCTGTTGACGGTTCCGTTGACGGCTCCTCTGTTGACGGCTCTTTAGTCGACGGCTCGGTGGCCGGCGGTTTTTCATCCCTAATCGCCACTTTAACTGTAAACTCTTTATGTATCGGACTGCCATCTGTATTTTCTGCCTGCACCGTCAAAATCACCGGATACTCACCGTTTTTTCTGTCGCTTTTCAGCTCCAGATCAAAAACTGCCAGATAACACGGGGCTGTTTCCTGGCTGTTATTTATTTTTTCCTGGCTGAGGGAAACGTCCTTTTCATAGTTTTCAGATGCAAACGGTATATCTGTTCCGCTTCCCAGATTTAAAGAAACTTTCAATGCATCATTTTTCAAGCCATTTGCATAAATCAGCGGGACAACCATATGGGCCGTATCATTTTCCACCTTTGGCCGATATCCGTCTTTATAGGTTTTATCCATCCCCGTATAAATGTTTCCCTCGTCAATCTCTATCTCCGGCGCCTCAGGCTCAGCCCAGGCCTTCATGGCAAAAGCATCTGCCAGCAGCGCTGCTGCACAGAATATCCAAAAAATTTTTTTCAAAATTCTCATTTCCATTTATCCTCCATTTCATGAACATCGTCGCACAATTCTTCGATATCCTGTGCGTTATGGCTGGCTAAAAGTATGGCTTTGCCCTGTTTTTTCAAATCTTTCAGCAGCTCCCTCATCTGTGCGGCCCCCGCCTTATCCAGTCCGTTAAAGGGTTCGTCCAATATGAGAACTCCCGGGTCTTCCATAATCGCCTGAGCGATTCCAAGCCGCTGTCGCATTCCAAGGGAGTATTTGGACACTGGCTTGCGCATCTTTGGATTCAGGCCGACCTGTTCCAGCGTTTTTATAATTTCTTCCTTGCCAATCCGCGCCTTCAGTGACGCTAGAATCTTTAAATTTTTAACCCCGCTTAAATTCGGCAAAAATCCCGGCGTTTCGATAATAACTCCCAGTCTGTCCGGGAAATCGCAATCCCTTCCGACCCGCTGTCCGTTGACAACAATATTCCCCGAATCCGCCTTCATAAAACCGCAAATGCATTTCATCAGCACCGTTTTGCCGCTGCCGTTATTGCCGACAACGCCAAAAATCCGGCCCGGCGGAATGGTTAGATTCACATCCTTCAGGACATGCTCTTTTCCAAAGGATTTATAGACATGTTCCACGATAATTCCTGTTTGCTGCTCCATTTTCTCACCCCGAAAATTACTTTTGTGTCCCTGTGAAATCAAAGGAATAATTTCTGATTTTCCAGATGGAAAGTCCGAATAAAAACAGACTCCCCAATGCAAAAAAGACATAAGATACCCACAGTTTCGGCAGATTGTCATAGCCAAAGTTGTGCATATAATAGGTTGCATGATTCAACGGCGATATCCAGCCGAAAATAATATTCGCCGTCTTTCTCTGCTCCTGGGATAAATGCAGTATTTTTGCGATGAATTCCGGATTCATAAGAAATCCAAAACCGCTGAAAATGATACCGCCCACCATGCCGCCGTTTCCTTTCCAGAGGTTCAGATAAAGAATCAGGCTGGCCATTAACACCGAATATTCGGCCATCAGTCCAAAAATATGTATCATACATGTATAGGGAAAAGAAAGCTCCAACACCTTCACAAAGGCGGGAACCGCAATTTTTTCTCCGATACTTGAATAGCCTAAAATTGCCGCCGTATCACTCCAGAGGTTTGCCGTGTAGGCCCTTGCCCCCGCCAGCACGCAGGTGGAAAGGAGGATAAAGCACATAAATCCCATGGTCGCCAGGACAAGATATAAAATCTGTCCCAAAAGCCAGACTTTTCGATTAATCCGCACAAGAAAGAGGGGCACCTCATTTCCCAGATTCGGCATATCGGCAAACAGCAGCAAAAGCAGCAAAGATATCACCAGAATTGAGGTCGCATCACCGAAAGTCCATATGAAAGGTTCCAATATCTGAACAATAGTGTCATGCTCCTTTGCAAAAACAAGCACCTTATCCGAAAGGAGAAAGCAAACGATAAAGCCCAGGGCAAAAGCCAGCCAGATTTGAGGATTTTTTCGCCATCTCCGAAAATTTGCCATGGCAACCAGCCAAATCTGCCGAATTCTATACACTTTCGATGCACCTCCTGAGAATCATGTCATATACGCAGAGCAGAACAAGAATAAGTCCTGCCAGAAGAAATACAATTCCCCATTCGTTAAATATCCATGTGTGTTCCGGCGCCAGCCATTCATAGGGATATAAGCAGTAAAGCGACCGGAAATAGCGCTCGTGCAAAATAACCATGACATAATAAAATACAAAAGCCCCGCCATAAGCGATGTAGCGGCTGAGCAGCCAGTACGGCGGCCACAACTGCCCAGAGCATCCCGGACAAAAAAATCAGAAGGGGACTCCACTGGATATTTTCATCATTTTTCAAAAGAACATAAATCCAGCATCCAAGAAATTCCACCGCGCCGCCGCTCAGGCCGCAGGCAAAAAATTTCCCAAATATATAGGATGACACCCCGGCCCGGGGCAGATAGGCTTTGATAAAGCCGCTCTGATAATCTGCAAGCCAGGCCGTCGAATAGGGCAGGGTACATAAAACCGGGACAGTCATCCGGAAAACATCCGAATTAAAACCCGCTGCAAATAATATTCCGATTTCCAGCAGAACGCCCGCAATAAAACCCCTGGAGCAGATTGCCCGCCCCACATCCGTTTCAAAACTGTTCATATTTAATATCCCAGACTTCGATCGATTACTGAGCCGTCAATGGCATTAATCGTCATAATGCCACCCTTATATTCCGTGCCGTACTCATCTGTCTTTTTCCCCTGGAAATCCCAAACCGGCACCATCAGCCCTGTGTCATAGCTGTCCGCTTCACTGATTCTTGCATATCCGAGGACAACCCGGTCAATTTCGATAACCACATCGGAATCCAAGTCCGAATCCACTTTAGCATTAGCAACCGTCACCATTTGCTCAAAAGTACCTCTGACTTCGTCAAAGCTTTTCATATTTGAGTTCTCTACAACGGTTTCCGTTACCTCCAGCGGCGCATTATAGTCAAATCCCACAATGCCCGAATCATTCACCCGAATTTCAATATTTTCAAGCGGCCAGTCCTTCTTCACATAATCATCGCCGTTCCATCCCTCTTCATGCTTGCCTGTCGGGTCAAAGGTTGTAAACACGCCGTCCATACTGCGCATATAGCGGAAGATGTAGAGCTTTCGATAGCCCGGTTCCCAATCTCCGCCCTTTCGGATATTCGGAATCTCAGAATACAGGCCGCCCTCATACCACTGATAAGTGTCGCTCAGCTCCAGCTTCTGCATTAAATCATCTGCCTTTGTCCGCGCTTCTTCCTCGGAAATGGTTGTCGGCTCATCCGTATACTCAACAAAGGACATTTCTCCGCCCAGCATCCGCTCCGCATAGTCCTTTGACCGGTCTTCATCCGCCGGCCATACGCCGCTGGCAATTTCATCCAGCACCGTTGTCTCCACGATTGCCACCGCTGTAAAGTCATATCCGTGCCTGCCCCGCCGAAAGCTCAGCTTATTGCCCCGCTCATCATTATTTTGGGCAGTGATTGAAATATAATTGTCATTAGCCCCATTATTGGCTGCATAAAAAATCTCACCGTTTTGATTCAAACTATATTCCCACTCATAGAAATCCTCGCCGCCGGCCTTTCCCGTCATTTCTGCTGTAGGATGTAAAAGCCCATCGGATTCATTGCCTTCCCATACCGGCTGCTCCGGCGCATTCTCATAGGCCTCCTGCAGTTCATCAATATATCGCTGATTGTCTTCAATAAAAATATCCTTATCCGGTTCATCACTGTTTTTCAGTCTCTCCATCTCGGCCTTCGCCCCTCTGAGTTCTTCCTCGATGTCACTCCGTGTCCTCATACTCAGCGTCACTCCGGCATCATATAAAGTTTCTCCGGCGGTCAATTCCGCCAGCACCTTGTCCAAAAACTCCTGACTGATTCGCTTTTGCTGAACCCGGAACACAGACATTTGCTCCGCCTGAGGAATATCCACCTTCGCGTTCACATTCACCGAAACACCGAGAGAGTCATCGGAAAGCGTTGTCTGATAGGTTTCATAAGCCCCGGCAATATTCGCCATATCCACCGTACCCTCTCCGTCCTTTTGGGCTTCCTCAATCAAATTATCCATATCTTTATTGACCACCATCGAAGAATCCGGATTTTTCTGACACCCCGAAAGCAGCAGCGATGCAATCACTGTACAGACAGCGATGCGTGTATACCTTATCGCACAAATTTTCATTACTCATTTCTCCCTTCCGCTTTATATGTAAAAGAACCCATATCAGGATTTGTATGATACTATCCTAACATGAGTTCTTACATCAAGTATTCATCATTTTTTAAACAAATTGTAAAATCATCCGTGTGCCTTCCCCTTCTCTGCTGTCAACCCGAATCGTTATATGGTGCCGTTTTGCAATCAGGGCTGTCAGGGCAAGGCCAAGGCCGGCGCCGCCGCTCTTCCGGCTCCTGGATTTATCAACCATATAGAAGGGCTCCATAATTTTTTCCTGCTCATCCGCCGGAATTCCCTGTCCGAAATCCTGGACTTCAATGCAGTGTTCATAAGCCTTGAGAATGATTTTTCCGCCCGGCTCGCTGGCTTTCACGCCATTGTCAATCAAATTGATCAGCACATCCGTCATTAAATCCAAATCCATCGGAAAATGTTCTCCCTGCTGAATACATTCCAGCGTCATCTGTTTTTCCTCTAAAATGACCCGGCAGGCAGCCGATGCCGCTTCAAACAATCTCTCCACCGGCGTGTCCGTCAAAATCAACTCGGTTTCCTGATCCAGCTCCAGAAGCGCCATCATCTTTTTAGACAGCCGTTCCAGGCGTCCGCACTCCTCATAAATATAGAGAAGAGCCGTTTCCTGGTTTTCCGGGCTGAGTTTGGTGGAGAGCAATGTCTGGGCATAGCCCGACATCGCTGTCATCGGTGTTTTTAACTCATGGGTTAAATTCCCCATAAACAAAGTTTTCCGGTGTTCAGATTCCTCCAGATTCCGTGTACTCGTCTCCACAGCCTCCGCCATTTTATTAAAGCTCTCTTCCAGCTCTCCGATTTCATCCTTCCGCCGGACAACAACCCTCTGGCCATAATTTCCCTCGGCCAGCCGCTTTGTCGTTTCATTCAATTCCCGAAGCGGCTCCAGAATATGTTTCAATACAAAATACAAAATCATCATGGTTACAGCCGTAATCCCCAAAGTAATCGCCAGAATATAGCCGGCAAGCTGATGTATGCTGTCCTTAACATTCTCCATCGACATTATGCTGTACAGGATAACGTCACTCTGAACATATGTATTAAACACGACATATTCCTCACTTCCCCGGGAATAGTTCGCATAGCCCACATCATATTTACTGCTGCTGGCATATACCATCTCTTCAAGTTCCTCAAAGGAAAGGGACGTATGATTATAGATTTCCTGAAAATCATAGCCCTCTTCCTCACTTCCGGTTTTCAAAAAACATATGATATTTTCATACAGGGGATTTCTGTCTTTTTTCAGGTTCTTAAAAAAATACTGGAGATAAACTGCCTTTATCTCTTCATCAATTCCCTTCGCCAGCCCCTTTTCCAATTCATTGACAACCTCATAAAAATCCTGATAGGCCTGAACTACCGCTTCATTTCTGAGACTCTTCCCGGTAACTCTTAAAATCAGAACATCCGCAAGCAAAGACGCTGCCAAAAGAGCGATACAGCTAATCCACAAAATCCGGGTTCTTAATTTCATAGTTATTCCTCCAGGCGGTATCCCATTTTAGATATGGTTTTAATATGGTCCGCCAGTCCGAGTTTTTTGCGGAGCTGTCCGATATGTACATCCACTGTCCGGGTTTCTCCCATATATTCGATTCCCCAAACCATGCGCAGAAGATTCTCCCTGGAAATGGCAATATTTTTATTTTTTGCCAGGACACTCAGAAGTTCAAACTCCTTTGGTTTTAATACAACCTCCCGGCCATCCTGTTTCACCGAATGTTCTTCAAAATTGATTTCCATATTTAAAATCTTAATCGTATGACTCAGCTTATTGGCCCGTTCCAGCACCTTTTCCATGCGGACAAGCAATTCCAGTATTTCAAAGGGTTTTACAATATAATCTTCGGCGCCGCCCTTCAACCCCTGAATTTTTGAGCCCAAATCATCCTTCGCCGTCAGAAAAATGACCGGAATTTCATATTTCTTCATATCCCCTAATAATTCAAAGCCGTTTTTTCCCGGAAGCATAACGTCCAAAAGAGCCAAATCATAATTATGGTCCTGCCCCAATCCTTTCTCAGCCTCAAGGCCGTTATAATAAATCTGAGTGTCATAATTTGAAACTTCCAGATTCATGGCAATCATTTTAGCAATTGCCTCTTCATCCTCAACAATTAAAATTCTGTTCTTTGCCATCCCATTCTCCCGTCTTTCTGTTCACACTATAACTGGATAAGGCCTGTTCCCTCTTCATCCAACGGAATTTCTCCATAGGATTCCTCATACTCTTCTTCCGGTGCCTCATCCTCAAAAATACCGTCCAAAAGCGCTTCATACTGCTCCGTCAGCTCATCATCCTCAAAGGTAAGATAATCGTTCACAATCTCCCATTTTCCTTTATTTTCCTCCAGAAAACTTATCACGGTCTCAAAGCTGTCCATCCAGTCCAGCAGGATATCTATCTGCCCCTCAAATTCGCCGTCGGAATCCCAGCTTCGCACAATATCCATCCGCTCTCTATAAAAATCAAGATAATAACTGTCCAAATCATATTTTTCAACATAGGACATCATCCTGTCCTCCGCCGCAAGTTCTTTATGCTCCCGCTTACATTCCTGGAATTCGCTTCTCATATGGCGGATATATTCTTTTGTCTTCGGGAAATCCGGGCCGTCCGCCGCATAATTTTCCGAAGAAAGGACATTCGATATATTTTCATCCGCCAAAAGGCTCAGAATTTTGATATTATTCTCAAAAATATCCCATATATAAGCTTTCATGGCTCTTTCCACAAGGGCATAGTCATCCTTAGTGACTACCCGGTTGGCCCGCACATAAACTTCTTCATAGTCCAGCGTTTCAAGCTTATATGTCATTTCCCAAAATCCCTCTATCTCTGTCTCCAGCTTGTCCTCCTGTTTAAAATCAGAAACAAGAAAAAAGCCGACGATAATTCCAAAAACAAGGAAAATTCCTCCGACAACCGCAAGAATTCCAATAATTATCTTTTTCACCATAGTACATTTCCCTTCCCGCTTTAACCCGCGTATATAGCAACGCATTATGTTCCTTTTATTTTACTATATGCCTCCCCAAAAAACAAGGCTGCTGCATCGCCTGATGCAACAGCCTCCAAAAATCTCCAGAATAGTTATATGGATGGGCGGTGTATCCATCATCTCAGGTACTCTTATAGAGTGTGTCGGGAACCATTTCCGACCTCATATAACTATTCTCATACAAGTACAGTATGACATTAAAATTCTTTCACGTCACTCCAAACATATCGCATTTTTCGACATCGCGAGAATTTCCATTCCCATTCAGGAGCGTTTGATTTTCCCCATTTTAAAACGTATTATAGAATCAGCTATGTCTCTGTGGTATAATCCAATTAAACAAACCGGGATTTTGTGGAGGTGCAAAGGAATGGAAATATTAGAATTTGGAGATACAAACAAAAGAAGAATTATTCTCATTCACGGATTTCAAAGTCCCTATCAAATATGGGATAGATATATTGAGCATTATAAAATGGATTTTCATATCGTCGTTCCTATAATGCCCGGTCACAATCCAAAACAAAAAGAAGATTTTATTTCGTTTTCTAAAACTGCAAAAGAACTTGAGGATTATTGCATTTCCCGGTATGGAGAAAAAGTGTACGCTGTCTACGGTATGTCTATGGGCGGAGTTTTAGCAGCCACTTTATGGCAGGACAACAGATTTGAAATTGAAAAAGTGATTTTTGATGGGTCGCCGCTTGTGTCTGTTAATGGTATTATAAAAAAGTTAATGGTTCGCTTTTATCTGAACATAACCCATAAATCTCAGCAAAGAGATAAAAAGACTTTGGAACAGGCTGCTAAAAGCATTATTGCACCGGAATATCTTAACATTTTTTTAGAGGTGCTTGATAATATGTCAGATACTACCATTGTGAACTGTATAAATGACATAGCTGATTTCAGACTGCAAGATAACATAACTACGAAGAATACAAAAATTTATTTCTTTCACGGAACTGCTGCAAATGAAATGCTTGCAAAGAAATCTGCAAAGTTTATATCAAAGAATTATAGTAACTGTGTTGTAAAATGCTTTGAGGGGAAATCTCATTGCGAAAATGCATTGTTCCAGCCTGAATTGATGATTAAGGAATTGGATAAGGTGCTGAAATAAGTTTCTAACTCATTAGGGAGATTTATATGAATAAAAAATTACTTTTCCATGCAATTACAAAATTTACAATAGGACTTTTGTTCGTTGGATTCCTTCTGTTTTTTTCAGCAGGTACTTTTAACTATTGGCAGGCGTGGCTTTTACTGGCTATACTCTTTATCCCGATGTTTTGCGCAGGTATTGTCTTGTTGTTGAAAAATCCTGAGTTGCTGCAAAAAAGGATGGATACTAAGGAAGAAGAACCTGAGCAGAAAAAAGTTATTGCACTTTCTGGAATTATGTTTCTGTTTGCGTTTATTATTGCCGGGCTGAATATTCGTTTTGACTGGGTTATTCTTCCAACCTGGGTTTCTTGTGCAGCGGCAGTTATTTTTCTGCTTGTTTATATCCTTTATGCAGAAGTACTCAGGGAAAATACATACCTTTCCAGAACAATCAAAGTACAGGAGAATCAGAAAGTCATTGATACTGGGCTGTACGGAATTGTTCGGCATCCTATGTATATGGCAACATTGTTTCTTTTTCTCGCCATGCCTCTTGTTTTAGGCTCGATTTATTCATGTTTTATCCAATTGTTTTACATTCCTATTATTTTGAAAAGAATAAAGAATGAGGAACAAGTGCTGGAACAGGGACTGGCGGGATATTCTGAATATAAAAAGAAAGTGAAATACAAGGTAATTCCCTTTATTTGGTAGACGACTTAGTATTTATTGAAATTTGACAGAGTTTCATGAAGTGAAAGCTTGGAGCCTATCAACTCAAAAAATTTTATAAAAAATGTGGGGCAGCCCGAAAGCTGTCCCCACATTTTTTAAATTTCTTCCATGGATATCAGTTCCTGGCTGACTTCCAACTGGGAATAGAGAAGGCCATGGTCTTCATATTCAAATTCGCCGCGCTGATTATCAATCGGGTCCCCGCGAAGCCATTTTTTCTCCGGCATAAATTCTGTCTGGATTTCGGAGTTGGCCGGCATACGGAAAATATCCAGATTGCCAAAATAGTAATTCCAGCGTTCGATATTGCCGGAACGCCATCCTCTGCCTCCAAAGGACAGGTCTGCATATACCCATCCATATGGCGCTGCATAAAATTGTGACCAGTCATGACAGCCGGTATAATACTCGGTCGCATAAAGGCCGGACTGCCAACGGGCCGGAATGCCGGACATACGGCAAAGTGTAATAAATAACAATGCCTGTACACCGCAGTCTCCCTTCTGGTTCACAGCACAATATTCCGGAATACATTCAAGGGTAAAATATTCACGCATATAAGAATACATCACCTTTGTCGTCACAAAATCATAGAATCTGCGCGCAAGGATGATTGGATTTGTCTCATCTCCGGCCAGCTCATCTCTGAGTTCTCTGAGGTAAGGTGTAAACACAATATGCGGCGCCTGTTCCTCCAGGCAGAAATCCGGCTGCTCATCCGCTGCTTTTGCCGGATCTAATTCCACATAATCTACATGGTAATCATAGGCATATTCTACCATAAAATCCTGGTCCGGCTGAAGTTCTGTCTCAAAATATACGGTCCGCTGAGGCGCATCCTCCGGCGCTATATAGGTGATTTCCGGTGAAGATGAAAGAATCTTAATATTGGAAACCTGCTGACAGATTTTTGGGACCGGCAGGTGAACCCGAACTTTACGGCCAACCTCTTCAAATTCCTTTTTCGCTTTGATTGTTGCTCGAATCCGAATACGCGCGCTGCGTCCGCCATGCTCTTTCATATATTTTATATTGTCATTCAAAAGTTTCCGGTTCAGCTCATCAGCCTGAGCACCATCTGCATCCTCAACCATTACCCTCGCTGCCAAATCCGGCCGGGTCGTAATAAGATTATCATAGAAGAGACGCTGAAAATGCACAGTCCCATCAATATAAATCCAGTCGGCCGCACTGATTTCTTTCAGATATTGCAGTTCTTCTTCCTTGAAATCCTTTAAATGGGCGGACATAATCTCCAAAGCTTCTTCATAAGTATACGGATACTCATCATTGCTCACCACCCGGATAATCTCTTTCTCAATTTCCAGCCGCTTACGAAGCGCCTGCGGAATATCTTTGCTCAGAAAATGGTCGATCATTTTCAGGGCGCCCTCAAAATCGCCGAAACTTTTCAGCTTTAATACATCCTCCGGCAGAGGTATTCTCATATATGATAAATCCTGATACATTTGTCTATCCCCCCATTATCTTTCAAATCCTATAAAACCAAATCCCGGTTCCTCCGGTAATACAAGACTCTTAGTATTCTCAACACGCATACCGCCCTTGAAAGGAAGGTCAGTTAAAGTAAAGGCTGCATCCAAATCCGCACGGGTAATATTCTTCACAGCGGCTCCAAGACTGGCCGCCGCAGTAATTCCCAGGTTGCTTTCCTCTGCCATACATCCAAGCATACATTCGATACCGGCCGCCTCACAAATCGCATTGATTTTCAAAGCCTCGCGGATACCGCCGCATTTCATCAGCTTGATATTCAAATAGTCCACTGCGCGTCGTTCCACAAGGCGGAGGGCATCCTTCGAGTTAAAGCAGCTCTCATCCGACATAATCGGAACCATTGAATGTTTTGTTACATATTCAAGGCCGGCAATATCATGATATGGCACAGGCTGTTCTACCAGCTCAATATCATATTCATTTAAACGCTCAATCAGGCGCACAGCCTCTTTGGCCTGCCATGCCTGGTTTGCATCCACACGGATTTTCACATCATCGCCGACAGCTTCACGAATCGCTTTTACGCGGGCCACATCTTCCTCAAAAGTTGTTCCCACCTTTGTCTTAATGGTATCAAAACCTGCTTCCACATGTTTTTTTGCCTTAGCGGCCATAATTTCGGGCGTATCAATACCCACGGTCATATCCGTATCGATATAATTCTGATGTCCGCCTAAAAGTTTGTACACAGGAAGTCCCGCTTTCTTTCCGAGCAAATCATAACACGCAATATCAACCGCTGTTTTTGCACTGCCGGAATGGGCGGCTGTACGGTCCATAATCCAATATACTTTTTCCAAATCTGTCGGGTCCACACCAATCAGCTCATTTTCAAAGGCATGGATAACATCGGCCGTTCCGGACAAACTTTCACCGGTAATCAAAATTGCCGGCGCACCTTCGCCATAACCCACAAGTCCCTCATCGGTCTCAATCTCAACGACGGCACTCCGGGAATGGGTGATAACGCCGAGAGATATACGAAAAGGCTCGATTAACGGCACTTCAACCTGTTTTACTTTAATTCCTGTAATCTTCATTTTAATTCCCCCATGAAAAATTTTATTCAGAGTCCTCTGCTTTGCAGATGCCCTATACTTTTTTATAAAATAAAATCAGCCATCACCCTATTGGCCAAATCCATGCCCAATTCGGTGAGACGCAGCCATCCGTTCTTTCGAATCAAAAGTTTCTCTAATTCATTTTTTCGGATAACTTCACCGTAGACTGACATTACCTTCACCCCAAATTTCCGATAAAAGTCTTTTTCTGAAACCCCGCGGACCAGCCGCAGACCCAAAAACATAAACTCTTCCATTTTAGCGGCCGGAGTAAGGG
>URND01000090.1 GCA_900549105.1 uncultured Eubacteriales bacterium
ATTTTAGAACGGATTATGAACTCATTGCTAATGCAGCCATGAGAATTCTTATCTATACCGGGAAAGGCGGTGTGGGGAAGACCAGTATTGCGGCTGCGACGGCTGTAAATATTGCCCTGTCCGGGAAAAAAGTTCTTGTTATGAGTACGGATCAGGCCCATAGTCTGGCGGATTCGCTGGATATGAAGCTGGGATTTGAGCCAACGGCGGTTTTTGAAGGACTTTGGGCTTTGGAGATTGACCCGGTGGCGGAAAGTACAAAAGCCTGGGGAAATTTAAGAGATTATCTGAAACAGATTATTTCCCAGAAAGCCAACGGAGGCATTGAGACGGATGAGGTTTTATTATTTCCCGGCCTTGATGAACTGTTTTCCCTGCTGAAAATTCTCGATGCCTATGAGAGCGGCGATTATGATGTGATTATTATTGACTGTGCGCCGACTGGGGAAACCTTATCTCTTCTCAGGTATCCGGAGAGGCTGAGCGTGCTGGCGGATAAGCTGCTGCCTTCGGTGCGGAGCATGAACAATGCCCTAGGCGGTTTTATTTCCCGGAGAACTCAGGTGCCGAAGCCGAGGGACCAGGTGTTTGAGGAATTTGATAAGCTGGTCAAGCGGCTGACCCAGCTTCAGAAAATTTTGAAGAACAGGGAGTTGGCGAGTATGCGTATTGTGACAACGCCGGAGAGGATTGTCATGGATGAAGCGAGACGCAGCTATACCTGGATTAACGAATATGATTTTGGCGTGGATGCCGTTTATGTGAATAAGATTTATCCGGAAGAGGCGATGCAGGGTTATTTTTCGGGATGGACGGACATGCAGGCGAAGAGCCTGGAGATTGCGGAACAGAGTTTTGGCGACTGCCGGGTATTTAAGCTGATGCTGCAGGCGGATGAACTGCGGGGAATTGATGTTCTGAAGGCTGTCGGGAGTAAGCTTTATGCGGAAGCGGACCCGGAAACGGTATTTTGCCGTGAGCAGGCATTTCGGATGGAAGATGAGCAGGGAACAAGGATATTTATTATTAAACTTCCTTATGTATCTGAAAAGGAGATTCAAGTTTCTAAAGATGGGGAAGATTTGATTCTTGTTGTGCGTAATCAGACAAGGCGTTTTCATTTGCCGGATAAAGTGCGCCGGAGGAAAATGACCGAATGGTCCTTTGAGGACGGCGAACTTCGTATTCGGTTTGATTATGATTAATGTGGGAAGGTGTAAATTATGGAAGAGAAAAAAGATATTGGGCTCAGTTATCTGCGTCAATTGGAAATGAATCCTCCGAAGGAAAGTAAAGCGCTTTATTTTCAGTTTAGTGCGAAGTACGGAGAGACAATTGGGCGTAAAATGCTCAGCGATATTTATCGTAAAATTCGTGAATATGAGCAAAATCCAAATTATCTTACCGAATTTTATGAGATGAAGAATGAAATGCTGGACAAAGCGCTTCTCTTTAACGGTGGATATCAGGCGGACAATTACCGTCAGATGTGCAACTGGATTGTGGAAAATCATGATGTTTTTGGAAAAGAGATTCTGGATGCGGGATGTGAGTGCGGAATTATGAGCTGTTTCCTTGGTATGGCGTTTCCGGAATCCCATATCACAGCCGTGGACCGCAGCCCGAATGGGATTAAAGCAGCGAAGGAGCTGGCGGCCAGACTGGATGTGCACAATATTACGTTTATAAATGCGGATGTGGCAAATCTTCCGGGACAGAAATATGATACCGTATTTGCCATGCGGCTTCTTCAGGAGAATTGCGCCATCGACCATGTTATGTCCAGTTATAATCTATTGAAAGCGGAGGCAGAAGCCTTTGCCGCGAATATTCATCCATTTGCAAAGAAGCTGGCAGCCCTTGTTGCTGAGGACGGCTATCTTGTGTCGGCGGAACGGTGCGATGTGGATTCGGCATTTCTCGGATGGATACAGAAGCTCAACGAGTGCGGACTGGCCGGTGTGCCGGAGTGTTACCGGGAGCTGGTATGCCGGGAAATGGAAAATGAAGGCCGCGTGCAGGTTTATGTGGCACGCAACAGCGGCATGGAAGAGGCGGATGAGGTATATAGATTTTGGTGCGCCTGCCAGATTGTCCATACCGATTTGACAAGACATTCCCAGTATACAGGCTGGTATGCGGATATGGAACTGCAAAACTTCGGAAAAGATTTAATTGATGGTTTTATCCTTCAGGATAGGGAGGGAAATAACCTGTTGACCTATTCCCTTTGGAGCCATAAGGAATTTCCGGATGTTTTGCTTGTATATCAGGCAATGGGTGACGAACATATTCTTTCTCTTTTCCAGGCTTCGACAAAGGATGAGATTATCCGTCAGATAGAGGCCATGAAAGATGAGTATGTGCAGGCCGGAACGGTAGCGAAGAAGCTGGTGTACGAAAAAGGTGCGCTTCACATCGCTTAGAGGGGACAGAAAGGGGCAGCCATGGACCGAAAAGAAATATTTGTGATTCAGGGAAATCAATATAAAGAAATGGCTATGCAGGTTCTGGAGGCGGCCGGGGTGGCTGAGGATATTGGCGACCGCTGCCGCTGTGTCGGCCTGAAACCGAATCTTGTCGTGGCCCGGGATGCCTCCGGCGGAGCGACAACCCACCCGGAACTGGTGGACGGCGCATTGACCTATCTGAAAAATCATGGGTTTAATCATTTGGTTGTCCTGGAAGGTTCCTGGGTTGGCGACCGCACATCGGAGGCGGTGATTGCCAGCGGTATCGATGCGGTATGCAAAAAACACGGCGTCCCCTTTGCGGATACCCAGAAAGACCGCTTTCGGGAATGTGATGGGGCCGGAATGAAGCTGAAGGTTTGCGAAAAGGCCCTGGCGGTGGATTATCTCATTAATATACCCGTGTTGAAGGGCCATTGCCAGACAATCATTACCTGTGCGCTGAAAAACAGCAAGGGGCTTATCCCGGATTCTGAAAAACGGCGTTTTCACACCATGGGACTTCATAAGCCGATTGCCCATTTGAATACCATTATCCATCAGGATTTTGTGCTGGTGGATAATATATGCGGCGATCTGGATTTTGAGGAGGGCGGCAATCCGGTGGTAATGAATCGGGTGCTTGGGTTTAAAGACCCGGTACTTTGCGACAGCTATGCGGCGGAAAGCATGGGATACCGGCCGGAAGATATTGACTATATCCGGCTTGCTGCAGAACTTGGCGTTGGAAGCATGGATACAGCTTCGGCGAAAGTTATTTCCCTCAATGCAGGGAGCGATGGGCAAATGGACACGAAACCGATAAAACCGGTAAAAAATACCCGAAGAGTTGCCAGACTTGCCGAGTATGCCAGCCCGAAAGACGCCTGTTCGGCCTGTTACGGTTCTTTAATCTATGCGCTGGACCGGTTGGGTGAAGCGGGTCTTTTAAATCCAAAGGAAAAAGGTACTCTGGCGATTGGTCAGGGCTATCGAGGCAGGAGCGGGGATATCGGCATCGGACAGTGTACCTCCTGCTTTAAGAAAAACCTGGGCGGCTGTCCGCCAAAGGCCGTGGATATCGTTGAATTTTTAAAGGGAAACTGGTGAGTTATGGGAATATTTGATAAATTAAGAGGACATAAAGCAGCAATGGTACGGCATCAAATAAAAGGGGTTTTAGATTTAAGAACGAATATATTAAAAATAATGGGATTGCCTGTTTAGAGAGCCTGCCGGTGATAGAATCTGGTGCTTCAGTGAAATTAAAAAGTATGGATGTCATCTGCCGGAGGGCCATTGCCTGTCTGCTGTCCATTCAGCTTGCCTGTGATATTGAAGAGCAAAATGATTATGATGAATCCAGAGAATTATTTTTGAATCTGCTGAAAAACTATAATGTCGAAAATTTCCTTTTGGAAAAAGAAAAAAGATTATTTGAAGATAAGTACAGCCCACAGGATGTCATTGATGTTGCCTGGACTTATGAAGCTTATTGGACGCTGATTTGGGTATTGGGTTTAATTGATGATATAAAAATGCCGGATACTATTTGCGATTGTCAGAAGGCCATTACCCTTGTCGGCGATTGTAAAGACTATGAGGATTTTAAAAGCCGGTGCAAAATCCGAAATATTGAAGAGATATTGGATATGCTGGACTTATATTATCGATATCATTGGGCCTGCGTTGAAAAGCGCGTGCAGCCGGATACAAATATTGGGCCCCTCAATCCGGATGTGGTGGTGGAGAGAAGAAAAGGGCTTGAATGGGTGATATCAGACATCGAAGAATGGGATGAAATCCCGCTGGATACATAATGTATACCTTATCGTGCGGAGCGCGCCCATGCGAAGCATTTGACATACGGGATGCCCGAATGGGTACAAAATGCCAAGAGCGACTTCCTTGCGGAGAGTCGCTCTTAAACAATCGTTCGTATTTTTATCATTAAAAGGGGGAGGGTCCATCTTTTACAGATGGAGTTATGAAAAAATCTATCAAAATTTCTTTTGATGACTATAGTATATCCGCATCCTGTGAAAAATATGTGGGTAGGATGTGAACAAATTGTTAAATTTTAAAAAACAATTTGCTGTTTTTCAAAAAAACATATTGATTTTTTTGTGAAAACGCGATAGAATAATAAGGCACATCGAAGCGTGGCTCAGTTTGGTAGAGCGCTGCGTTCGGGACGCAGAGGTCGCGTGTTCGAATCACGTCGCTTCGACACTTATAAAAATGCTGGAAATCTCAGGGTTTCCGGCATTTTTCCATTATGGATAAAAAGCCTTAATTTTATGAATTTTGAGCGTTACACCAAACGTTACACCAAAAATCAGAAATTGAATAAATCTGCTGAAGCTAAAGAAATTTCGGCTAAATCGTTTTCACTGGCATTTAAGCGCTGACGATTAAAATGAGCATAGATATTCAATGTTGTATTTGTATCTTCATGTCCAAGCCAATATTGAAGTTTCTTGATATCCCATCCCTTATTGATTAGCATAGATGCACAACTATGTCTTAATTTGTGCAGAGTAATTTCAGGCCGTCCAAAATCCTTTGTTGCTTTGCAAAATAATTTAGATATATAATCCGGGTCATACAAACTACCATCTTCCCATGTAAAAATATATCCATCTTTATTTTTATAGCAATTTTTGAAAAAGTTTCGATTTGCTTCTTGCTCCTTTTTTAATTGCAATAAACATTTCTCGGCCGTTTCAAAAAGATTAAGAACCCTTTTACCGGCGCGCGTCTTAGTAGTATCAGATGCTTCTGTTGTTTTGACACGAACAACGGTGTGGTTAATAGTTATCGTTTTTTTGTTGAAATCAATAGCTGACCATTTTAATCCTAATATTTCAGAACGGCGCAGGCCGTAATATGCGCCCATAAAAGTAATGGGAAGCAGTCGGGGATATCGTTTAGCTACGAAATGAAGCAAGGATGAAATTTCTTCCTCAGTAAGAAAAAGAAGGTCCTCGCTGTAATCGCTGTTTTTCTTTCCGTGAACCCGAACATCGGCTACAGGATTTATTTTAATTATTCCATCAATCATAGCCTGTGAAAAAGCAGCATATAAAATACTTTTGTAGCTGCGGACAGAGCGGACGGCCAAGGGTTCTCTGGCTTTTGTTTTCGGGTTGATTTTTCCATATTTCAGAGAATATTTAAAAAAAGTATCCATAATCTTAGGTGTAATATCAATTAATTTTGGGTCGCTTTTTTCAAAATATCTCTGTATACATCGAACCCTATATGTATATCCTTCAAAGGTTGAAGATTTTAATTCTCGCTTCTTATCGGATAACCACATATCTAAGTAGGTACATAATGTTATGTCAGGGGAAATGAGTGGATTTCCAATAGAAGAAATTTCTTCCAGATAAGAATATTCAGCGATATAATCTTTAATCATTGCTTGAGCTTTTCTCTTATTGTTTTTAATCTCAAGTTTCGTAGCAAGAGTTTTTGTTTTCCAACTATTTGATTTAGGGTCCTTATAGTTTAACTTTATATAGTAATATGAATGACCCGATGGCAATTTCTTTTGAATTACCGTTCCCGTCATGAATATATTCCTCCTTTGATTAGACGGGAAATATATTTGCTTTTCATCAATATTATATCATACTCCCGGTCTATTGCTCAATGTTTGATGCAGAAAGATATTTTATAATAGCATCTTTACTGATTTTGTAATTACGACCTATTTTCCTGCAAGCAATAATATTACTTTGTAGAAGCTTGTATGCAGTTTTACGACTTATCCGAAGTATCAAACAGATATCTGATGTATTCAAAACGTCAGGATAATTTTCTAACATAAGATTTTTCTCCTTATTTTTGTGAGCCGCCATTTTCCCTATGCTGCGCTTTGTATTCTTCGACAAATTTCAAAAATCGTTTGGCACCCGGATTCCTTCGACTGTTATTTATAGGAGAATAGCCACGCATAAAAAGAACTTTGCTTAAAGCATCCAGAGAAACAGGGGAAGCTATAACTTCATTCGTGCTGTTGTCAATCAATTTATAGGTAACATGAAATCCCGGTGCCCGGTTTGCTTTATATCCGGTAGGAATTACTTCTAAGCGGCAATCAAAATCATGCGCCAGAATATGCTTAACTCTGGCATGATGAAATTTAGGATAATCTTTCATAATTAAATTCCTTCTTTCTTTTAAAAAGTATCCTCAAGGGCAAGAGTGCCCTTGAGTTTTAAACTTGTATCAGTTAAATGGAAGGTTTTCCTGTTCGTATGTTGTCATGGGATGGAATTCTTTATCTCGGTTCAAATATTCTTCTACAGAATTGTAAACGTCCATTTTGTTTACATCCCGATAAATTCGCACTTCGTGAATCCTTCGAAGGAAAGCTTTCCAAGATGCGGGGCTATTCTGCTGAACATCCGCATACTGTTCTTCTAGTGTCCAGTTCGAAACAATGTATACGGTATTGTAACAAGCAAATTTGTTTGCATACCGGGCCGGAAGTTGTATAGGATATATATCACAATAATTAAGCATATCCGACAGCCGAAAACTGTTTCTAAATTCATCAAAAACAATGACTGGCTGACAAGAATACCCGTCAAAAGGATGCTGATACTCAGTGACACGATAGACATTAGAATCCCCATGCTCATCGAGTATGTTTCTTGTCTTATATGTACCTGTTACGCCGCTAATATAGATTACTTTTAAGTCTAACCGGCGATAACTCTTATACTTGTCCTGAAGCAAAGTGGTTCTGACCATATCAATTTTTTCCAGTATCGGTATAAAATCATTATTCATCCGAATAATTTCTGCATTGCTATATCCAGACTCTATCATACCGAGCAATTCTTCCATATCCGGTCTTACGCCCTTCTGATGTGGTCGTTTGCCCCATTCCTCATATGTTCCATCCACACGAGTTTCAGCTTTTTCGGAATTTTCCCATTTTCCGGCTTTCTGAATGTAGGCAATGCAGTTTTCAACTGTTCCATGCGCAATATCAATATGAGCTTCTCTAAAATGCTTTTTGACCGTATTGAATCGCACCCGTGAAGAAAAGCAAACATATATGTGCGTATGGTAAGTGCCATTTTCACCTATTTCGTCAGCCATACAAAAAAAACGAAGAGTAGAAAAATGAGCAATTAATATCTCTTTTATAGATTTGTGGTCAAATCCATAAGACACAGGATTATTAATTGTCAAAAAGTATGAATATCGCTGTACATTTTGGGAAAGTTTAATACCAGTCTTCATCATAATCCTCCTCTTCAAACGCTTTATTACGGTTAAAATACTGCTCGATAGTTTTGTATATATTAACTAATCCGTTTGGCATAAACATTCGAACCTGGTCTATTTTACTGAGAAATTCTTCCCATAACTTAGGATTATAAGCCTGAATATCCAAGTACTGTTTTTCCAAAGGAACAGTTGATATAATATATATTGTCTTATAAGCTGGACCAACATTTTTTCTATATAACTCAGGTTCCCATTTTGAAGGTGATTCACAATAATCAATAAAGTAGGGGAGAGATATGCTGCTATAAAATTCATCAAGAATAATTATAGGTTCCCCATGGTATATTACAATATCCATGCATCCATAAGGGGAGATATGATATATATTTCTTCTCAAATGCATAGCGTATACACTTTCGACGGTTCCGGTTTCAACCGGGCCATAAATGTAAATAACTTTAACCTTCTTTTCAGAGCATTTCTGAATTTTGTTTTTAACCATTAAAAAAACCTCCTTGGTTAAATATAAATATCCCCGCAACTGTAAATTAGTTCGCTTTGTTCAATATGTGTGAACGGGCGATTTTGTTGGGAAAAGTCCCAATTTATCAGGGATTATTAATAGATTCTCATTGTTCGTTCCTGGCGGGTAATACTATACCCGCCAGGAACGTCCAGACACTCCCTCAATGATTTTCGCTCTCGCCTTTGGCGGCCGCGCAAATCAATGAAGAAATGTCTGGCTGTCTGTCCAGATGCTGGCGTATTCCCTGACACATTATGTCGGGATTTTTAATCAGTGGAACAATAAGCTCTTGTGCACCATCTAAATTATCGATTAAGGCAAGGGCCTGACCGGATTTGTAGTATGAAGTGGGATTTTCCTCAAACTCATTTGAAAATCCTAACATTCGAAACTGTTCAGCACTTGTCCGCCCGAAAGAAAGCACACATTGAAACTGCTCCCTGCTGCCAAAACTGAATAAATTTGCATCAGCACGCTGGACGGTTAAAAAGACACCAAGGTTCAAACCTCGCGCAACGGCGAGTATTTCCCCCACTTTGGCCTGCAAATCTGATTTCAGCTTTTTAGACTGGGTTTCAGCATAATTTAAAAGCCCAGCCCACTCTTCGATAAAAAGCGTATAATGTTTCTGGGGCCTTATTTTATGCAGCCGGATTTCTGTAAAAAAGCTATAAAAATCATCAATCATTTGAATAGCTTCGGGACCCGACGCATAAGCCGAAGAACCATCTAAAGCCTCATATTCCTCGCCAGCTTTGTAATCGGATAGAAAGACTAGACTTTCGTGGTATTGGAGCATTTGCCAAATATACCAAAGGCCGCTTAAACTCTTGCCGGAACCCGATTTGCCAGCTAGTAAAATGTTAGAATTTTTTTTCGCTAACGTTACATTGAGCGGAACCCTGATTTCACATTTTATGTAATCCGAAAGAAGCAAACCTAAAATCATAATTCGAAATCATCCGGTTGGTCAAATGCCGGAACTTCTTCCTCTGGAATGGCATATGGCAAATCCGGCAGAGGGTTTGAAACTTTCGCGGCCTCTTGAGCTTCGAGAAATTTTCTGCCCTGTTCAGAAAGGGGAATTGCAAAATACAACCTTGTCGGAGTGGCGACTTTTATGTATATAGGAACTTGAGTTCCCCGCGACTCCATGAAAAAATTTTCGATGATATGGAACGCCAGCTTTTCCAAATGTTCTCGTGGAATATTCGCATACCGAGGATGCAAGCCGCAGGATGCAATATCAAACCACTGAATCCCATTTGCAATTGGTATAAACGATATAATCGACGGCGTATCAAAAGGATGATTCTTAAATGAAGCCGTTAAAGCTAAAGCCTCTTGATTGGAAAGAATGAGACCGTTGTTTACATAATTTGGAACGCGGGTCTTCCCGGTGGCTTCCTCATAAATCCAGTCAACTAAAAAGGTTAATACTTTTTTTACACCGGCTTCCCAGGAATCCAATTCGAATACCTGAAATCGGTAAAATACAAATCCAATCAGGCAGATACCTGAAAAAAGTAAGGATGCAACATTTATCATATAGGACAGTAACTCCATAATTTTCACCTTTCCGGGGGCTATGCCCCCGGCCTTTCTTTTTTATTCTGCTTTAACTAAGCGCACATCAGTCGCCGAAAAACTGTCGTCAACGCTTTTCGTGGCCCAGTTCCAATAGGGCAGAACCGTAGCATCCTCAAATTCCACCGCAACTTTTTCACCTTTGTCGCGAAGTTCCAAGAGTTCTTCGTTGGACATAAGGGGCACTGGCTGCCCGGGGATTTTAACCCAGATTTTATTGAAATCCACGGTGTCTACAACCTCATACTTAAACCCAATTATTTTATCGGTTGCCTTTCCATCCGTATATTCATGGATGGGAGCAATCGTGATAAGCAGAAACAACTCATCCGGCATGACAACTGTGAGGGGAATTTTTTTCCCCAAAAGAATAGATGCCATGATATTCCTCCTTTTATTTTTATCAAAAACATGCTAAAATGACTTTGTAAAGACAAATCAGCACATATGTTGCTGGGTTGCAATATCCATATTCCCGATGGCCGTCGGGGGTATGGATTTGTTGGTAATCTGATTCGAAACATAAATTTCTTTCCTCCTTTTGTTTATGTCTCCATTGTAGCATAGAATCGAATTTTGACCTGTTCAATTAGCGAAGATGGATTCTTGAATTGCGAAGTTAATTCCTATATTCAATCTGAAAAATTATCTTTCTGACGGTTTCGGTAACGACATTTAAGTCGTTAATTATTTTTTCTTTATTAATTTCGAGGTTTTCCTTTTGATTAGGGAAGAAGTAGTCGAAGTTTACCTGAAAGAAATTTGCATAAATTATAAGTATATCTAACGGTATATCCTTCTTACCTATTTCGTATCCGGAAATAGTCGAGGAGCCAATATTAATCCTGGTACCCAGTTCTAACTGGCTAAAATGTCTTTTTTCACGAAGTTTCCTTAATTTTCTGCCAAGGTCTTCCCTATCATATGTATATTTAATCATTTTAAATCCTCCTAAAAATAAAATTTTATTTTTAGAAGCGCGCTTCTATTTTTTCCGGAAAATGTTGAAATGTGGTATAATAAGTAGTAGAGATAAGAAGCAAAAACTATTTTGGTTTGATATCTCAACTTGTACCCTTTCAACAATAATATCTTATCAAATTAAAAAAAAGCCTGAAGTGACCTGAACGGGGCAGAAAGGAAAAATTAAAAATGTCGGTGTATACGTTAGATGATTTATTAAAAGCAAAAGAGAAAATGACTGGGAAGAATTGCAAGGAGGACCTTGACGGTTTTATAAATTATTGCACAATGTTTTATGCTGTAAATAAACAGTATGAACTGGTAGATTCGATTGCTAATTCTTTTGAACAATTTAATATTACGATAAAACCATCTAAAAAGAAATCCTCAGAAACACAGGAATTGTTAGAAGGATGGCAAGAAGAACGGGATTATGAGATTAAACGATTGCAAGCTAAATTAGTGATTGAATTATGCTGCAAATTGACATTTATTCATGCTGATGTACAAGCTAAGAAGGATGGTGAAAAACTGTGTAAAAAAGATTTTGTTTCAGAATGGTGTACAGCGTTTTTTGAGGATGAAGATAAAGATGCGATAGACAACCTTATCGAAGAGTGCTTTATTGGAGGTTATGGTTTTGGTGATTATGGTAAAGAAAACAGCCAGGCAAGAAAATTAAAAAGCTTATTAGAATATCATCGGGGAAATTATTTTAGTATATGGTTGGGTGGAAAGTTGTCAAAAGAAGGAACTATAGAAAAAGAATGGTCTCTTGATTTGAATGAACCGGAACATTTATTAAAGTTACTGGATGAAGCCCATACTGTTCCGGTAATAACTAAGAAGGAGGCTGTTGAAAATGTTTTGTCTGATACTTATATCGAAAGACTCATTGTTGAGGCAGCTGCTGATTGTAAATATTTCAGTTTGTTTTTAGCTCCGGCAAGAAGATTAATTACTACCAGCAATGCAATAGATGACAAAAATACTGTGGGAAAATTTTTTAAAAAAAGGTTTCGGAAAAACTATGTTCAACTTAAAAATGAGATTAAAGAAAAATTAACTTTGTATGATGAAGTAATGGAGCCCGTAAAGTATCTTTGGGATTTAAGTTCAAGTTATAAAGAAATTTAGCAAGAGTAGGTAGAGAGGGGATACAATATTTAAGAAAGCCACCTGTAACACTATAACGCAACTCTTAATGTTGTACTGCGTTAATTCGTAAGAGTGTTATGCATTATTGTAAGTATAAAAATAACTATTAAAATTTTTAATTAATTTTTAACCCTAACCTTATACATAAAGAATATATAAAGTTATTTGTATACAGATGGCTGTTCTTTCTAATTTTCAAAAGTTGATTCTAATATTCAACCCATTCATCCCACTCATTGTAACCTGTGATCACTTGTTCATATTTAGACCAAAAACCTCCAAAACAAGAGGTGCCTGCTAAGTACCCTTCGTAGGCGTGATCTTCCTCAAAACCAGTTATATCAGCACCACAGCCATTACAAATGGAATAACACTTTGTTTCATAAATAGGGTCCTTATG
>URND01000091.1 GCA_900549105.1 uncultured Eubacteriales bacterium
CACACCGCAGCTTACGCTGATATAGCGCTGCTGGCTGTCTCTGTTGACGGAAGACAGGCCCGTGCGCTCTGAGATTTCCGCAATATCGGACAGGGCAACCTCTTCTTCCTCCCCGGCCTGATTGGTTGAGGTCAGTTTCAGGTCACGCACATCCTGGCGCGTCATACTCTCATTGGCTTCATCCCGGACATAAATGCTGTAATCCTCCGTATCCGTTGACAGCGTTGCCGATGAGGTCGCTGAGCCCACTACCGCAGCAACCTGCTGATATACCTGGGCAACTGTCAGATTATGGAGCATAGCCTCCTTCTTATTGACGGTGACACGAAGTTCCGGCGACGGATTTTCCTGCCCATCCGAAACATCCGCCGTACCTTCTATTTTTTCAAGTATCCCGGCGTAGTCCGATGCAATCTGCTGAAGGACGTCCAAATCTTTACCTTTAATCATTACGCTGATTCCTGCCCCGCCCAGAGCGGACATATCCATGGTAGAACCGCTGGCCGTCACTTCACAGTCCATATCCGCTGTCATTTTTTCAATCTCCGCGGCCACCTCATTGCTGGTCATACTCCGCTCGTCTTTCAAAATAACATACATGGAAATCGAATCTGTCTCTGTCGTTGCCATGGAGGACATCATACTCAGGCCGGAGCCGAGCATCGCCCCCACATCATCCACGTCATCCAATGTCTGAATACGCGTCATTATCTCATCAGAAACCGCCACGGCCTCATCAAAGGTTGTTTCATCATCCAGCGCCACGCTGACAGATATCTGCGGCGAATCCGTTGTCCCCATAAATTCCATACCCCGGGAAAGAATTCCCGCCATACTTCCCGCAAGGAGAGCAAAAACTCCAATCAATAAAAACGCTTTATGTTTTAATGACCAGCGCAGAGCGCTTTCATACTTATCCAATACCTTATCAAAAAAGGCAAACTGTTTGTTTGTGTTCTTTTTCAGCATTTTGGAGGACAGCATCGGAACTACCGTCAGAGCTACCACAAGGCTGGCCAGAAGAGAGTAGGCAATAGTCAATACCAAATCGACAAATAACTGCCGGGTAATACCCTCCGTGAATACGATCGGCGCCCAGATACATATGGTTGTCAGGGTGGACGCAATAATCGCTCCCATAACCTGTTTTGCCCCCTGAATTGCCGCCTTTCTCACCGGCAGGCCTTCTCCGCGCAGCCGGTATATGTTTTCAATAACAACAATGGAGTTATCCACCAGCATACCAACGCCAAGCGCCAGGCCGGACAGGGAAATAATATTCATCGTTACCCCGGTAAAATACATCAGCACAACAGCAAAAAGAACGCTGACCGGAATGGAAACCGCCACGATAAAGGTTGGTTTTATATCTTTTAAGAACAGGAAGAGGACAATAATCGCCAGAATGGCTCCGATAACCAGATTGCTCAACACGGATTCGATAACCATATCGATATAAATCCCCTGGTCCATTAACGGCGTCATCTCAAGGCCATATTCAGCCACCTTATCCGAAGCCATGTATTCGCGTACCCGGCGGGCCACATCCGCCGTGGAATAACCATTCTGTTTTTCCACAGAAATCAAAATCCCCGGCGCTCCATTCATCTTTGCATAGACTTCCGAGCTGTTGTCCACAATAGCCACATCGGCCACATCTTTCAGATAAACCGTTTCCAATCCCTGTTCGGATAAATCCATCAGTACAAGATTCTCAATATCTTCAATGCCGCCAAGTTTATCGCCGACACGCACCATATAATCCCTGCCGTCTTCCGTCACATAACCGGCCGGCATGGAGAAATTCTGAGCTGTCAGAATACCTTTAACCATATCAATAGTCAAAATCTTTCGAACATCCGAGCTGTCCAGTGTGGAATCTCTCGTCTCATTCAACTGGTTCTGCGCTTCCTCAAGCTGTGTCTCGCCCATGGCGATTTTCGCATCGGCCGTACTCATTTCCACAGTCGCCAACGCCTTATTTTTACTCAATTCAGAAGCCGCCTGGGAAAGTGTTTTTTTGCCGGCTGCCACTTCTGACTCCGCCTGGGCAATGGCCGCCTTTCCCTGCTCAATCGCAGCCTTTCCCGTGGCAATCTGAGACCGCAGTTCATCCAGAGACTCCTTCCGGGATTCAAAAGCCTCTTTTAAAACGGCCAGTTCTGCCAGTTTCGCCGCCACATCTCCGGATGCACCGGTGAATTCAGAAATTGAAGCGTCCAACTGGGCCAATTCTGCCGGAATCTGCTCCCTCCGGGTCTCAATCTCCGATACCTGGGCCTGAATCTCCGACAACTGGGCCTTTAAGGTCTCCAGCCTTACTTTATCTTCCTCTGAAATATTTTCCTGTTTTTCAAGTTCCTCAATGGAAGCCTGCAAAGTACTCAATGTATTGACCAGTTCCGCATAAGCCGCCTGGCCCTCCTCCGATTCAAGAGCCGCCTTTTCCGCCTCCAGGGCCGCCTTTTTAGCAGCCAGCTCCGAAGCCTGGGAGGCATACTGCTCTGCCAGAGCATTTAACTCACTCTCCTGGGCTTGAAGACTTTGATATTCTTCTTCGGCCTTCGCTAAAATGCCTTCCATCTGAAGCAATTCTGCCTCTTTTTCTTCCAACTGGGCTTTTTTGATGGCAATTTCATTTTCACCTTTAGCCAGCTCCGACTGGGCGGAGGATATCTGGCTTTCCGCCCCGGCCAACTGTTCTGCCGCCGTCTTCTTTCCGCTTTCAAGCTGGCTCTTGCCATTCTCGAGTTCTGACCTGGCCGAATCCAGTTCTCCCTGGGCCTCATCAAATTTTTCATTAATTTTCCCTGTAAGCCGGTCATTTAAATCGGCCAGCTTCTCCTCATCCAAAAGGACCTGAACTGAAGATTCAATCAGCCCCGACGCTGAAACAGAAGCTACGCCATCCATACTGTTAATATCTGAACTGACTTTATCATTATAGATTTTGCTGACTTCCTCCGTCGTCATTCCCTCGCCGGATACCGCCGCCATCATTACCGGCATCATATCCGGATTCAATTTCATAATAATCGGCGTTCCAACCTCATCCGGCCAATAGGATGCAATCAAATCCAGGCTTTCCCGCATCTCAATTGTCACCGAATCCATGTTGGCATCCGTGTTGAACTCAAGTACGACCAGCGAATAATTCTCGCTGGATGTGGAGCTGATATGCTTAATATTGCTGACCGTCGCCATCGACGATTCAATCGGAGCCGTCACCACCGTTTCTACCTGCTCCGGGCTGGCCCCCTGATAGGTGGTCATTACAATCGCATAGGGGAGATTCATACTCGGCAATAAATCCGTTGATAATTTCGTAAAAGCTACAAAGCCAAGGATAATGACGATGATAACTCCCACTACAACCGTATAAGGCTTTTTTACACTAAATCGCGGCATTTTTTGTCCTCCTTTTGCTGCACGCTTTTTGCTGTCTTTTTCCGTCCGACCAGTCGGTCGGAATTTGTATTCGATTATATCATCACCACCTGCAGAACACAACCTTTTTTCAAATTTTAATTCTTTGCAAATAAAAAGTGCAGAGTTTTAATCATTTATTAAGACTCTGCACTTTGATTTATTCATATTCAGCTGTTTTTCACAGCTTCGGCTATCATATTCACGGCGCCCTCGATGCCAAATCTGGAACTGGAAATGGACATATCATAGGAGGCGCTTCGTCCCCACTTTGCTTCGCTGTAATAATTATGATAACTTGCACGGCGTTTATCGATTTTATTCATTAAGCTTTCCGCCCGCCTTCTGTCAATATTCTGACGCTTCATAATCCGCTCTATCCGGTCATCCTTATCCGCATGAATAAAGACGGAAATCACACCTTCAAAGTTCTCAAGAACCGATTCGGCACACCGCCCGATAAAAATGCAGGAGCCCTCCGATGCCAGTTTACGAATCGTACGGCTCTGCATCATGAACAGGCTGTCATTTGTCAGATAATCCATCGATGCGATCATCGCCGCATCCGCCGTCGGATTCCCGGAACAAAAACCATTTAAAAGCCAACTGGTACGTTTTTCATCTGCATTTTCAAATAAAGACTGGGCCAGACCGGAATCGATGGCCGTCTGCTTTAACAGCACCTTGTCATAACACGGAATCCCCAATTTTTCGGACAGCTTTTCACCAATCTCCCGGCCGCCGCTGCCATACTCCCGTCCAATACAAATAATTACTTTTTCTGCCATACCATAGCTCCCCTTCCATTAATTACTCTGCTTTGAATTTATCTGCCCATTTACCGCGCCAGTAAAAGAAAACTGACAGCACTGCAGCAATGAACCAGCCAACCGGCCAGGACAGCCAGATTCCTGTTGCCTCGAAGACTGCCGCCAATATGTAGGATAAGATGACCCTTAAAACCAAATCGGTAAAGGTGGCGACCATAAAGGAAAACATCGCCCCTGCTCCCCGGAGCATTCCATCAACCACAAGCTTAATGGAAATGACAAAATAAAACGGGGATACAATTTTAAGAAAGGTAATCCCTGTGTTTAACGCCACCGCAGACGCATCATCGCTCATAAATAATTGTACCATATTCTGGCCAAAAATAAAGAAGGCAATGAAAAATGGTACCGCCGTCAGCAAGCCCATCTTCACCCCGGCGCTCAAGCCCTTCTTTGCCCTGTCCACTTTACCTGCCCCGAGATTCTGGGCCGTAAAACTGGATACGCCATTTCCAAGAGTTGTAAAACAGGTGATTGAGAAGGTATTCAGCTTAATAGCGGCCGAATATCCCGCAATAACGGATGAGCCGAAGGAATTCACCAGGCTCTGAATAAAAATATTGCCCACCGATACAAAGCTTTGCTGTAAAATACTTGGAATTGCAATGATGCTGATTTTTCTCAGCATTGCAAAAGAAAAAATCTCATACTTTTCTTTTGTCTCCACAGTTCGGAGCCGTTTTATCAACGTTAAAAGGGCAAGTACACAGGCAATTCCCTGGGCAATAAATGTCGCCCAGGCCACGCCGGCCACTCCCCAGTGAAATCCGGCGACAAACCAGGTATCCAGGGCAATATTCCCCAGCGATGAGCCAATCAGAAAATAGAGGGGCGTTTTCGAATCTCCCAATGAGGTGAATATACCCGTAGCCACATTATATAAAAACAGAAAAAGAAAACCGCCGATATAAATCCTCAGATATAAAGCGCCGTCGGCAAAAATATTTTCCGGCGTATGTATCATCTGCATCAATCCCTGAGAGCCCAAAAGTCCGGCGGCCATGAGGACGAGGGATAAAACAAAAGAGGACAGCAGGGTTGTAAATACGGCTGTTTTCATTTTTCCATATTCTTTAGCGCCAAAAAGCTGCGAGATTACGACAGCGCAGCCGATATTGCTTCCCACGGCAATCGCCATAAAAATCATGGTGATTGGATAGGATGCGCCGACGGCAGCCAATGCGTTCTCCCCGGCAAATTTTCCTGCAATGACACTGTCTGCAATATTATACAACTGCTGAAACACCACGCTGATAAACATCGGGATGGTGAACCGCCAGAGCACTTTCTGCGGATTGCCTTCAGTCAAATCTTTTATCATGTTTTTCATCCTTCCCTTATTGCTTTTATTTCCGAAGGGAATTATACTATAAAAAAATCAATAAATAAAATCAATGAATTTTATATAGTCCATTAATGCTGTTTATGGAAAGGATGCCCCTTTATGAATTTTGATTTCTATCGAACCTTTTATTATGTCGGAAAATATCAGAATATCACAGCCGCCGCCAAGGCCCTTTATGTCACCCAGCCTTCCGTCACCCACGCCATCCAGTCTCTGGAGCAGGAGCTTGGCTGCCCTTTATTTATCCGTTCCCAAAAGGGCGTCCGCTTCACGCCGGAGGGTGAAAAATTTTATGCCTCGGTTGCCTCAGCCTGTGAAACTATTTTTCAGGCGGAAGCCAGTCTCGAAGCGGCTAAAAATCTCTCAGAAGGGCTTGTAGCCATCGGCGCCAGCGAGACGACGCTGCATTATTATCTCATTCCGATTCTCGCCGATTTTCAAAAAAAACATCCGGGAATCCGTTTAAAACTTTTTAACGCCAACACCCCGGAAATGCTTCAGGAAATATTGAGCGGACATATTGATTTTGCTGTTCTTGTCGTCAATAACGGCTATAACCATGAGGATTTATCCGTCACCCATTTAACCGATTTTCAGGATATTATGATTGCCGGAAAGGCTTTTTCCGGGCTGCGGGGGCGCGCCGTCACTTTGGAAGAGCTGATGGATTATCCCCTTGTATCTATGGAAAAGGGAACGATGACACGGCAGTTTTTTGATGACTTTTTCCGCAATTACAATCTCATCCCCGAACCGGATATCGAGTTGGCTACCACGGATTTAATTGTCCCGATTATCCGCGGCGGACTGGGCATCGGCATGGTGCCCGAACCCTTTGCCGCAGAATCCCTGTCCAAGGGTGAAATTTTTAAGCTTACTTTAGAGAAAGAGATTCCCCGCCGTGAAATCTGTCTGATAAAAAAGAAAAAGGCCTCCCTTTCCCTTATCGGAGAAGCCTTTATTCAATATCTTCTGTCAGATAATCGACAAGTTCCTTAATGCCCTCGCCGTTCAGACTGCATATTTTAAAAATCGGATGGGCGCCGGCCAGCGTCAGACTCTTTTCCGCCCGAATCCGCTGGGCCTCATCCTTAATCAAATCACTTTTTGTGATCACGCCAACCATCGGTTTCTGGAACATGGCCTGAAGCCCCGGCGGAAGGGTGAAGGTCATATCTGTCGGATCCTGCAGCAAAAGCACCACATCGGCTCCCAGGGCCGTCACTGCCAGCGCCTGATAAAACTGACGCCGCTCCACATATTCTCCCGGCGTATCAATGATATTATCCGTCACTTCCAACGCCTGTGTCTTTTTATAACTGATGGCCTGATCCGTCAAATACTGGCACAATGTCGTTTTTCCGCAGGATACCTTTCCGATGAGCATTAATTTTTTCATTTTTTCCTCCCATCAGGTCCGGGTTATCTTGGCCGGACTAAATCCAAGGACATCTGCCAGCGTATCATTGACGGCAATCAACGCCGCCTCCACGCTGGACACATCGCCGCAGATAACCAATGAACCGCTGAAACGGTCCACAAATACAATTTCTACCGCCGCTGCCTTTGTCGCCACATCAGCGCCAATAATCGCCGCCTCACTCGGCGTGAGGGTCATAATTCCCAACGCTCCCCGATTATCTGTGATAACGCCCAGTTTCGTGTACAAATCCTCCTTTGGATTTGCAATCAGATGCGCCATGGTCGTCTGCTTACCGGGTACAAATTCCTGTATGATTCGCTGTTTATCTTCTTTAAAGAAATTTTCCACGCCGTTCACCTCGGATTACATCAGGCTTTCAAAAATTTCCGGCCGCGGACTTGGTATAACCACGCTGGAAACAAGTAAGCCGTTGTTCTTTCCTTCCTCGCTGCCCGCTTCCACAGAAGCCTTGACCGAAGCCACATCCCCGGTCATAACCACGAAGGATTTACCGCCAAGGCCCATGCCGAGACGCACGTCGAGCAGCGTCACATTGGCCGCCTTGACCGCCGCATCGGCGCCGTAAACCGCCGCTGTTATACTGTAAAATTCCATAACGCCGATGGCGCCTCTGCCATGAAAATCCGTTGCCTGGTTAATGGCTTCAATCACCTGGGGATGAACTCTCGGAATCACTGTGGAGTCTACCACATGGCTTTCTCCGACAGCCATTCCGGCATCCAGGGAAGCCTTGACCGCCGCAACTTCCCCTGTAAATAATATACTGTATTTTCCCGGACATACCGGTTTTGCAAAGGACAATTCCACCTGTGCCGCCTTTAAAATGGCATCGGCAGCCTCCACTCCTTTGGCAATACTGTTCAGTTCAAGAAAACCTACCGTTTCAATCATCGTCATCTACCCGTCCTTTCAATGATAATCCGCTTTCCAACGGAAACCACCTTTCCGGAAATGCTGGCATGGATATTTGCACCCATAGCTCCTTCTGGAATACGTGCGATCAACTGTCCCTCTGTCACCATATCGCCGGTTTTGACAACCGCCTCCGACGGTGCGCCGATATGCATGCTGACAGGAATCTCCACTCTGTCCGGCGTTCCTTCAATGCAGGTATCAATTTTCAAATCATACCATGGCATCACGCCCACACGGGCTGCCACCCTGCCTGCCGGAATCTTCCGGCCTTCCCGGTTTCTGTCCGCCTTATAGACATCCGTTTCTCTTGTGTAACGGATACCGGCCTCCCGAAGCGCGCCTTTAAGTACCTGATTCACCCGTTTTGGCTGTAAGCCCATCGGACAGGCGTACTCTTCACAGATACCGCACTCGCAGCAAATCGCCGCATTCTGCACATCTCTGTCATTTAAAATTTTCGTCACATCCCCCGACATGGCAAGCTTTCGCATAATCTTATGGGGCTGGAGCGGATGGCCGATTAAGTGTCTCGGGCACATCTGAGTACAATAACTGCACTGGATACAGGCTGACCGGGCACGATTGAGCATATGCTGCAGGGAAATCTGGGTTTTCCGGGCAATGCTTCCATCCTCCGGAAGTATAAGAATACCGGAAGTTGTTTTTGTCACTACCGCTGTTTTTGCTTCCTCCATCGTCATCCGCGCGCCCATCATCGGTCCGCCGGATACGACAAAATATCTGGATTTCCGGGTTCCTCCGGCCAGAGCAATACAGGTGTCAAAGGATGTTCCCACCGGCACATGCAGCACTGTCGGCTGATTCACCTCGCCTGTTACCGTCAAATATTTTTTTGTAAAATGCTTGCCTTCCATGGCATCGCTGATACCAAGCATTGTTGCCACATTGGAAACCACACAGCCCACATCCAGAGGAATTCCCGCCGGCGGAACAATCCGCCCTGTCACTTCATAAACCATGGTCTGCTCATCCCCCGCCGGATAAAAGCTGTCCATTTTCGCCAGCTTCACCTTCGAGCTGCGCTCCTTCAATACCTTTTCCAGAGCTTTAATTTCCTCTGTATATGTCTTTTTAAGGGCAATCCGACATTCCTTTGCACCGAGCATCTCTCCGACAGCTTCCACCGCCGAAACTACCCGGTCTCCCAGATGCTTCATAATATATCTGTCCGTACGCAGCAGAGGTTCACACTCAGCTCCGTTAATAATCAGATATTCCACCGGTCCGCCGGCATATTTGACATGGGTAGGAAAGCCGGCGCCGCCGCAGCCGACGATGCCCGCCTCTTTAATACGATTCAATAAGTCCATGGATTCACTTCCTGTTCTTGTTTTCTTTCATGATTTCCATAGAATCTATAATACCTACAATTGCGCTGTCCACCGGAACACCTTCTTTTCCGGCGGCTCTTCTGGCCGTACTGCCCGTGACAACAAGCACATCTTCGCCCACGCCGGCGCCGACCATATCCGCGGCGACAAACACATCCCCTTTTCCCTGGGCTGTCTCCGTCTCCTTTACAATCATAAGCTTCTGTCCGTTTAAGGCATCCTGTTTTTTAGTTGCCCATACGTGTCCGATTACTCTGCAGATAAGCATACAAGTCCCCCTAAACGATTTCTATCTGTTTGTGTTCGGCCTTAAAGATATCCTTTGCAGCCGGTGTAATGATAACGCCCTTTGCAAAACGCAGCGTTCCGCAGCCACAGCCATTCACCAGTTCCTTCGCCAGCTTTTCCGTTACCAGTTTTTCACGGATAATATTCCCCGAAGTCCCGGTTTCCGAAGCACAGGCTTTCGCCCCGCCGTCGGAGCAGGCCGCAGCGCCGCTGCCGAAACCGGCTGAAACGCTGCCGCCGGTTTTACCGCAGCCTTTTCCCTGCTGTTCCTCATTTAATATGGCGCAGACATTTCTCACCACTTCATTAATTAATTGTTCCATATCCATTGCTGACACCCCCTTAGCTTCACACGGCGTGCCATACAGAATAAATGCTTCCGTACCCACCCGGTATCCGCAGGCATTGGCCTCGTCAAAATCAATATGCATTGCCGGAGCAAACTTCTCGTTGACCCGAATCGGCACATCCTCAAAAATAACCTTTCGGTCACTTTCCACTTCCACCCGGACTCTGTCGCCGTCACAAACGCCATAGGCTTCCGCATCCTGAGGCCGCATATGAATATGATTGCGCGCCACGATAACGCTTCCGCTGGCCTTCAGCTCGCCATGGGAACCGATAATCATTACATCCGATGCCCCGTCGAGATTTCCCGATAAATTTACCGGGGCCGTCAGCCCGAGCTTCCGGCAGTCTGTCTTGGACAATTCAACCTGAACAGCTCCCCTCGGCGGTCCGAGAACAGCCACATTTTCCACACAGCCGTCTTTGGTTACCAGTTTCACTCTCTGTTCGCTTAAATACTCTCCGGGTTGGGATAAATCCCGCCGCTTTTTCAAAACGGCCCCCGGCCCGAAAAGTGTTTCAATGGCAGCCTGGGTTAAATGAACATGGCAGCCGGAGGCTTCGATTAAAATTTTCTTTTTCTCTGCACTCATGACTTTCTGCCTCCCTCATAATAACCTGCCAGCCATCGGCAAAATACAATATAAACGCCGCTGCTCAGACGATTCAGATGCTGAATAATATCCGGGCGTTCCACAAGGCCGTCCGCCGTCATAAAGGCATGGGCCGCGGCGAGCTCCGTTTCCCGCACCTTTGTCCGGAGACGGTTTAAATCCGCCGCCATCCGGCCCATGGTGTAATCCGGAATTGGGTGGTCCATTCCAAAATATTTTTTAACATTGTGGGAATGTTCCCGCAACTCCTTATCCGTCATGCCGAGAATCTTCATCGGCTGTAATGGTTCTTCCTTCACCTCAGCGCCCAAAATGCACCGGGTTCCATACAGGATATCGCCCAAATCCGTCACCAGCTTCTCCTGCTTCTGCGCGCAGGCCTCCGCCTGAAGACAGATAATCTCCGCCTGAAGCGTGTCCAGCTGTCCCCTGAACTCAATCCGGGGATGGGTTTTCGGCACCAGAAGGTTGCCCCGCAAATGGGTCATATACTCCGGCTTCTCGCCGTAGCCAGCCCCCGTTGCAGCGTCAATATATGTACGTTGGCCATGACCGGGAAGAGGTGTTCTGGTCATCACCGCCGGCTGGCTTTCCATAATTACCAGAGAAATCCCTCTGTCCCGGAGATATTCTTTGGCAAGCGGCGTCACGAACACATCCGGTTCAACACGATATTCGGTTGTGCTTTCCGCAAGCGCAGCGGCTCTCAGCATGGTTTCTGTTAAAATTTTCATAACCAAACCTCTTCTTCAATCCATCCAAACCTGACTGTCCTATTTTAAAGTAGGAAGGATGTATTCAACTTCTTCATGTGGACGTGGAATTACATGAACACTGATTAATTCACCCACATTTGCTGCGGCTGCCGCACCTGCATCAGTTGCAGCCTTAACAGCGCCGACATCGCCGCGGACCATAACTGTAACAAGTCCTCCGCCAACATGAACCTTTCCAATCAATGTAACGTTTGCCGCTTTTACCATAGCATCGGCTGCTTCAATTGCGCCAACTAAACCTTTTGTTTCAATCATTCCTAAAGCCTGTACTACATCTGCCATAATATTTATCCTCCTTGATTTAAAATCCTTTTATATTTTTTATTTATTAACCTCTTAATTTTGCCAGTACCGCCCGGGTAATAGCTTCCACATCCTCCGCCGTCAGCCCGGATGTCGATGCGCCGCTGTTCACTGTCCGGCAGCAATTAGACTGCTCCGGCGCCGGAACATTATACTTCTTCCGGATATCCGAAAGCTCAGTAACCCCGCAGGCTACCCGGCGTATATTAATCAGATTCATCGGCGTGATATTATCCGATGTGGCGCTGCCTCCGACTGCGCCGCAGCCCAAAGTCAATGCCGGAGCAAGATTGGTCGTTCCGCCAACGCCGCCCAAAGCGCCCGGTGTATTTACCAGCAAGCGGGATACCGGTTTCTTTAAAGCAAATTCCCGAATCACATCCGTGTCCTCGGAATGAATTGTCATCGTATGGCCGACGCCCTCATTTTGAAGAATCTGAATACTCCGCTCACAGGCTTCCTGCCAGCCTTCTTCAACAAAGAAGGCTAAGAGCGGACAAAGTTTCTCGCGGGTATATGGATTCTTTTTGGAAACTTCTGTCTGCCTGGACAAAAGCACCCGCGTTCCCGCAGGAATCTGGATTCCCGCCATATCCGCAATGGCCTGTGCCGATTTTCCGACAATTTTCGGATTCATCGTTCCATTATCTCTCAGAATAAACT
>URND01000092.1 GCA_900549105.1 uncultured Eubacteriales bacterium
ATAATTCCTTACTGGCTGTAAGGGATATTAACCATAAATATATTGTAGTAGAAAGGAGAAAACGACTTTTGAAAAAAATTTTTGAAACTTTAGTTATATACATATTTAATAATTCGCTGGTTGTTGATAAGGCTACATATTTAACAATTGTGAGTGGACAAATTACAGTGTATGCAATACTATTGACATTTTATCAGTTTATTGTGTCTTTTCAAAGTGCAGGGAATATAAAAGTAACAAAGTATTTAGATACTAATTTGATAGAATACTATGTAAAGAGAAGGTTGACAGTTTATAATAGAATAATTTCAAAACCGTTTTTTGAATTGTTTTTTGTTTTAGAAGTTCTATATAAGCCTATAATTAGTATATATAGCACTGAGATTTCTATAGAAGTAATAGCAGTGCTAAATTTTTTTTGGTATTTATATGTGGTGATTTATTTTTTAGTCTTTGCGGTGTTGTTTTTTCAGTGTACGAGCTGCATTTTGTCTTTAAAAGCTGTTATAGATGTAAGAAGAAGCTCAATTATAATAAAAAATATTAATAGAGATTTTAAAAAAAAGACTGTATATGAACGAGCAAAAAAAAGTAGCATAGAAATGCTTTCGGATGATATGGAATGTTTAAGATATATTATTTCCAAGGATGATACTGCAGAAATTCAATCCAAATATTTTGAGTTATTCAAGGATATATTTTGCGAATATAAAATGAACAAGGAGAAAGAAGTAACTCTTTTATTAGAAAAGAATAAAAAGGTAAAAAACCAGGTTGCTTGGGTACATAATATGGCAACTGAATGTAGGTTACTCGGTGAATTTGTGAGAGAAAAAAATATGCAAACAAATGCTTTGTTTGAGCAATATATCCTTGTATTTCACTTAAGCATTTTAGAGTTGAATTTGCGAAGAGCAGAAGTAGATGGATATGAAGATATTAATTTTGATGTTTTTAAACTTAGTGAAAATTCTTTAGAGTGCAGAGAATGGAAAAAACTGACGGAAGAAATCTTTGAGAAATGTGTGCCTGAAAATCAAAAGAAATTGATTGAAGCATTATTACAAGGCTATTATTCGGAAAATCAGCTTTTTCGAAAGTACTGCGAAGAAATGTTGATGTATTTAATAAAGAAAGTATTGCAGGAGGCGGTTGAAAGGGAAGAGCAACAGAAAAATTTCATATATATTTTTGAATGCATAATGTTCAATGATAAATTTAATAATTTTTATACAGATGAACTGTGTGATGCGTTGATTTCATATGACAGGTTAAATGTTATGAAATTGTTGAAATTAGTGAGCAAGAAGAATTGTACATACATATTTGTATATTTAATAATTTATTATTCCATATATCGATTTAGAACAGATTGGGTATACATAGATGTAATGATGCTTAGAGAACTATGGAAAAAAAGTGAGAGTTTAGAGAGTGAGTTTGAAAGTATTAATCGTCATATTTCAAATTCACATATTGCCCATCGCTATTCTGATAGTAGGTTTATTGCATTGAGAAAAAATATAGATGAAGAAGTTACAGAAAAATGGTTAGAAGATATTTATCAACAAGAAATCATTGATGCGTTTTACATAATAGTAATAAAGTTGTGTGTGTTTGAGCAACATTACTACCCGCATTTTCAAGAAGGTAAGATAGAAAACAAAATATCATTTATTAATGAGTTATCCAAACATAAAGAGGTTTTGATATATAATAATGTAAAAGAAATGACTTCTAAGATGCGCTATATGTATTTCCAAAAACTTAGATATTGGCCTGAAAACTTGGATATTACACTGCGTAGCCTATTGTTAATGGATATAAGCATATCAGACGAATTAATAGATAATACGATTCAATATTGTCATTATATAAGTGTAGGCCAATATTTACTTATAAAATATGGAGGAGTAAATAGTATTAGTGAGGTGAAAAGGGGATTAATACGGGAAGCCTATGTGGCAAGTGACTTATCAATACAGGAATACGTAGAATGCTTATATGATGAAAGTTGTATTTGTGATATGCCTCTTAGCTATGTTAGAAAAGAAAAAATGAAAAAGTATTTGTTGGAATTGATCTAGGAGTAGAGCGACAAAGTGTGACGAAGGATTCCACGACAAATATTTTATATTTAATATCTACGTTTCGCAGGTTGCGGCTGTGTGTATAAGGCGATACAATAAACTCATAATAAAAGAAAGAGGTATGTGTTATGGGTTATGTTACTGGAAAAACCATAAAAGAATTGAGGGAAAAGAGGAAAATTACGCAGAGAGAACTGGCGGAAAAGATTTGCGTCAGCGACAAAACTGTTTCAAAATGGGAGACGAACAAAGGTCTTCCGGATATAGGAATTATTGAGGATTTGGCGAAGGCTCTAGGAACATCTGTGGCCGAACTGTTGACGGGAGAACTTTGCGAAAACGACAATCTGTCAGCTAATATAAAGAAAATGAATTTTTATGTTTGCCCTGTGTGCGGTAATATTATTACTTCTGTTGGCCAGGGGAGTTTTAATTGTTGTGGAATAATGCTGCCGAAGCAGGATGCCGAAAAATGTGATGAGGAACATTTGCTTCATATAGAAACCGTCGATAATGAATATTCTGTAACGATGGAACATTCGATGGATAAGAGTCATTACATATCCTTTATTGCCTACGTTGCATCGGACACTTTTAACGTTGTTAAATTGTATTCTGAGCAGGAAATTTCAGTGCGATTCAGAAAAAGGGGGCATGGAGTCTTTTATGTTTACTGCAATAAACATGGATTGTTTAAAATAATTCGTTAAAAGACTTTAAATTTCTGGGTAGGCAAGTGTATAATGAAATAAAATCCGGCAACGGAGAGTTTGATAAAGACAGATTGGGGGAAATAGTATGAATGAAGTGATTCGTCAGCTTTTTGAAAGAAAATCCGTCAGAGCATTTACGGAGCAGGAGATATCTGGTGAGGACAGGCAGTTGATTTTGGAGGCGGCTGCTATGGCGCCTACGGCGGGGAACCAGCAGTTATATACGATTCTGGATATTACCGATGCTGCGCTGAAAGAGAAGCTGGCAGAAAGCTGTGACCATCAGCCGTTTATCGCCAAAGGGAAAATGGTGCTGATTTTTTGTGCGGACTGCAGGAAGTGGTATGAGGCTTTTCGGTCAGCGGGCTGTGAGCCAAGGCTTCCGGGAGCAGGAGATTTGATGCTGGCTGTTTCGGATGCCATGATTGCCGCCCAGAATGCGGTGACAGCAGCGTGGAGCCTGGGGATTGGTTCTTGCTATATCGGAGATATTATGGAAAATGTAGAAATACATCGTGATATTTTGGCGCTTCCGTCCTATGTTTTCCCGGTTGGAATGCTGGTTTTTGGATATCCGACACAACAGCAGATGGAGCGGACAAAGCCGGAGCGGGTGGCGCTTAAACATCTGGTTCATGAGAACGGTTACCGGCAGATGGCAGAGGAAGAGTACCGGGAAATGTTTGCGATAAAGACAGGCAGCCAGTCATATGAAGAGTGGATGGAAGCTTTTTGCAAGAGAAAATATAACTCGGATTTTTCGCGGGAAATGACGCGGTCAGTGGCCGTCTATCTGGAAGATTTTTAATAATATAAATAAGAAAGCTGAACCACAGATCCAAAAACAAGCATTGTGGAAATGTGCGTGCCTCCAAAATACTGTATACTAAAACCAATGGTATTTCTAATAAAAAGGAGGATAACTATATGCTAAGTCCGAAAGAAGTAGTAAATAAATGGGTAGACGCTTTTAATGCCGGTGATGTAGACATGATTGTTAGTCTGTATGATAATAATGCAACAAACCATCAAGTTGCAAATGAACCTGTTGTAGGAGCTGCGGCTATTAGAGAAATGTTTGCAAATGAGTTTTCTACTGCGAAAATGGTTTGTATTGTGGAAAATATTTTTGAAGATGGGCAATGGGCCATCTTAGAGTGGAAAGACCCATTAGGATTGCGTGGGTGCGGATTTTTTCATGTTGTAAATGAAAAGATATTATTTCAGCGTGGATATTGGGATAAACTTTCTTTTTTAAAGCAACATAATCTCCCTATAAAAGAATAGGGAAAGTGAAATTAAAATAATTCTCTAAAAAGCTTTGATTTTCGGGCCTTTTCATGTATAATAAAATTTGCAGTTTATGGAAAAATGCCCCCTGTTAGGTTTGAAAGCCTGACGAAGGGACATTTTTTCTTTACCCATTCGGGCCTCCCGTATGTCGGATGCTTCGCAGGGGTATGAAATAAATTTCAGGGGGATTAAAGGGAATGAGTAAACATGAAGAGAAGAGAAGCAGTTTTTCGGGGAAAATTGGCTTCGTACTGGCAGCCGCCGGCGCCTCTGTGGGACTGGGAAACATATGGCGTTTTCCGTATCTTGCAGCAAAATACGGCGGGGGAATCTTTTTGCTTGTGTATATCCTACTGGCATTGACCTTTGGATATACGATGATTATAGCAGAAACCGCTATAGGGCGTATGACGAAAAAAAGCCCGGTGGGGGCATTTAGCGCTTTTGGGCGCACATGGCATCTGCGTTTCGGGGGCTGGATAAATGCCATCATTCCGATGCTGATTGTGCCATATTATTCGACCATCGGCGGATGGGTCATCAAGTATATGTTTGAGTATATACGGGGAAATGGCGGTGCGTTGGCAGCGGACGGCTATTTTGACGGCTTTATTTCCGGCGGGTTTTCGGCGGAGATATGGTTTTTGATTTTTGCGATTGTGGCGTTGATTATTATTTATGCCGGCGTGGAGAATGGTATCGAACGGGTGTCAAAGTTTATGATGCCGGTACTGGTTGTGCTGGCGGTCATTATTGCAGCCTATTCGATGACACGGGAAGGCGCTATGGCGGGTGTGAAATATTTTCTTGTACCTGAATTTGAAAACTTTTCATGGATGACCGTGGTATCCGCCATGGGACAGATGTTCTATTCACTATCGATTGCCATGGGCATATTGATTACTTTTGGCTCTTATATGAAAAAAGATGTGGCGATTGAGGGCGCAACGCGCAACGTTGAAATTTTTGATACGGCGATTGCCATTATGGCAGGCTTGATGATTATCCCGGCTGTTTTTGCTTTTTCCGGCGGAGACCCGGAAATGTTGAAAGCCGGACCGTCGCTGATGTTTATCACGATTCCAAAAGTATTGGATAGTATGGGATTTGGAACGGTGATGGGAATTTTATTTTTTGTCCTGGTGTTTTTTGCGGCGCTGACCAGCGCGATAGCGTTGACTGAAAGTGCAGTGGCGACATTTGAGGATGAGATGAAATGGAGCCGGAGCAAGGCAACGATTGTTGTCGGTGTGATTATTATTGTTTTGGGTACATTGTCATCTCTCGGATATGGCCCATTGGCCTTTATTCAGATTATAGGGATGCCTTTCCTTGATTTCTTTGATTTTCTGACAAACTCTGTGATGATGCCGATTGCGGCGCTGACGACATGTCTGTTGGTTGTCCGCGTGATTGGAACAGCGCGGATTGCGGAAGAGGTGGAAAAAGACGGCGCGCCTTTTAAAAGAAAGAAAATATTCAACTTTATGATAAAATATCTTTGCCCAATCTTTGTGATTATTATATTAATCAGTTCAGTGGCAAATGTGTTTGGATGGATTTCCATGTAAGAAACAATAACTGGCGGCATGTTGGGAGTGGAGATGAAAAATATGTCAGATTTTTATAATTTGCTGGTACAACAGGCGGAGGCGCTGGTTGACGGCGTGATTTATCCGATAGCCAATTACGCAAATCTATCGGCTTTGCTGTATCAATCTTTGCCGGAGATTAACTGGGCGGGCTTTTATTTTATTCAGGATGGGAAATTAGTATTGGGACCTTTTCAGGGAAAGCCGGCCTGCATTGAAATCGAAATAGGCAAAGGTGTGTGCGGAACGGCAGTATTTAGAAATGAAACAATAGTTGTGGAAAATGTACATGAGTTCCCGGGGCATATTGCCTGTGATGGAGCTTCCATGTCTGAGATTGTCATTCCGCTGCATCGGAACGGGGAAATTATCGGTGTTCTGGATATTGACAGCCCGGTGGAAGGGCGCTTTAGGGAAGATGACCGTCTCGGGCTGGAAAAGCTGGTTCGAATGATTGAAGATAAAAATAAAACGCGGGAGTGACTATATGGAAATAATCAAGTATCAAGATGCATACAAACAGCAGGTCATCGACTTGATTTTGCATATTCAGAACAGTGAAGCAAAAATTAATCTGACGATTGAAGAACAACCCGATCTTTTAAATGTACCATTATATTATGAGAAGAATGGTGGTGCATTTTGGATGGGGATGGAGAAAAACGAGGTAATCGGAACAATAGCCTTTATGAACTATGGAAGCGGAAATGCCGTGTTAAAGAAATTTTTCGTTAGGAGCGACTGGCGCCATAGAAAAATAGGATATGCTTTATATGAGAATCTGATTACCTGTCTAAAAGAAGGAAAGTATAAACGGGTTTTGCTGGATACACCTTCTGTAGCCATAGCTTCACATCGCTTTTACGAAAAGGCAGGATTTAGGAAAATCACAAAAGAAAATTTGCCTTTTCATTATGAATACCCAGATAGAGATTCTTATCTGTATTTATTGGAACTTTAAAACGTGAATGATAGTTTCCCAAAAAGTCCATGGATAATGATTTTTCCAAACATCCTAAAGTAAAAAATAGTGCAGCATCTTATGTGCGGCACTATTTTTATATAGAAATGTTCTTAGTTGCCCTACCCTATACCCGTTCGGGCATCCCGTATGTCAAATGCTTCGCATGGGCGCGCTCCGTCAGGCTGCGCGCGATAAGGTATACCCATTCGGGCATCCCGCATGTCAGATGCTCCGCATGGGCGCGCTGCGCTTTGCGAAAAAATGGAAAGAACACTTGACATTTGAACAAGATAAGATATAATAAAATTATGGAAAGCAAACTTTACATAGCGGGAGAGTTGTTATGAAGAATCGGCTGGAAGAGTTAAGAAAACAACGGAATATTAAGCAGGAAGAGCTGGCGGAGGCGTTGGAAGTGTCCAGGCAGACGATAGGTTCTCTGGAGAATGGGAGATATAATCCATCGATTATACTTGCCTTTAAAATCGCGCGTTATTTTAATATGAGCATTGAAGAGATATTTATTTATGAGGAGGCGAAATCGGATGAATAAACGGGAAAATCGGAATATGATTATATTGTTTCTTGCTGGCTGCGTTCTCGCTGCGGCAGGCATCATCATGGATATTGATTATTATTCATCAATAATGGTTGGGTGCGGCGCGGGGATGAGTCTGAACTGTGTCGGGAACTGGATTCGAAATTATTATCATAATAAACCGGAAAACAGGGAAGCTTATGAGAAAAAGAAAAAACTTCAGGATATCGATTTAAAAGACGAGAGAAAAATATATATTCGATATAAGTCGGGATATGTTGCATGGAATGCATTTATGGTCCTCTATTTTATTGCGGCTTTTGTGCTGTCATTACTCAAAGTAAATTATCTGATTATATGTTTTTGCTTTGCAATGGCTGTTGTGCATTACCTGGTGGCTGCGGTTATTTATAAACACCTCTGCAGGAAAATGTAGCTGTGGGGAAATATCTGTTAAACAATAAATATTACATAAAAAAAGCTGATAAATTCGTATTATTCAGCTTTTTTTATGCCTGTTTTTGGGTAAAAGGCCAAAGTTCCGCCAAATATATTGAAATTTGTATAATACGTGGTAGAATATTAGTGACAAATTTGTCAATATTCCCAGTCTGACATTGATAAGCAAAGCAGTTGGATATCGGGAAAGGGAGGTGACTTAAATCCATGGAATGGACAATAACAGCTGATGCCCCTGGAAAGGTTTGTTTAATGCAGGGGAATGAAGCCGTTGTGCGTGGAGCGGTTGAGGCCGGTATAAATTTTGCGGCGTCTTATCCGGGTTCTCCGTCTTCACAGGTACTGGGCATGTTGGGAAAGATTGCCCGGGAACGAAATTTTTATGCGGAGTGGTCAACGAATGAGGTATGTGCGTTAGAGGCCTGTATCGGTGCATCACTTGCAAATGCGAGGTCGTTATGCGTTGTAAAGCAGAATGGTCTTTTATGTGTAGCCGATGCACTTCACTGTGGTGCACAGCATGGAATTAAGGGCGGGCTTGTCATTATCACATCGGATGACCCGAGTGCACACTCAAGCACCAATGAGTTTGACTCGCGTTATCAGGCCATGTCTGCCGATGTGCCGATGCTTGAGCCTACAAATATGCAGGAAGCAAAAGACATGATTCCATATGCTTTTGAGCTTTCCGAAAAAACGCAGCAGATGGTTATCGTGCGTTTGACGACCCGTGTCTGTCATGGGCGAGGAAATGTGGTTTTGGGTGAGCTGCCGGAGAAACCCCATCAGATGCAGCAGGTTGGGGAGTGGGACAGATTAACCTGTGTCAATTATCTCCATGAGCCGATGCTGAAAAAACTGGATAATATTCAGGAAGTTTTTGAAACCTGTCCATATAATCATTATGAAGGACCGGAACAGCCAAAGAAACTGATTGTGGCCGGAGGAACCGGGCGGCTTTACTGCCATGAGGCGATTCGCCGTCTGGAGGTGGGCGATGAAGTGGGACTTTTAAGTCTTGCAACCGTATGGCCATTGCCGGAAAAATATATTCTTCAGTATATGCGTTCCGCGGAGCAGGCGCTTGTTTTAGAAGAAGTGGACCCTGTGCTGGAGCATAATCTGCAGGCCCTTGCGGGTAAATATCGTTTAAATATTGCGTTTACAGGCCGGTCCGACGGCGCGCTGCCGAGAATCGGAGAATTAAATCCGGATATTGTTATGAACGCGGTTGCTGCGCTGGCAGATACGCCGGATTATGAAGAAAAGACAGGTGTGGCCGATACACTGCCGGTACGTGATCTGACATTCTGTGCAGGCTGCCCGCATCGTGCAACATTTTATTTATTAAAGAAAGCATTAAAATATGAAAAGAATCCGGGAATCGTTGTCGGCGATATCGGATGTTACATAATGTCCAGTCAGGCGGCCGGTTTCTGGGCTTATCAGGCATGTAATGCCATGGGTTCCGGCGTCAACCTGGCGGAAGGTCTCGGACAGCTGACTTCTTATGGTCTGGACCAGAAGGTTGTGACGATGTGCGGTGACTCCACATTTTTCCACACCATTATCCCGGGCCTGGTTAATGCCCGCTATCATCATGCCAATATGCTCCTGATGGTTTTGGATAATTCGGCGACAGCAATGACCGGCTTCCAGCCCCATCCGGGTACCGGAATTACAGCGATGGGCGATCAGACTCAGCCGATGTCGATTGAGAAGATTTGTGAGGCGATTGGCTGCCAGGTAACCATTGCAGACCCGTTTGATGTTCAGGGAACATCGAAAGTTCTTCGGGATTTATTGAATCAGGACGGCCTGAAGGTTCTCATTATGAAACAGCCATGTGCAACCCTCATGTCCAAGCAGGAGACAAAACGCCGCAGAGTTTATGTGGATCAGGATATCTGCTATGGCGATGGCTGCGGTTGTGATAAATTCTGCAGCCGTGTCTGGGGATGTCCGGGCAATTCATGGGACTTCACAAAAAATAAAGCTAAAATTGACCCGATGTCCTGTGTGGGCTGCGGTGTATGCGCACAGCTTTGTCCGTCTGGAGCTATCAAAGTGGAAGGCGGTGAGGAAGAATGAAAAAGTTGAAATTTGACCCGCTGAACATTGTTATCTGCGGTATTGGCGGTCAGGGAAATGTACTGGCCTCCGAAATCGTTGCCAGCACGATGAATGATTTGGGTTATCGGGTGGCTGTCGGAGAAACCTACGGTGCATCCCAGAGAGGCGGTTCGGTTATGAGCCATGTGCGTGTATCCGAAACGGAAGATTTGGGCGTTTTGATTCCTTCCGGTGAAGCCCATATTATTATCGGTTTTGAGCCTCTTGAGACATTGCGGATGGCGCGCCAGTATGCCGGAGCAAATACAATGGTTATTTATGACCCGCGCCCGGTTTATCCGTTGGGCGTATTGCAGGGAAATCAGAACTATCCGCCGATTGAAGAGATTAAAAAAGAACTCGAAGCGCTGACTGCAGAAGCCCATGCGGTGCAGGCTGCGGATATTGCCATGGAAATCGGCGATACAAGAGCGGCGAACGTGGCATTGCTTGGCGCATTCAGCCGGTTGGAGGGTTCGCCGTTAAATACAGAAGAACTGGCGGCTATTTTGGCACAGCGTTTCCAGGGCCGGGCTTTGGAAATCAACCAGAAAGCCTTTGCCAGAGGCTGTGAAGCCATCGACGGGGAAGGAGGCGGAGCAGATGAGTGATATCATTACTGTACATTTTCAGCATCATACCACGGATGCAACGCTTACCTTAGAGCTCCCGAGAAATACGGTGATTGACACGCTGACACCACATTTATATGAGGCGGGATTTATAGACCCCCAGAAGCCGGGGTATAGATATCTTGTTCAGGATCATCTTTGCGGTTCCAAACATATTCTTGGAAACTATCTGCCGGACAGCGCAGATGAGATGACTGTAAAGGTATTTAATATACCGACAATTATGACATAGGGGGGATATGAAATGTTAAGTACATTTGCGCTTGATACACAAGTGATTAAGCCTGGGCTTTGTACGGGCTGCGGTGCTTGCCAGGGCATGTGCCCTTATTGGGATTCTTATGAAGGCCGTACAATATGTTTCTTTGATTGTGAGCGCACGGAGGGCCGCTGTCAGGCTTTTTGTCCGCGTATGCCGGCAGATTTGGATGCTTTGAAAAATAAATTTTTCCCGGCAGAGACGCTGACACCGGAGATTGGACCGTTCCGGGGACTTTATCTGACCCGGGCTACAGATGCGGCCATTCGCGGCAATGCACAGCACGGCGGTACAATGACAGCCCTTGTAGAGCTTGCATTAAAGGAAGGTTTTATTGATTCAGCAGTTTTGACCCAGTCCAAAGGCGGTTTGGATGCAAAAGGCGTTCTTGCCACGACAGCCGAAGAAATTCGCGCCTGTTCAGGAAGCACATTTCAGATTCCGCCGACACTGGCAGTTTTGAATCAGGCATTAAAAGAAAACAAATATCATAAGATTGGCGTTGTCGGGACACCGTGTAAGACGCTGGCAGTTTATAAAATGAAATCTAAACCGCTGCCGGAAAATGATAACAATGCGGATAATATCGGCATGGTATTCGGATTGTTCTGCGGATGGGGATTGGAATGGAACGACATTCACAATCTGACAGCAAAATATGCGGATCCGGAGAAAGTAAGCCACATGGATATTCCGCCGAGCAAATACCATTCTCTGGTACTGCGTGAGGACGGAAAAGATATTTCTGTCGATTTGGACGAAGTCAACCCTATCGTTCGTCAGGCCTGCCATGCCTGCACCGATATGACCGCAGAATTCAGTGATTTATCTGTGGGCGGCGCCCGCAGTGCGGACGGATGGGATGTTGATAAGGGATGGAATCAGGTGATTGTCCGTACAGAAAAGGGTGAGCAGCTTTTGAATCTGGCCCGCGAAAAAGGTATTCTGGAATTTAAAGATGTGCCGGAAACCGGTTTGCAGAAGATTAAAAATGCTTCCCTCGGAAAGAAACGTAATGGCGAAGCATATATGCGCGAACTGAACAGCAAATAGAAGGAATGATTCGTGGAAAATCTCCGATAGAGCAACTATGCCCTGTCGGAGATGTTTTTATTGCAAAGCTATAATAAGTGTGCTATATTATCCATAACTGAATAAGATAACAGCAGGTGTCAGACAGAAATGTTTTTATTTTTTACATTCGGGTCTGGTGAAAAGGGAAACAGGTGAGAATCCTGTACGAACTCGTCACTGTATTTAGGGAGCTTAGGCCGAAATATCACTGGGAAACCGGGAAGATGGCCGAAGGCGTTGAACTATAAGCCAGGAGACCTGCCTGACTGTTGTACAGGAGCAGATTGTTCCAGGCCACGAGTAATTGGTTGTACAAAAATGGAGGAAAATTATAATAAATTCACAAGGCCATTTTATACCCTTTTACGGATGATTTCGTGGAAGGGTATTTTTGGTGACAGAAAAGTAGTAGGGAGAGAGTAAAAGATGAAACACAATTCCAAGCAATTTTTGGCCTTATTTATGGCAGCATCTATGGCAGTTGCACCGGTATCGGGAGTGTATGCGGAAGATCAGAATGCAGCTGTAGAAAA
>URND01000093.1 GCA_900549105.1 uncultured Eubacteriales bacterium
CATCGGAGTCTGGCGCGGATTCCCGGCGGACGGGTGGATAAAACAGCCGGCGTTCTGGCGGAGGGCAATTCACGGCTGCAGCTTATCTGGTATCGGATGCCCTATTTAAAAAAACAGATAATTTCAGGAAAAACTTATATTTTTTATGGCTCTGTTAAAAATAAAAACGGGCAGTGGACGATGGAGCAGGCGGAAATTTTTGAGCCGAAAGCCTATGAAAAAATTCGTTCTTCCATACAACCCATTTATTCCCTGACAGAAGGCGTTCATCAGAAGATGATTGGGAAACTGGTGCGGCAGGTGTTGGATGAGGAGCAGTTGTTCGAAGATTATCTGCCGGAGGAACTTCGGATGGAATTCCACCTGGCTGAATATAATTATGCCCTGCACCATATTCATTATCCAAAGGACAGGGATTCGCTGGCGGCGGCGCGGCGGCGTCTCGGATTTGACGAATTCTTTTTATTTGCTTTGGCTATTCGGCGGATGAAAGCATCCAGAGAACGCTCAGAAAACATTCATCCGGCAGACAGCGGCGCATGGGCGGAGCAGTTTATGGGCTGCCTGGATTATGGGCTGACCGGTGCCCAGCAGAGGGCATGGAAAGAAATTTTTAAAGATTTTTCGGGCCGGTATGTGATGAACCGGCTGCTCCAGGGAGATGTGGGTTCCGGCAAAACAGTCATTGCCCAGCTTGCCCTTTTGACAGCCGTGGAGGCCGGATATCAGGGCTGCCTGATGGCGCCGACGGAAGTGCTTGCACGGCAGCACTATGAGAGCTTCCAACGGGATTTTGAAAAGTTTTATAAAGCTTCAGGTATTCAGATTCGCTGCGGCCTTTTAACCGGTTCTATGAAGGCCAGAGAAAAACGGGAGGTATATGAGGCCCTTGAAAATCATGAAATCGATATCCTTATTGGGACCCATGCCGTCATCCAGGAGAAGGTGCATTTCCATAATCTGGGCATGGTCATCACGGATGAACAGCACCGCTTTGGCGTAAACCAGCGGGAATGGCTCTTTGGCAAGGGCAATCTGCCCCATGTGCTTGTTATGAGCGCCACGCCGATTCCGCGGACTCTGGCGATTATTCTTTACGGCGATTTGGATATATCGGTGATTGACGAACTTCCGGCCCGGAGGAAACCGATTAAAAACTGCGTTGTCGATACGGGATATCGTCCGGCGGCCTATCGATTTATTGAAAAACAGGCAGCCGAAGGACATCAGGTCTATATAATCTGTCCGATGGTGGAAGAGAGCGAGTTTATGGATTTGGAAAATGTCCTGGATTATACGGAAAAAATACGAAAAATCTTACCGCCTTCAATCAAAGTGGACTATCTGCACGGTAAAATGACCGGCGCCCAGAAGGATGAGATTATGGAGAGGTTTCACCGAAAAGAAATTCAGGTGCTTGTCTCGACAACGGTTATAGAGGTCGGCATTAATGTGCCGAATGCCACGGTAATGATGGTTGAAAATGCCGAGCGCTTTGGCTTGGCTCAGCTTCATCAGCTCCGGGGCCGCGTCGGCCGGGGCGATGCCCAATCCTACTGTATCTTTGTCCAATCGGGGAAAAGTGACAGTGCAAAAGAGCGGCTGGAGATTCTTGTTAAGTCCAACGATGGATTTTATATTGCCAGTGAGGATTTAAAACTCCGGGGACCGGGCGACATGTTCGGCCTGCGCCAGAGCGGCCTGATGGATTTTCACATTGCGGATTTATATCAGGACAGCGATTTGCTGCAGGTGGCCGGCGACTGTGCAAAAAAATATGAAAATGAAATTCCTGAAAATTTGGAGCGGCGTATGGAAAGATATATGCGTCTTGCGGGCAGTGAAGTCATCCTCTAAAAACTTCCAGAGTATTTATCGGCGCGGGAGACATACTAGAGTTGTAGCTACAAAGGAAACCAATGAACTAAGAATTTGAAACGGAGGAATTTGCTATGAGCAGAAGAAGTTCGAATACTCCTGAAGTACCACAGGCAAAAGATGCACTCGACCGATTTAAATTTGAGGTAGCCAACGAAATCGGCGTTCCTTTAAAACAGGGCTATAACGGTGACCTCACTTCCCGTGAAAACGGTTCTGTCGGCGGCGAAATGGTTCGCCAGATGATTCGCAGACAGGAAGAAGAGATGGCAAATCATCGGTAATTGAAAATCCGTGAACAAGGCGGAAAATATGGAGATAAGTGGTCGTATTCCTGCGGCCACTTTGCTCTATATGGAAAACAAGAAAAAAATTTACAAAAATCTGAGGGTTTCCCTTGACAAATTGTAGAAACATACTAAAATTATAAACAGTTAAGTAAGAAGGATGGTTATCTTATGCGAGTCATTGCTGGAAAGGCCCGGCGCATACAATTAAAAACTGTTCCCGGGATGGATACGAGGCCCACAACTGACCGGATTAAAGAGACACTGTTCAATATACTTCAAACGGAGCTATATAGAGCTTGCTTTTTAGATTTATTCAGCGGAAGTGGGGCCATCGGCATCGAAGCGTTAAGCAGAGGATGTGAGATGGCTGTTTTTGTTGAAAATAACCGGGATGCAGTCAATTGTATCCGGGAAAATCTAAAGGCTGCAAAACTCTCCGAAGCTGCCGTCGTTATGCAAAGGGACGTGCTGACGGCCTTGCAGCAGTTGGAGCAGGAAGGAAAATGTTTTGATATTATTTTTATGGACCCGCCATATAATTGTCTCCATGAAAAGAAAGTGCTGAATCGGTTATCCGGTTCTCCGCTGGTACATGCGGATACGGTGATTATTGTCGAAGCGAGTCTTGAAACTGACTTTTCATACATAGAGGGCTATGGGTTTACTGTTGTCAGAGAGAAGAATTATAAAACGAACAAACATATTTTCCTGAAAATAAAATAATATAACCGAGGATACAAAAATGAAAAGAGCAATTTATACCGGAAGTTTTGACCCGGTGACTTATGGACATCTGGATGTTATCGGACGTTCATCCTGCATGGTGGATGAACTTATTGTTGCTGTGCTGAAAAACAGTGCAAAAACTCCATTGTTTTCTGTAGAAGAACGTGTTAAAATGTTAGAAGAAGTCACTAAAGATATGCCAAATGTATCTGTTACTTCTTTTGAGGGGCTTACCATTGATTTTGCGGATGCAATGGACGCCCGTATTATTGTGCGCGGACTCCGCGCAATCACGGATTTCGAATACGAACTCCAGATGGCACAAACGAATCGAATTGTAAATCCGAAGGTGGATACCATGTTTTTGGTAACCAGCGAGGAATATTCATATTTGAGCTCCACAATCTTAAAGGAAATCGCCAGATACGGGGGAGCTTTAGACCGTTTTGCTCCGCCATGTATTATTGAAAAAGTCAAGTCAAAATACAAAATAAAAGGAGAATAATAATGAGTAGAATCGAGCAGTTAATTGATGAAATCGAAGAATTTGTAGAGAGCTGTAAACCACAGCCTTTTTCCCAGACAAAGATTATCGTACCAAAAGATGAATTATTTGAATTATTAACGGAATTAAGATTGAAAACTCCGGATGAGATAAAGAGATATCAGAAAATCATTGCCAATAAGGACAAGATTATTAATGATGCCCAGGCCCAGGCGGAACGTATGCTGGAAGAGACAACAGCTTACACCAATCAATTGGTGGAAGAGCATCAGATTATGCTGAAAGCCTATGAGCGCGCCGAGGAAGTGCTGAATGCTGCCAACGCCCAGGCCGAAGCGACAATTAGTGAAGCCAATGCCAATGCGGAAGAAATCCGGCTGAATGCTCTTCAGTACACAAAAGAATTAGTAGATAATCTGGAAAATATTGTCAGCGGTGCGCTGAGTATTTCTCAGGAACATTCTAAAGGTTTGATTAACGGCCTGTCCTCAAGTCTTGCAGTGCTGAAAGAGAATCAGGAAGCTTTGTCCAGCCAGTTGAATGAACCGGTAACTTCGGCCGAACCGCCGGTATATGCACCGGAGGATTCTGACTTTGATTCCGATGATTATGAGGATGATGAGAACCTCTATGAATCCGATGATTACGAAGAGGATGAAGCAGAAGAAGATGCTGACGATGATGACTTCGATTATGATGACATCGACTAAAGCTTTCTGAAGGCTGATTCCCGATTTATAAACATAGAGTTATATAAATATACATGACAGAAACAGCTATAGTAGCGGCTATGGCTTTTTCTGTTGTGTATTTTTTTATGCTTAAAGAACTTTCGCCAATCATACTTTTTGTTTGAGCAATGACAGAAAAGCCGCCGAAGGAGATGAGGCCGGTTGTCAGAAGTATTTTTACCATCGGGGAGAGGGACGTTTGGGAGGCAAGCATTTGAATCCCGGTTGTCATTTCAAGAAGTCCGGCGAGAAGGGTCTGAATCACGGCCGGCAAAAAGGTAAGCCGCCGGATGAAGGCGGCGGCGGTGGAAAAGATAAGAATGTAACTGGATATGTTGACAATAATCGAAAACGTGTCATGGATGACCAAATCCAGTAAATTGGTTTTGCGGGCGTTTTCCTCGGAGTGGTTTTCAGCTTTCCGGGGAGATAGGCTCTCCAAAAAGGCTGTATCCGCTTTTTTATGAAGCGGATTAAAAAGGAGCCCTGCCGTGAGGTTTCCGGCGAGGACGGCCATATATATGGAGAGGCCGAGGCGGAGACTGTCAAAACAGTTCAGGCCGATAAAGCTGATCATATAGGCCGGTCCCGGATTATTGCAGATTAAAAGCAGGGACTGGGGACTTATCCGGTTTTTGGATGATTTAAAGTCGGAGGCCGCCTTCGCGCCAAGAGGATAGCCGGAGAGAAAGCCGATAAAAATCGACAGATAGCGGCCTGCACCGCGGCGCATTGACAGATATCTGAAAAATGTTGTCAGAAGAATAAAGGGGTATAAAGCGGGAAGGACCTGACCGGCAATCAGCGTCAGCCCGTTTTTAATCCCGGAACCGCTGATTTCAGGGAAACAGAGACAGAGGAAAAAAAGAAGGAGACAAAGAAGCATAAACAACACCGTTTTTTGTTATTATGCTATGTCTCCTTAAATTATAATATGATAATGTTTTGAGTAAATTCATTTTTCAGAGGCTGTCCGTATTTCATCTGAAGTACTGTGCGGTAATAATCGGCTGCCCGGATATCCGCTTCAAGCAGCCTCAGGCCATTGCCGGACAGAATATGCTGATAGTCGGCCATCTTTGACAATAAGGGGATGGATGTATTCTTTTTCAGATATCCCAAAAGCGGCGCTGCCGCCTTCCTGAATCCGAGGATTCGCCCATAGCAGGCATAATTATCCTCCTGCGCCCGGGCAAAGGTTTCTTTATCCAGTTCGAGAAGAATATGGGCGGCGCAGCGGCTGAGACGGCTGTAGGTGTAAGCCTTGTTTTTTACTTCCATAAGAAAATCCGGCAGTGACTGATAATTTTTAAAGCAGGATATCATACGGTTTGCAATCTCTTCGGTCATATCCATATACCGGGATAAATTTGGGGCGGAGCGAAGAAAAGCCGCCGCAAAAAAAGCTGAAAAATCCTCCGGGAACACGGGAAGTTCCCGATGAAAGCCGGTACGGATTATTTCCCGGGATGTATCCGGCAGCCCTTCCTGCAAATCGATATCATTTTTGCATTGAATTGCCCGGCGGACAGCGGAAGCGGATGCAAAAAAACAGTCGGAATTTGGACTGTGATAGTTTTCGCCTTCTCTCTGGACAGGAATCGGCTGAATTGCTGAATGACTTTTTTTCAGCGCCGAGACATACTCTAAAGCGAGAATATTGTTCGGCTGCATCAGCAATTCCGGCATTGGAATGAATGTTTGAAGGGCTAAGGCCCTGGACACCGGATAGGAATACCCCTGTTTCAGGCCGCGGGCAAGCTCAGCTTTATAATCTTCCGGCTCGGCCATAAGAATATGGGCCGTTTTTTTCAGCCATTCCAAATGCTGTGATTCCGAAGAGAAGGTTTCACAGCCAAAACAGAGGGCGTCCACACAGTTTAAAGCATTTAGATGGGCGACGGCCCCCTCGGCGAACACGGCTGCGCTGCCGGCGGCATAGTAAACGGGCAGTTCAAGCACTAAATCGGCGCCTCCCATAAGGGCGGCTTTGGCCCGCAGATGTTTTGGCATCCAGGCCGGTTCACCCCGCTGGGTAAAATCACCGCTCATAATGACTATGACATAGTCGATATCCTGTTCTCTGCGGAACTTTTCAATTTGATATTTATGACCATTGTGAAACGGATTATATTCGGCGATAATTGCTCCAACCTTCATAATTCCCTCCAAAGCTGTTCTTGATTGTATTATAGCATCTATATAGAGAATATGCTCCAAAAAAAATACAAAAATTCAATGTTTTGCCCAATAAAATCTCTTGTTTTGCACTTTTAACTAGTATATAATAATAAATGGTTAGAGAAAAAAATATTTTTTTAAAATTTTTTAATATGAAAGGGGTATTCATCATGGGATTTATTGATGGAATCAAAACACGCGCGAAAGCAGACCTTAAGACAATCGTTCTTCCAGAGTCTTATGACCTGCGTGTTATTGAAGCAGCAAGCAAGATTGAAAAAGAAGGCGTAGCCAAAGTTATTTTAATTGGTGACCCGGAAGATATTGCAAAATCCGCAGCAAGCTACGATTTATCAGGGGTTGAAATCGTAAATCCGGAAACATTTGCCGGACTGGATGACTTTATTGTTCATTTCTATGAACTCCGTAAAAGAAAAGGTATGACATTAAATGATGCAAGACGTATTCTTACATCCAACTTCTTATTCTTTGGCGTTATGATGGTTAAGATGGGATTTGCTGACGGTATGGTTGGCGGATGTACAACACCTACAGCAAACTTGCTCCGTCCATCTCTGCAGATTCTTAAAACTGCTCCGGACAGCAAGCTCGTATCCGCATTCTTTGTACTGGATGTACCAAACTGCGAATTCGGCGCTGACGGCGTATTCATTTTCTCCGATGCCGGTTTGAATCAGAATCCAACTTCCGAAGAATTAGCGCATATCGCTTATGATTCTGCCAAAACATTCGAAACATTGATTGGCAAGAAGCCGATTACAGCAATGCTTTCCCATTCCACTATGGGTAGTGCGAGCCATCCGGATGTAGACAAAGTTCAGAATGCGGTTGAATTTGCTCATAAAGAATATCCGGACCTTCTGGTTGACGGTGAATTCCAGTTGGACGCTGCGATTGTTCCTGAAGTTGGACAGCAGAAAGCTCCTGGCAATGAAATCGCCGGACATGCCAACGTTCTTATTTTCCCTGACTTGGATGCAGGTAACATCGGTTACAAACTGGTTCAGAGACTTGCCAAAGCAGAAGCTTACGGCCCGATTACACAGGGTCTTGCCGGACCTGTTAACGATTTGTCCCGCGGATGCTCCGCAGATGATATCGTTGGCGTTGTAGCGATTACAGCAGTACAGGCTCAGATGGAGAAATAATCAATTTAAAATCACAGAGGACCGGCAGAAATTGTCGGTCCTTTTTATAACTTAATTATTGACAAAATATTCTGACCTATGTATAATGAGTAAGGTATGGAGTTAGGAGACGTCTATGTTTATTAATATTTCAGAGCTTATTTCTACACCGTTAAAAGCAGAGAGCTTTACTGTTCCTGTGGATATGGAAGTTTATGAATGGCAGGGTGAGCATTTTCCTTTTCGTGAAAAAGGCGAACTCATTCTTAACTTATCAAATGCAGGAGTCCGGAAAGTTCATCTGGAGGGCCATTGGGAAGGAAGTCTCGGTATTCCCTGTGACCGATGCCTGAAGGAAGTTCTTGTTCCCTTCCATGTCGATTTGGATGAAATGATTGATTTGTCATCGGAGCGGCAGGAAGAGCTGGCGGATGACAGCTATGTGGAAGAAAACAGCATTGATACGGACGCTCTGATCAATCATGAAATTTTAATTCGCTTTCCAATGAAGATATTATGCCGTGAAGATTGTAAAGGTATATGTTTGAAATGCGGAAAGGATTTAAACCATGGAGAGTGCGGCTGCGACAGGGTTTCTTTAGACCCCCAGATGGCTGCCATTCAGGATATTTTTAAGAATTTTAAGGAGGTGTGATCCATGTCCATTTGTCCAAAGAATAAATCATCCAAAGCAAGAAGAGACAGCCGTAGAGCTAATTGGAAGATGAGTGCTCCGGCTTTAGTTAAGTGCAGTCATTGCGGCGAACTTATGATGCCTCATAGAGTATGCAAAGCTTGTGGATATTACGATAAAAAATCTATCGTTGAAGTTCAGTAATTCATTTAAAGAAATTGACGGAAGGCGGGAAGAAATTCCTGCCTTTCTTTTTTCTTTTGAATTCGCTAAAAAGAGGTTGATTTAATGTATATTATCTAGTATATTTATAGATGATTACAGACATTGTAATTGGAGGCACAGAATATGGAAGAATTAGTAACTGTCGCTTTGGATGCTATGGGTGGTGACAACGCACCTTCTGAGATTGTCAAAGGCGGCGTAGATGCGGTGAATGAGAGTAAAGAAGTCAGGGTGCTTATGGTCGGCGATGCGGAAAGGATTCAGGCTGAACTGGCAAAATATACCTATGATAAAGAGCGGATTGAAATTGTTCCGGCGACGGAAGTCATCAGCAATAATGAATCTCCGGTACACGCGATTCGGAATAAACCGGATTCTTCAATTGTTCGCTGTCAGAAGCTGGTGAAGAGCGGGGAGGCGGATGCCATGGTGTCAGCCGGTTCTAGCGGGGCTGTTCTGGCTGGAGGGCAGTTGATTGTCGGCCGCATCAAAGGGGTTCAGAGACCGCCGCTGGCTCCGCTGATTCCAACCGCAAAAGGTTTCTCGCTTTTAATCGACTGCGGCGCGAATGTGGACGCGCGGGCGCAGCATCTTCTGCAGTTTGCCCAGATTGGTTCGATATATATGGAGCGCATTATGGGCGTTGAAAAGCCAAAGGTGGCGATTGTCAACATTGGTGCGGAAGAAGAAAAAGGTAATCAGTTGGTGAAAGAGGCCTATCCACTTTTAAAAGAGTGTCCGTCGATTCATTTTATCGGCAGTATTGAGGCCAGAGACATTCCGTCAGGCGAGGCAGATGTCATTGTCTGCGAAGCATTTGTCGGAAATGTTATTTTGAAACTGTATGAAGGCGTGGGCATGACACTGATTAAAAAAATGAAGACGGCAATGATGTCTTCGTTTAAAACCAAAATAGGTGGCTTACTCGTAAAGCCTGCTTTGAAAAGAGTTGCAAAAGAATTCGATTCCGGCGAATATGGCGGTGCGCCATTGCTCGGACTTAAGGGACTGGTCGTGAAAGCCCATGGAAGTTCCGGCGCGCGGGACATTAAAAATTCGATTCTTCGATGTATATCCTTTAAAAAGCAGAATATCAATGTACGGATAGAGGAAGTTTTAAATCAGTGATTTCCCAATCTCATAAAATAATTTTATTTTTGAAAGGACGTTAGATTATGGAATTAGAAAGATTAAAAGAGATTATCGCAGACATTATGGGGCTGGATACCAGTGAAATTACAATGGATTCTTCTTTTTCGGAAGACCTTGGCTGTGACTCTTTGGATACGGTGGAGATTGTTATGGCCATTGAGGATGAACTTGACATTAAGATTTCCGATGATGCCGCTGAAAGTATTGTTACTGTCGGCGACGCCATGGAAGCGATTAAAAACTTTTTAAATTAGTGTGGTGTGATAGAGCACATAAAACAGGGGTCTCCGGTTGCCAGAAGAGACTCCTTTTTTAAATCAAAAACAGAAAAAGAAAGGAGAAAAAGATGGACTTAAATAAAATTTTGGCTTTTCAGCAAAAAATAGATTACCGGTTTTCGGATGTATCTCTGCTTGAGACGGCTCTGATTCACAGTTCTTATGCCAATGAACATAAACTGAAAAAATTTCAGAATAATGAACGACTGGAATTTCTCGGCGATGCGGTATTGGAGCTGGTTTCCAGCGATGTTCTTTTTAAACGTTATCCGGAAAAGCTGGAAGGTACATTGAGTAAGACGCGGGCCAGTCTTGTCTGCGAACCGGCATTGGCTTACTGCGCCAGAGAATTGGGACTTGGAGATTTCCTGCTGCTTGGCCGGGGGGAGGATATGACCGGGGGAAGAGACCGGGATTCCATATTGTCCGATGCGTTGGAAGCGGTTATCGGAAGCCTCTATCTGGATGGCGGCCTGGAGTCTGCGCGGCGGTTTATTATGAATTTTGTTTTGAATGATATGGAAAATACCCGCCTTTTTTATGACTGCAAAACGACACTTCAGGAAAACATACAGAGTTGGTCAAAGGATACGCCGGTTTACGAGCTGGTGGATGAATACGGGCCGGAGCACAGCCGCACCTTTGTCATGCAGATTCGGCTTGGAGGGCGGATTCTCGGCAAGGGAAGCGGGCGGACAAAACAGGCCGCCGGACAGAATGCTGCCTATGAGTCTTTATTGACTTTAAAAGCAGAAGGAATATTTAAAGATAAGGACGACGATTTATGTATTTAAAAAGTATTGAGCTGCAGGGATTCAAGTCCTTTGCAAATAAGACGATACTGAAATTTAACAAGGGAATTACCGGCATTGTAGGACCTAACGGCAGCGGAAAGAGTAATGTGGCTGATGCAGTACGGTGGGTACTTGGAGAACAAAGTGCAAAACAGCTTCGCGGCAGCAAGATGGAGGACGTTATTTTTTCTGGTACCGAGAACAGAAAACCATTAGGTTTTGCCTATGTCGCCATCACGATCGACAATTCGGATCACAAACTGCCCATCGATTATGAGGAACTGACGGTTGCCAGGCGTGTCTACCGTTCCGGGGAGAGCGAATATCTGATTAACGGACATACAAGCCGTTTAAAGGATGTGCAGGAACTGTTTTTTGATACGGGAATCGGCAAAGAAGGCTATTCCATCATCGGCCAGGGCCAGATTGATAAGATTCTGAGCGGCAAGCCGGAAGAACGGCGGGAGCTTTTTGATGAGGCTGTCGGCATCGTCAAATATAAAAAGAGAAAAGCTCTGGCGGAAAAGAATCTGAATATTGAAAAACAGAATTTATACCGGGTGACGGATATTCTGGCGGAGCTGGAGAAGCAGGTCGGCCCTTTGTCCCGCCAGTCAGAAAAGGCCAGAGAATATTTGAAGCTGAGAGATGGGCTGAAAGCGCTGGACGTTCGGATGTATCTCTCGGAATACCGGCGGCTTAAAGAGGCGGCTTCAGATTATGGAGAAAAATATAAAATTGCGGAAGCCGACCTGAAGGATAGCCGTGAAAAGCTGGAAGCGGCCCGGCTTGAGTATTCACGGATAGAAAAAGAACTTGAAAGCTGCAACGGGGAAATCGACGCATTGAAAAACCGGATTTCCGATATCCATTTGGAACGGGAAAAGAACGAAAGTGAAATTCGTCTTATGCAGGAACAGATGCGGAGTGAGGCTGCGGCAGCCGGACATTATGAGGAACGCCGTATCCAGGTTTCTGAGAGCATGGACAGCAAAAAGCAGGAAGCCGGACAGTGGGAAGCGGAACTGAAAAAGCTGGCTGAAAAGATTTCATCCCTTGAGAATACAAAAAAAGAGGCGGAAGACCGGCTGGATTCTATGAATGGAATGATTGAGCGGCTGCGTCAGGCCATTGAAGAGAAAAACGGCGATGTCATTGAGGCTCTGAACCGGATTGGCGGTGTCAGGGCGAAGCTCCAGCGTTACGATGCTATGCTGGAACAGATTCAGATTCGGAAATCAGAGTTGAATCAGAGGCTG
>URND01000094.1 GCA_900549105.1 uncultured Eubacteriales bacterium
GGGGGTGATGCTATTGAAACATTTCGATTTTAAGGATCTTATGGCCTTTGGCATGTTTCTTCTGGCATTACTTACATTTGTTTTTACATTTTGTAAGTAATTTTACATAGCAAAACCGCCCTTGTACTTTGCCGAGTAAGGGCGGTTTTGAAACCAAACTAACGAGGTCAACCACTTTTGTGGGCGGTTGTTCTCTTTGTTTTACTATAACACATTGGGTTCTTTTCCGCAAGGCCTCAATGAATATTGATAATCTCTAATTGAAATAGCTTGCAATGATCTGCCAGATTTCAGGGCCGCTTTCCCATCCGATGCTCCAGCTGGCAACGCCTGCCAAATCGTATTCTTGAATCATCTCTAAACGGCTTCGAAGGGATGTCTGATCCTCCAACCAGATTTGATAGCGGCGACCATCAATCTCGGACATATATTCACCGTAATTCTGGCCTGTGCTTTCATCATAAACCGGTGTCACACCGTGGCTTTCCAGATATCCGGCCGCCTCTGTCATGCCGGCGTTGAAGGATTCCACAACACCGTTGGCATCCGTTGCCCACACACGGGTATACAACGGAATTGCGTTAATAACTTTTTCCTTTGGTACCATGGCGAGCATATCTTCTATTCCCTGGCGCACAAAGCCCATAGAAGCAACCGAGCCCGCAACATCGGAACCGGTGTGATGTTCATCATAACCCATAATAATTATATAATCGGCAAAAACGCCTTCTTCTTTATGATTATAATGTCTCCAATACATCGGCGTATAATTATCTATTGAGAAAACAATCTGTTTTTCACGACATAATGCCGAGAGTTCCCGGACAAACTGAATGTAATTGTCAGCTCCCGATTCGCCAATCATTTCAAAATCCAGATTGATGCCATCCAGTTGATATTCATCTATCCAGCCGGATAACTGGTTCAGCACATGCTGACGCTTTGTCCGGGAAGATAGTATCTCATTCGTCATCTCTCCATCAAAATTCGTGAATTCATTGCTGAACATTGCCCAGACCTCAACGCCTGCCGCATGAGCCGTATTGACATAATCTGCACTTCCGAGAGTTACCATATCCCCCTCTGTATTTGCGAAATAAAACCAGCGCGGGCTGATGGTATTAATGCCCGGCACTTCCGTCAATATCTGCCCCAGTTCTTCATTGGCAGCTTCACTGTAAACGCCGTGCCATGCCAGATTGATTTTATAGTTTTTAGAAATGCTTGTAAAGACCGGCGCATTAAATGTCGGCTCTTCCAGGCCCGTCATTAGCGGCGTATCCAAATATTTATTTTCTACCCATCCATTGTAACCGTCCTCAGTGACAACCTGGGCCCATTCATCTCCGGCGCCGTCATCCAGCACATAGAGCCGCTCGCCTTTCTCAAGATTTCTGAAAATCGGGCTCTTAATACCGCCCTGATAGCGGATAACCGCTTTTTTTTCAGTTACCGTTGTCATATACGCATCATCCCAATTTGTGCGGGTAACGACCCGGTTTGGCTCATTAAACACGGCGCAGTCCATTTTCGTATTTTCCTTCAGAAATTCAAGGGATACATAGAGCATACCATCTCTGTTGATAATGACCGGGATACTGCTTGAAGCCGTGGAGACTCCCACCGTATATGAAGTGGAATCCGGCGTATATTCCGCCATTCCTTCCGGCGTTGCATACAAAATGATATTTTCATCCGCCTGCCAATAAATTCTGGAATTATAATACTTATTCGCCGTATTCACATCCATATAGACATTCCCAGCGCCGTCATCAATCGCCTTCGCTTCCAGCATAGTATTATTCAATGTTATCGTATACTCTCCATCTGAAACACCATAGGTACTATTATAATCCACCAGGTCCTTCTCCGAACGAAAATCATCAACTATGTCACATCCGCCAAGAATACAGAGGATAGAAACAGAAATTAAAATCATTCCCATAATTCTTCTTATCTTATTCATGTGCTTCAACCTAACCTTCCTTTTTGGTTTTATGTTTCGTGGGTAAACAATCTGCCTGCCACAAAACAGCCGAGCATGGCCAATATCCCGATTGCATAATAAAGGATATCCGCCTCTCGATGTGTATTGTAAGTCAAAAGAACTCTATCAGAAATATTGTAGGTTTCGATATACGTTTCCGCTGTCATACCTTCGCTGTCCGCCGCCTTCTCCAATACTGCCGTATCCCCGGATACCTGGGCTATAAATGCCATGTCCTCTAAATCCGGCATTGCCTGAGAGGGGCCGGTATCATCCACCTTTGCCGGAATTTCCACGAACCAGGACTTTTCTCCAATCGTCCCTATATAATAGTATCCGCTGATTTCTTCCTTTGTATCCACCGTATAAAACCCTGTAAAGTTTAAATCCATATGATTCACCCGGATATAGTCTCCTTCGCCCTCCGGCCGCCAGGATACATCTTCCTCTGAGGCATCAACCGACGGTATCATCAACGGATTTCTCCAAAAAAGCAATCCGCATATTATGGCAATACCGCTTAAAATTCCTATGCCATAAAAAATCCGACCCACTATCGAACTCCTTTTTTGCGGATAACTCTTCATCTTTTGTTTTTCCATATTGATAGACTCCTATGCAGATTATATTTACGATTATACTACATCGGAGCCTATCAGGCAAATGTAAATGGAAATCTTACCCACTTTTAAGGAGATGCAGGCCTAAAATATGTAATGATATCCCACATTTGACATATAATAAGACTAGCTAAGTATAATTATGCCAGGCATTTTTGGTCTCAAAGATTCACATAATGGGAAAGTAAAGATTTTTAAAATGAATTGGAAGTCAGGCACATTACCTTAGAAATCTTATATTATTTATTATATCAAATGAAAAAATAAGCAGCAATCCAAATGCTTCGACAAAAATTTTATAAAATTTAATACTTTAATCTCTTTACAGTTTCTGCTGCTGTAGGTATACTGTAGGTAACCTCAATCCTACATTAAAGGAGTGATTTCTATGAAGATTGAGAGACTTAATGAAAATCAGATTCGCTGTACGCTGAACAAAGAAGATTTAGTAAATCGTGAGATTAAGCTGAGTGAGCTTGCTTACGGTTCTGATAAAGCAAAGCGGTTATTTCGTGATATGATGATTCAGGCTTCCACGGAAGTCGGCTTTGAAGCAAACGATATCCCGCTGGTCATTGAGGCCATTCCTGTTTCCAGTGAATGTATTGTACTCATCGTCACAAAGGTTGAGGACCCGGAAGAACTGGATACCCGTTTTTCTAAATTCTCCCCGACAAATATTTCCCTGGATGACGAGGATTCGGAAGAAGAACCTTCCGATAATATGGCCGGTTACCGCAGTGCGGCAGATATTTTGGATTTATTCAAGAAAATCAGCGAAGAGCTTATTGTCAAAGAGATTTCTTCCAATGAATCGCAGATACCGCTGCCTTCCGGCTCCAAACCGCAAAATCTCCGGTCCCTTGGAAATCTGAATATGACCAAAATTTTCTGTTTCCACCGGCTGGATGATGTATGCCGTTATGCAGATGCTGTCTATCCGAAATATCATAGCTCGAATACCTTATATAAAAATCCTGCAACCGGTGATTTTTATCTGATACTTACAAAGGGAAAAGCATCCCCGCAGTTGTTCAATAAGGTCTGCAATATCGCCATTGAGTACGGCGATTATGTGCCTGCAAACGACGCATCTGTGGCTTATTATAACGAACATTATAAAGTTATTCTAAAAAGCAGGGCTATTCAAAAACTGGCGAATCTGTAACAAAAAACTGTCAACAAAAAAACAGCGGGAAGCATATCTCTCCGCTGTTTTTTCATGTCTATGGAATACTATTTATTATTCTTTTCAAGGAAGTTATTAATTTCTGCAACTAACGCTGCTGGATCAATGCCATGAACCATTGCTGCTTCTGCGATGGTCTCTCCCTGAGAAGACGGACAACCCAGACAGTGCATACCGATGCTCATTAAAATAGGCGCTACACCTGCATCGATTCTTAATAAATCACCAATCATAGTATCTTTTGTTACTTGTGCCATTTTAAAGCCCTCCTTCTGAAATTTTGGTTATTGCTTATTATAATACATTATTCTCCGCTTTGCAAGTCCTCAATCATCCAGGACAATTTTCCAAATATTTTCAATTATATCCGCTAAATGATAAATTATATCATTGAAACGCTATGTTATGCTTGTCTAACCGGGGGCTTTTGTATTACAATAAGGTCGTACAACTTAACAGTACTATTAGATTTATTTTCATACTTATAAGGAGGTAACTATCATGGCATATGTAATTTCTTCTGATTGTGTTTCCTGTGGTGCTTGCGCTGGCGAATGTCCAGTAGGCGCTATCGTTGAAGGCGATGGAAAATACGAAATCAAAGCTGATGACTGCATCGATTGCGGTTCCTGTGCAGGCACATGCCCTACAGGTGCTATTTCTCAGGCTGACTAATTCTAAAAGAATAGAAGGTAAGGTGCTTCGGTTCGCCGCAGGCACCTTATTTTTTTACCCCTTGCCACGAGTTGAGATAAAGTATTCTTACCCTAAATCCCAGTTATGACTCCCTTAAAAAAGACGCTTTTCCGGCCATTTCTGACCTTCCAAGCGTCCTTTCTTTCTTCCTCCTACAACAAATATCTCATCTTCGGAACAGGCTGAAATGTCTTTTGTTCATTTTTGTCGGCGTGTATGGCGGAAGCTTGGCCGCTGCAGCTTCCTGATAGCCCCTCTGGCGTCCCCGAATGGCTTCATCCAGCTTTCTGAACCGCGCTTCTTCTCTCTGTTCTCTCTCCTGCTCTATGACGTCCATTTCCCGCAAAAGGCGTTCTGCCACCTGACATGCAATCGATTCCTCTAATTTGAGATTATTGGCCTGAAGCGCCTGAGAGACGATACCATCCATTATGTATTTAAAATGGCTCATTTTCTCAGCCGGACTGACACTGACAACCGCAGGTGCTTCAACACTCTCTGCTTTGACAAACTCGGCCACTGCTGTTTCTTTCACATTTTCCTTCACCGGCATCTGCGCTTTTTCCTCTGACCTTTGATGCTTCTCCTCTGGCTTTTTCATCTTTTCCTCAGCCTTTCTCATATTTTCCTCCGGCTTTCTCATTTTCTCCTCAGATTTTTTCGTTTTCTCCTCAGACTCCACAAAATTTTGCCGCACATGATTCAGGGAAATAATATTCGTATTTTTGTCTTCTTCAAACATAATCTCAAGAACATCTTTTATCGCCTTCAACTGAAATCCTCTGTCTTTTAATGCCCGTATCTGGCAAAATACATCGATTTCCCGCTGTGTATAATAACGATGGCCCATTTCATTCCTTGGTATCTCTAATGCAAGCTCGTCCTCCCAGTACCGGAGTACATGAGATTCAACCTTAACCATCTTCGCTGCATCTGATATTGTGTATCGCATTTCTTCCATAGAATACCTCCACTCAACCTTCTCGTTATCTAACAATCAAATTATAGCAAACCCCCAAAATATTTCAATTTTTCGCCCTAACAACTTATCGACACGTCCCCTTCGAAAAATAAAAAAACCGGTCACAATATTCGTGACCGGCTGGATATACGCCGAAATCTGCGTTATTTTATTTCCTTGACTTATTCGCAAATTTTGTATAATTCGGAAGCCAGACCAGTTCCACCGTCCCAATCGGGCCGTTACGCTGTTTGGCAATAATAATCTCGGATATATTTTTCTTATCCGTATCTTTATTATAATAATCATCCCTGTAAATAAACATCACCACATCCGCATCCTGCTCGATTGCCCCGGATTCACGCAAATCCGACAGAATCGGCCGATGATCCGGCCGGGTCTCACAGGCCCGCGACAACTGGGACAGGGCAATCACCGGCGCATTAATCTCTCTGGCCAAGGCCTTTAAAGAACGGGAAATATCTGAAATCTCCTGCTGTCTTGAATCAGTCCGCTTGCTGCCGCCGCTCATAAGCTGTAAATAATCAATGATAACCAGCCCCAGATTATTTTCAAGCTTAAATTTCCGGCACTTTGAACGGAGCTCAGAAATAGAAATACCGGGAGTATCATCAATAATCAGCGGAGCCTTACTAATGTCTCCGGCGCTCTCAATGAGCTTTTCCCAATCATTGGCACTCAGATTCCCGGTACGAATCAACTGGGAATCCACCTTGGATTCCATCGAAAGCAGACGGTTGACCAACTGATCCTTTGACATTTCCAGGCTGAATATGGCCGTTGGCACTTTATTTTTCACGGCAATATACTGGGCCAGATTTAAGACAAAGGCCGTTTTCCCCATGGATGGACGGGCAGCGACAAGAATTAAATCCGACGGCTGAAAACCGGATGTCTTATAATCCAAATCGTAAAAACCGGTAGCCAGCCCGGTGACGGTTCCTTTATGTTTGGCCGCCAGCTCAATCTTATCAATAACGCTCAAAACCACATCCCGTATCGGCACAAAATCATCCGCGCTTTTTTTCTGAAGCAAATCAAAAATTTTCTTTTCCGTGTCCTCCAGAATCTGGTCCAGGGGCTCTTTTCCGAGATAACAGGTATTCGCAATCTCTTCATTCGCTTTAATCATCCTGCGCAGAAGGGCCTTTTCCGCCACAGTTTCCGCATAATATTTAACGTTGGCCGAAAGCGGTACATCGTTTACTATACCGCTGATAAATTCCACGCTGGTCAACTCGGGCGGAACGTCCTTATTCTTCAGCCGTTCCTGAAGCGTCACCAAATCTACCGGCTTATCTTCCCCGTACAGCTCCGTCATCACATCAAAAAGAATTCCATATTGTCTCTGATAAAAATCATCGCTTCCTATGATTTCTGAAGCGGTCACAATAGCGTCCGCATCCATAAGCATGGCGCCGATAACCGCCCGTTCCGCCTCATCGCTATGCGGTAATATTCTTTTGATTAACGCTTCATCCATCGCCATATCAGGCCTCCACAACCTTCACTTTCAATTCTGCCGTTACCTTCGGATGTACTTTATAAGGCACGATAACCGTTCCCACCATCCGAATCGGCTCCTGCAGATTTAATTTTTTCTTATCAATATCCAGATTCAACTGAGTTTTTGCTGCCGCTGCAATTTCCTTTGTGGAAACGGAACCGAATACTCGTCCGCCCTCACCGGTCTTAATCGACACCGTAACAACTTTTTCCTTTAATTCCTCAGCAAATACTTTTGCCGCTTCAAGCTGTTCTTTGGCAACTTTCTCTTCATTCGCCTTTTTCAGCTTCAGATCGTTCATATTCCTGGCCGTAGCCTCCAAACCAAGCTTTTTCTTTAAAATAAAGTTTCTCGCATAACCTTCATTAACTTCCACAAGCTCGCCTTTCTTTCCAAGGCTTTTTACATCTTCCAATAAAATAACTTTCATCTATATCGCTCCTTCTTTTTTCATATCTGCTATCGTCCGCTTCACAAGTTCCATTCCCTGGGCCTCCGTCATATTCTGAAGCTGTGCGCCGGCAATAGTGCTGTGACCGCCGCCGCCAATCCGCTCCATAACAAGCTGGACATTGATTCCATCCTCACCCTCCATCGACCGGGCGCTGACATAAATCGTCTCCTTCACACGGGTAAAGACAAAGGATGCTTTTATTCCCGTAATATTCAAAAGTTCATTTGCCACCTGGGCTCCGACAATTGTCGGGCTTTCCAGCCCCTCCGCCGGGCAGGAAGCATAAGCCATATCATTTTCCATTTCCGCATGGCGCACCGCTTCTGCGCGGGCCCTGTAGATTTCCATGCTGTCTCTGAAAGCCAGATGGACGCGGGTAATATCCGCACCGCTTTTTTTCAGGAAGGCGGCGGCCTCAAAGGTTCGCACACCCGTCTTGCTGGAAAAATTATTGGTATCAATCATCAGCCCTGCAAACATGGCGTCCGCCTCAATCGGGCGCAGTTTGACGCCATCCGTAATATACTGTAAAATCTCGGCAACCATCTCGCAGGCCGACGAAGCATAAGGCTCGATATAGGATAATACAGGGCTTTCGATGGATTCGCTGCTCTGCCGGTGATGGTCCAAAATAACCACAGTTTTTGTCCGATTCAAAAGTTCCGGCCCTTCCGTATAGGACGGCCGATTCACATCTACCACAACAAGGGCTGTTTCCATATTCATGATGGCCGCGGCCTCACTGCTGCGCAGGAACATGTCCGGCTCATAATCCGGATTATTTTTAAATTTATTAATAATCGGACGCACTGATGTGGTAATCTCGTTGATGACAATATGGGCCGGCTTATTCAGGGATTTTGCCGCCCGATATACGCCGATAGCCGAACCGAAGGAATCCACATCCCCAATCTTATGCCCCATAATGATAACCTGGTCTTTTCCAAGAATAATCTGTTTCAGGGCATGGGCCTTAACACGGGCTTTAACACGGGTTCCCTTTTCCACCTGTTTTGTCTTACCGCCGTAATAAGAAATCTTATCCCCCGCTTTGACAACCGCCTGGTCGCCGCCCCGGCCCAGCGCCAAATCGATAGCATTCTGAGCCCATGTATAGGACTGTCCATAGGAAATCGCATTCATGCCAACGCCGATACACATGGTCACGGACATTTCATTTCCGATATTAATCTCCCGGACTTCATCCAAAATAGAAAAGCGGCTGGACTGAATCGCCGCCATATGCTTATGATTCACTACAAAGGAATATCTGTCCTTTTCCACCTTTGTGATGATGGCATCATAAGACTGCATGTACTTGGTTATCTTTCGCTCGATTAACGCCGCCAGAAGCGAACGCCGCACTTCCTCCGTGCTGTTCATAGCCTCCTCAAAATTATCGATAAAAATAATACCGGCTACAAGCTTCTGCTCCTGATTTTCCCGGATATAACGGCGGATATCCGTTTCATCAAACATAAACATCGCAATCAAAAGATTTTCCGGATGGTTGAAGCCAACCAGATCATTATGTTCGGCAAAATCCTCCACATGCATCCGGCAAAACTCTGTGCGGTATACCCTGTCTTCATGAACAATCTCCAGATAACTCTTCTCTTCCATTTTGAAAATTTTCTGAAGGTCTAAGGACGGAAATATACTCTGGATATTCTTGTGGACGGCCAGATTGCCGATCAACCGGGTCAGGGCTTCATTTTCCCACATCAATTTCCCTGTACCATCAAGAACACCGTATGGCACTTCCAATTCATGAAGCAGTTTTTTTTGTACCTGTCCATATTGAAGCCCGAAATTTATCAGTTCTTCCGTAATCGCCGGTTTTGAATAAAAGGATACAACGATGGAAAACACAAGATGGACAAGAAAAAATGCGCCCATCAGCATGCCGGCTTTATGGTCAATGACCGTAACTCCGAGCGTCATAAATCCAACAATAATATTCAATATAATCGGCCATCTCAGGTACCACTTCAAACGCCCTTTGATTTCCATATCGTTTTTCATTATCTTACCTCTTTTTTTCTGAATATTTTCAATACAGATAAAAGCAACTTATCCTATATTATAGCATTTTACGAAGTTCTGGTAAACACTTTTCTCTATTTCAAAATGAGTGAATCTATAGTATAATAGGGGCAATTAGAAATACAATTGAAGGAAGGTGACCTAATATGAGTCGAGTTTGTATATTTTTTGCTCCTGGTCTTGAAGAAATCGAAGGTTTAACCGTTGTTGATTTGATGCGCCGTGCCGATATCCCTATCAGTATCGTTTCTATCGGCGATACGCCGGAAGTCACCGGCGCCCACGGCATCCGCATTACTGCCGACTGTTGTTTTGCCGATATGGACTTTTCCGACACCGAGATGCTTGTTCTGCCGGGCGGCGCCCCGGGAACCTGTAATCTGAATGCCTGCGAACCTCTCAAGGCTCTTTTAAAGGACTTCTATGAGAAAGGCAAATATATCGGCGCTATATGCGCCGCACCGATGGTCCTCGGCCATTTGGGCTTTTTAAACGGCCGGAAGGCAACCTGTTATCCGGGCTTCGAAAAAGATTTGATCGGAGCCGACCATGTAACGGATGACGCTGTCGTTGACGGACATATTATTACAAGCCGCGGCCTCGGCACCGCTATCGAATTCGCCGCAGCCCTGATCAGCCTGCTCACCGACACGGCTACTGCCGAAAATATAAAACAGTCTGTAATGTATACAAAGGAGAAATAATAATGTCAGACAGAATAACAAAAGCATTAGAGAATCACGATAAAAATTATAACTGCTGCCAGTCTGTTGCCTGCGCTTTCTGCGATTTGGTAGGCGTTGATGAGGAAACCATGTTTAAAGCCGGCGAAGCCTTCGGCCTTGGCATGGGCGGTATGCACGGCACCTGCGGCGCTATTGCCGGAGCAGTCCTTCTGGCCGGTTTCAAAAACAGTACCGCCAATCTGGATGCTCCAAACTCAAAAGCAGACACCTATAAGCTGTCCGCCGCCATTGTCAAAGAATTCCAGGAGAAAAACGGCGCTATCGCCTGCCGTGATTTAAAAGGTGTTGGAACAGGCAAAGTTCTTCGCTCCTGCCCGGGCTGCATTGAAGACGCAGCACGGATTGCCGAAGAAATTCTTGAGTTCAAATAATAATGGAATATCTCTCAAGCACAAAACAGGAACTCCGAATAACTATCCGGAGTTCCCGTTTTTTATACAATAAAATTTTTTTGCAATATACTTATCGGTTGACGTCCTTATCCTTCGTGGATTTATGGGCAGCATCACGAATACTGACATTTTGTCCGCCTTTCACCTTTGATGCGCTGTTCAATTTCGGCTGCTTCTTCCCGCTTTCGGATACTGTTTTGGAATTTTTGTTCTTCTTATTCCCCTTCATCTGAGCAGCTTTTTCTTTTTCCTTCTTCTTTTCGGCACGCTTTTTGAAATCAAGATAAACACAATACAAAACAATGGCTGCGCTGAAAATACACATATAAAACTGTTCCGTGCTCTGCTGATATCCGAAATAAACCATCACGCAGGCACATGCGGCAATAAGAATGTACACAATAATAAACATGTCAAGCTCTCCTGTCCCCTTATAAAATAGGGGGCCATCGCATAAAGCAATGACCCTCCATTAGTATAATCTTATTTGTTAAAGACGTCAATCCTTTTTTCAATCACAAATTTACTGGAGAACAGTTACCAGTCCCAGATTCATAACGATGAAGGATACAACAACTACAACGATACAGTATGTGATACACGGTACAAAGTTCTTACGGATAATTCTACCTTCGTTACCGATTGTACCTGTTGTTGCACAGGCAGAAACAACGTTGTTAACACAAACCATATTACCAATGGCGCCACCGTTATTCTGAAGAGCAACGATAAGAACCTGAGGCAGAGCAACCATAGTGGCTGTCTCAAACTGCAGACCGGAGAACAGTGTATTGGATACAGTGTTGGAACCGGACATAAAAGCACCGAGCACACCAATCAGCGGAGCGATGATGATATAAGCGCCTCTGAAGATGGAACCAAGACCGTCGGCCATCATGGTCAACATGGAACCAAGTCCTTTTTCTGCACCGTCCATCAAATATGTAACTGTAACTGCGTCATTTGCAGAGTTACGGAAAATGTAAACCATGGCTACACCGAAGAGAAGGGCAATGGCAGCGCCCTTAACCTGATTCAGAGAATCCACCCACGCCGTCTTAACAGCATCGCCGCTCATCTTATGAATACCGATGGTAATAATAGCTACGATAATGAAAATAATACCTGGGCACCAGAGAATTGCCCAACTCCAGTTAATGA
>URND01000095.1 GCA_900549105.1 uncultured Eubacteriales bacterium
GCAGACGCGCTAGACTTAGAATCTAGTGGGCAACCGTGCAGGTTCGAACCCTGTTATCCGCACACTTCGGTAAGCTCCAAACCCTGAAAGGCCAGGGATTGGGGCTTATTTATATTTTGGAGGACGAATATGTACACTTATGATGAATTAAAACACTTTGTGGATAATTGTACCCATTGCCCCCTGTCTCAGACACGAAACAGGGCTGTGATGGGTAAGGGGAATTTAAAGTCACCCATTCTTTTTATCGCTGAGGGGCCGGGGAGAAATGAGGACAGAGACGGTATCCCATTTACGGGAAAGTCCGGCGAATTGCTGGACAGATTACTGAAGGAAATTCATATGTCCAGGGATGAGGTGTATATTACCAACATTGTCAAATGTCATCCGCCGGGAAACAGGGATCCGAAACCGGAGGAGCAGGAGGCGTGTATTCCCTATTTGAAATATGAGACTTTGATACTTCGGCCAAAAATCATTGTCTGTCTGGGAAGAATTGCCGCACAGAGAATTATTCGGCCGGATTATCGGATTACGAGAGAACATGGAATCTTTATGTGCCGAAAGGGAGTGTGGCTGACGGCGGTGTACCACCCTTCGGCCATTTTAAGGGATGGGACAAAACTTCCGGAAGTCATTGCAGATTTCAGGGCCATCAGAGAAAAACTGGACACTGTAATTGAAAGGGATTGAATTTTAACTATTAGAACAGAATGAGATAGGAGTGTATTGAAATGAAACAAAACAGGGTGGACCGCATTATGGCGGCATTAAAAGATATGGGGCTTACCCAGATGCTGATTGTGGACCCGATGTCTATTTATTATCTGACGGATGTATTCGTAGCGCCTTTTGAGCGTTTTTATGGTCTTTTGCTTCGGGCCGACGGCAAACATGCCTTTTTCCTGAATCGGTTATTTACTGTACCGGAGGAAGTCGGCGTGGAAAAAGTATGGTATTCGGATACGGATTCGGCCGCAGATATTGTGGCTCCATATTTGGATAAAGAAGCAGCTCTTGGCGTAGATAAGGAATTAAAGGCAAGATTTTTATTGCCATTGATGGAAATGGGTGCGGCGAAAGGCTTTGTCAACGCATCTCTGGCAGTGGATAGGACAAGGGGTGTAAAAGACGAAGAAGAACAGGAAAAAATGCGGGCGGCATCTCGCATTAATGATATGGCGATGGCCGAATTTAAGAAGTTGATTCATGAAGGCATCACCGAGAAGGAGGCGGCGGACCAGATGCTTAAAATCTATCTGGATTTGGGCGCTGACGGATTTTCCTTCGAACCGCTGGTGGCTTTTGGAGCAAATGCAGCGGACCCGCATCATGCGCCGGATAATACGAAAGTAAAACCGGGAGACGCAGTTTTGTTTGATGTGGGCTGCATTAAGGACGGCTATTGTTCAGATATGACCCGGACATTTTATTTTAAAGAAGTGAGCGACATTCACCGCCGCATTTATGAAACAGTGCGAAGCGCCAACGAAAGGGCAATTTCCAGAATTCATCCGGGAATTCCTCTGTGTGAGCTGGATAAGACGGCGAGAGACTTGATTGATGGGGAGGGATATGGCCCGAACTTCAATCACCGCCTCGGACATTTTATCGGTCTCAGCGAGCATGAATTCGGCGATGTATCCTCAACAAATGAGCAGAAGGCAGAACCGGGAATGATTTTTTCAATTGAACCGGGAATCTATCTGACAGGGGATACCGGTGTACGGGTGGAGGACCTGGTGCTTGTGACCGAAGAGGGCTGTGAAGTTCTCAATCATTATCCGAAAGAACTTGAAATAATCTGAACGGATTGTTCCGAACACGGAATATGCTCCGCAGCGCCTGCTATTCGGCTGATTTACTGCTCCGACAATATAAACGGCTGAGAGATAAAAAAGTGTTGACAATCGAAATCGGGAGGAGTATACTTCATAGCTATAAAGCGATAAAGAAAAACCGATGAACGAGAGAAGTAGTTGAAGAAAGATATCCCAGAGAGCTGCGGATGGTGAGAATGCAGTATATTGGAATTCAATGAATGGACTTGTGAGGGCAGGCTGAAACAACAGCGCTATGGAACACTGTTGGAGTAGGTGATGACGGGGACCCTGACCGTTACCAGCAGGGAGCATATGTTAGTATGTTAAAGAGCGGGCGCATTGCGTCAATTTGGGTGGTACCGCAGAGGTTTTAGACTTTTGTCCCTTAGAGAAGAGGGATGAGGGTCTTTTTTTATGATATTTTGCATAAGGTAATAGATTTTTAGAATTTGGGCAAAAATTTGACGTTTCCAAAAGAAAACGTCAGGCAGATTTTTGAAGTTTTGCGAGCATAGCGTGTGCAGAAATCAATTGTTTGAGCCTTTTAAGGCGAGTTTTGATTTCTGTACATAAATAAGCGGCGCAGCAAACAAGAAAATCAACGAGTTTTCATTGGAACGTCAAATAGCTTTGCCAAATCTAAAATCTCATACGGTGCAAAGCAGCATATATAAAATATAATTTAGATTTTTTACGGAACAGCGTGTACGGGAAAGGAGAAAAATTATGATACGTCCAGAATGTGAACAGATTTTGGCATTGGCAGAGGATTACGCCGTCATCCCGGTATGCAAAGAAATTTATGCCGATATGATGACGCCGATATCCATGCTGATTCGGCTGTCTGCCATAAGTCAGAGATATTATTTACTTGAAAGTGTGGAAGGCGGAGAGAAATGGGGACGATACTCCTTCCTGGGCTATGACCCCATTATGCGGGTGAGCTGCAAAGATGGAAAGGTGACGATTGAATCTGATAGGGAGACTAAGGTTGTGGAGACAGAAAAACCATTGACGGTGCTGCGGAATATACTGAAAACATACAAAGCGCCGAAACTGCCGGATATGCCTCCTTTTACGGGTGGGTTTGTCGGCCATTTTTCCTATGGAATGATTGGCTATGCAGAGCCGACGTTGAAATTAAAAAGCGGAGAGCTTGAAGATTATGATTTCATGCTTTTTGATAAAATTATTGCTTACGACCATTTGAAACAAAAAATTTGTCTGATTGTTCATATGAAGACTGAAAGGCCCATGGAGAACTATGGCCGGGCCATGGCGGAGCTTCAGAAGATGACGGATTTAATCCGTTCGAATGTAAAATTGCGGGAGTGTAAATCGGATAAGAATGTGAATTTTACCTGTAATGAGACAAAGGAAGAGTTTTGTGAGATGGTGGAACGGGCGAAACAATATATTTTTGACGGGGACAGTTTTCAGATTGTGGCATCAAGGCGGTTTGAGAGCGAATACAGAGGCAGCCTGGTGAACGCCTACCGGGTACTCCGAACAATTAACCCTTCGCCTTATATGGTTTATATGAAGATAGATGATAAAGAGATTATGAGTACATCGCCCGAGACGCTGGTCCGGCTGGAAAATGGCCGGCTGATTACATTTCCGGTGGCCGGTTCAAGGCCGAGGGGAATGACGCCGGAGGCAGATAAGGCGTTGGAGAAGGAACTTCTGGCCGATGAAAAGGAACTGGCGGAACATAATATGCTGGTGGATTTGGGAAGAAATGATTTGGGGCGCATCTGCAAATTTGGCACGGTGGAAGTGACTGAGTATAAGCAGATTCATAAATATTCCCGTATTATGCACATATGTTCGCAGGTTGAGGGAGACATCCGGGAAGACTGTGACAGCCTGGATGCCATTGAGGCGGTGCTGCCGGCGGGAACACTTTCGGGGGCGCCGAAAATCCGGGCCTGCGAGATTATTGAGGAGCTGGAAAAAACTCCGAGGGGCATTTACGGCGGAGCTCTTGGGTACCTGGATTTTACAGGCAATATGGATACGTGCATTGCCATCCGCATGGCGGTGAAAAAAGGCAATAAGGTCTATGTTCAGGCCGGGGCCGGAATTGTGGCGGACAGTGTTCCGGAAACGGAATATGAGGAAACGGCCAACAAGGCCGGAGCGGTCATTCGGGCCATTCAAAATGCCGGGGAGGTGGATGAATAATGATGCTCTTGATAGATAATTATGACAGCTTTTCTTACAACCTGGTTCAGATGGCCGGAGGAATCGAACCGGATATCAAAGTGGTTCGAAATGATGCAGTGACGGTGGAAGAAGTGTTTGAAATGAAGCCGACCCATATTATTTTATCTCCGGGGCCGGGATACCCAAAGGATGCGGGAATCTGTGAGGAACTCGTCAAAAAGGCGGATGGCAGGATACCGATTCTCGGCGTGTGTCTCGGACACCAGGGTATCTGCGAAGCCTTTGGAGCGAAGATTACCCATGGGAGATATTTGATGCACGGAAAGCAGAGCCGTATTCAAATCCATAATGAAAATCCTATATTTAAAGGACTGGGAGCAGAAGAAGATGTGGCCCGGTATCATTCATTGGTGGCTGCGCCGGAAACAATGCCGGAGTGCCTGGAGGTGATTGGGAAAGACATTCATGGTGAAATTATGGCGGTGGCCCACCGGGAATATCCTATTTTCGGGTTTCAATTTCATCCGGAGTCGATTTTAACGCCAAATGGACGGAAAATGATGGAAAATTTTTTAGACTTATAGATGTGTATGACAGGAGGTTATAATATGATACAGCAATCTATTCAGGAAGTTATGGCAGGACAGAATTTGAATTTTGACACAGCAAAGGCAGTTATGGATGAAATTATGAGCGGTCAGGCCACCCAGGCTCAGATGGGCGCCTTTCTTACGGCGCTGCGTATCAAAGGTGAGACGGTGGAGGAGATTACAGCCTGTGCCACATCAATGCGGGGAAAATGTGAAGCCCTGAGTACGGAGACAGAAGTTATGGATATTGTGGGAACCGGCGGCGATGAGGCCGGAACCTTTAATATTTCAACGACAACGGCATTTGTTGTGGCGGCGGCCGGAGTTCCGGTGGCAAAACACGGAAATCGGAGCGTGTCCAGCAGAAGCGGTGCGGCGGATGTATTGGAGGCTCTCGGAGCAAAATTGACGCTGAATGCAAAGCAGTGTGAGAAAGTTTTAAAGGAAACGGGCATATGCTTTATGTTTGCCCAGATGCATCATTCCTCCATGAAATATGCGGCGCCTGTTCGAAAAGAGCTTGGAATTCGCACCGTATTTAATATTCTGGGGCCGCTGACCAATCCGGCCAGCGCCAGTATGCAGTTGATGGGCGTTTACAGTCAGGATATGGTGGAGTCCATGGCCAAGGTACTTTCAAATCTGGGCGTGAAAAAGGGATTTGTTGTCTGCGGCAACGATGGATTGGATGAGGTATCCTTAACGGGGCCGACCCATGTGTGCCGGATTAATGAAGGAGAGTTTGACTCCTTTGATATTGTACCGGAGGATTATGGATTTATAACCTGTGATTTGAGTGAATTGATTGGCGGTTCACCGGTGAAAAATGCGGAAATTACGCGAAATATTCTCTCCGGCGCGGAAAAAGGTGCAAAGCGCAATGTGGTGATATTAAATGCAGCCCTTTGTCTGGCGGCTGCTTTGGAAAAGGATATATGCGAGGGCGTTCGTCTGGCTGCGGAGATGATTGACAGTGGAAAAGCATTAGAAAAACTGGAAGCATTTATTCGGGCGACAAATGAGGTAGAGAAATGATTTTGGATGATTTGGCAGCGGCTGCCCGGAAACGCATGGAGCGGGATATGAAGCGGGCGCCGTTGGAGTACATTAAAAAGCGGGCAGAAAGTGTGCGCAGGACTGAATTGGCCCAGGCAGAAAAAGGCGCTGTAAATACAGAAAATATATCCTTTGGATTTGAAAAAAATCTCAGACAAAAAGAAATGCAGTTCATCTGCGAGGTAAAGAAGGCATCGCCGAGCAAAGGGCTGATCGCAGCGCATTTTCCCTATGTGGATATCGCGAAAGAGTATGAAGCCGCCGGGGCAGCAGCTATTTCCGTGCTGACGGAAACGGACTATTTTCTTGGAGATGACCGGTATCTGAGGCAGATTTATGAGGCGGTGCAGACCCCGCTTTTGCGAAAAGACTTCACGGTGGATGCCTATCAGATTTATCAGGCGAAAACCCTTGGGGCCAGCGCTGTACTGTTAATCTGTGCCATCCTTGATGAAAAACGGATTCGCTCCTTTATAGAAATCTGCGACAGCCTTGGCATGTCGGCATTGGTGGAGGCCCACGATGCGGAAGAGGTTCGAATGGCGGACTGCGCCGGGGCACGGATTATCGGCGTCAACAACCGGAATTTGAAGGACTTCACGGTGGATATAGGAAATAGCCTGCGGCTGCGGGAGCTGGTGCCGGGAGATACCCTGTTTGTGGCTGAGAGCGGTATTTCCACACCGGAGGATATCCGGGCGCTGCGGGAGGGCGGCGTCAACGGCGTACTGATTGGAGAGTCGTTGATGCGGGCGAAGGATAAAAAAGCCATGTTGGATTATCTGCGAGGGAAGAGCGATGATACGAATTAAAATCTGCGGATTGCGCCGGGAAGAGGATGTTGTGGGCGTGAATAGATTTGATATTAATGATGCCGGATTTGTTTTTGCAAAAAGTCCAAGACAGGTGAGTGAAGAATGGGCTGCAGAGCTTCGGAAGAAGCTTCGGCCGGATATCGATGCGGTGGGAGTTTTTGTCAATGAGCGGCCGGAAAAGGTTATCTCTCTCGTAAAAAAGGGAGTTATTCAGAAAGTTCAGCTTCACGGCGATGAGGATGAGTGTTATATATGGAAGCTGAAACAGAACATCGGCTGTCCGGTTGTGAAAGCTGTTCGTGTGCAAAATGAAGAATCTATTCGAAGGGCGGAAGAGCTTGGCGCCGATATGCTTTTGCTGGATACCTATGTAAAAGATGTGCGGGGCGGCAGCGGTCAGATTTTTGATTTAAGGTACGTGCCGGAACTTGCTGTTCCCTGGTATATGGCCGGCGGCCTGACCCCGGAAAATGTGGCGGCCAGATTAAAGGAAAGAGAACCTTATGGCGTGGACGTTTCCAGTGGCGTGGAAACCGGAGGCTATAAGGATATGAAAAAAATAGAGAAATTTACGGCGATGGTCCGGGCTTTTGAGATGGGCCGGGACGGAAAGGAAGATGAGAGATGAAAGGAAGATATGGCCTTTACGGTGGACAGTATATTCCGGAGACATTGATGAATGCTGTCATTGAACTGGAAAAAGCTTATGAATATTATAAAAATGATGCGGAATTTAACCGGGAACTGGATGAATTGCTGCGGGAATATGCGGGACGCCCGTCACGGCTTTATTATGCGGAAAAAATGACAAAGGATTTGGGCGGTGCAAAGATTTATTTAAAGCGTGAGGATTTAAACCATACCGGTTCCCATAAAATCAATAATGTCCTCGGCCAGGTCCTTTTGGCTAAAAAAATGGGCAAGACCCGCGTTATTGCCGAAACCGGCGCCGGACAGCATGGCGTGGCGACAGCGACAGCCGCCGCTCTTATGGGAATGGAATGTAAGGTGTTTATGGGCAAAGAGGACACGGAACGGCAGGCGCTGAATGTATTTCGTATGGAGCTTCTCGGCGCAGAGGTGGAAGCGGTGACCAGCGGGACAATGACATTGAAGGATGCAGTTAATGAGACGATGAGAGAATGGGCCAGCCGGGTGGATGACACCCATTATGTTCTGGGCTCAGTTATGGGGCCCCATCCTTTTCCGATGATTGTCCGGGATTTCCAGAAGATTATCGGTAAAGAGATTAAAGAACAGCTTCAGGAAAAGGAGGGAAAGCTGCCGGATGCGGTGATTGCCTGCGTTGGAGGCGGCAGCAATGCCATGGGGGCCTTTTATGAGTTTATTCCGGATAGGAGTGTTCAGTTGATTGGCTGTGAAGCCGCCGGGCATGGTGTGGATACGGATAAAAATGCGGCGACAATTGCCAACGGCACGGTGGGTATTTTCCATGGCATGAAATCTCTGTTTTGTCAGGATAAATACGGACAGATAGCGCCGGTCTACTCGATTTCTGCAGGACTGGATTATCCGGGAATCGGGCCGGAGCATGCCATGCTTGCGGAAGAAGGAAGAGCAAAATATGTGCCGATTAGGGATGAAGAAGCGGTGGAAGCCTTTGAATATCTTTCGCGAATGGAGGGAATTATCCCGGCTATTGAGAGCGCCCATGCGGTGGCCTATGCGAAAAAACTGGCGCCGACGATGGGAAAGGGCCAGATTATTGTCGTAAATATTTCCGGCCGCGGGGATAAAGATGTGGCGGCCATTGCAAGATACAGAGGGGTGGAGATTTATGAGTAGAATATATCAGGCGTTTGAGAATAAAAAAGCATTTATTGGATTTGTCACCGGGGGAGACCCGGATTTGGAGACGACAGAAAAGTTAGTAATAGCTATGGAAGAGGCCGGAGCCGATTTAATTGAAATAGGTATTCCCTTTTCAGACCCGATTGCGGAGGGCGTTGTTATTCAGGAGGCTAATATCCGGGCTTTGTCCGCCGGATGTACGACAGATAAATTATTCGATTCAGTAAAGCGGGCGCGGGAAAAGGTGAATGTACCGATGGTCTTTTTGACCTATATTAATCCGATTTATACTTATGGAAAAGAAAAATTTATGCAGCGGTGCGTTGAATGTGGTATTGACGGTTTGATTATTCCGGATTTGCCTTTTGAAGAGAAGGGAGAATTGTCCGATGTCTGCCGGAATTATGGGATTGATATCATTTCCCTGATTGCGCCGACATCCCATGACCGAATCCGAAAAATTGCAGAGACAGCCCAGGGCTTTTTATATGTGGTTTCCTCTATGGGAGTGACCGGGGTTCGAAGCAGAATTGAGACAGACATTGAAGGCATGGTGAAACTTGTCCGGGAAAGTTCGGATATTCCATGTGCGATTGGCTTTGGAATTGCTGCGCCGGGGCAGGCAAAAGCGATGGCGGCTCTTTCCGATGGGGCCATTGTCGGCAGCGCCATTGTCAAACTGGTTGCCCAATACGGGCGGGAAAGTGTCGGCCCTGTGGCGGATTATGTCCGCTTGATGAAGGCTGCGGTGAAAGAAGCTGAAGCAAATTGAAAAGCGGACGGTTTCATTGGCTGCCATAAAATAATGTATAAAATTCAGGAAAAGTATAAAAATAGGTATAGGCAATTGTCTATACCTATTGTATTATAGTCCGATAGATAAGAGACAAAGATTGCGGAGGGAGAAAAGCCATGATTTATACAGTAACCTTTAATCCGGCGCTGGATTATATTGTCCGGGTGAAGCAATTGAATATCGGAGAGGTCAACCGGGCAGAATACGGTGAGATTATGGCCGGAGGTAAGGGTGTCAACGTGTCGCTGGTATTGAATAATCTTGGACATGAAAGCACGGCTCTTGGCTTTGCTGCCGGGTTTACGGGGGAAAAGCTCATTCAGGATTTAAAGAAAAAGGGCTGCCGGAGTGATTTTATCTTTTTGAATCAGGGGATGACCCGGATTAATGTGAAAATTAAAGGGCAGGAAGAGACGGAGATTAACGGCGAAGGACCGGAGATTACTCCAACGGCGCTCCGCTCGCTGATGATGCGGCTGGAGCATCTTAAGGAGGGAGATATCCTTGTTTTATCAGGAAGTATTCCGAAAACCCTTCCGGAGGATATATATGAGCGGGTTATTTTGCGGCAGCAGGGGAAAAGGGTAAAAATTGTTGTCGATGCAACGAAAAATCTTCTGAAGGAGACATTGAAATATCATCCTTTTTTAGTAAAGCCCAATCATCATGAATTGGGGGAACTTTTTGGGGTTAATGTTTCAGGCCGGGAAGAAGCCATACCCTATGCGGAAAAATTACAGCAAATGGGCGCTGAAAATGTGCTGGTGTCCATGGCCGGCGAGGGGGCTGTGCTTTTGGACGGCTGCGGAAAACGGCATATGAGTCCTGCCCCGGAAGGACGGCTGGTGAACTCAGTCGGCGCCGGGGATTCCATGGTGGCCGGATTTCTGGCCGGATATCTGGAAACAGGGGACTATGAGAGGGCCTTTCAGATGGGAGTTGCCGCGGGAAGTGCCAGTGCATTTTCGGAATATTTAGCGACACGGGAAGAGATATTGGAAGTATTAAGCAGAACCTTTAAATGACGGGAGGATGAGGCATGAGGATTGTGGACTTGCTGGCAAAAGACAGCATTTGTTTAAACGGAAAGGTTTCAGACAAAAAGGGCGCCATTGATAAGATGGTATCCCTGATGGAAAAGGGCGGACACTTGTCCAACGCGGGCGCTTATAAGCAGGCCGTATTGAAGCGGGAAGCAGAAGGAACAACAGGTATTGGCGAGGGAATTGCCATTCCCCACGCAAAGACAAATGCGGTTTCAAGTCCTGGGCTGGCTGCGATGACTTTGCCGGAAGGGGTGGATTTTGATTCCCTGGACGGACATCCGGTCCGGCTGATTTTTATGATTGCTGCGCCGGATACAAAGGATAATGTCCATCTGGAGGTGCTGAGCCGTTTGTCCGTCTTATTGATGAATCAGCAGTTTAGGGAACATTTGATTCATGCCAAATCTCCGGAGGCTTTTTTAAAGGTTATCGATTTGGCGGAAATGTCAAATCAGGAGACAGCGGAAGCGGACGGGGCTGTGACAACAGAGGCGGATAAGTCCGGGACGGATAAGTCAGCCGGGGCTGGTGCGGCGAAGGCGGGATATCAGATTTTGGCCGTGACAGCCTGCCCGACGGGCATCGCCCACACTTATATGGCGCAGGAGGCTTTGGAGCAGCAGGCCCGTAAAATGGGATATCGAATCAAGGTGGAGACTAACGGTTCCGGCGGCGTGAAAAATGCATTGACCCGGGAGGAAATTGGGGCGGCAGAGTGTATTATTATTGCGGCGGATAAAAATGTGGAGATGGCCCGGTTTGACGGAAAACCGGTCATTCAGACAAGGGTTGCCGACGGCATACACAAGCCGGCGGAGCTCATCGAGAAGGCTGTCCATGGCGAGGCGCCGGTGTATCATCATCGAAGCCATGATGGCGAACCGGCCCATGGCGAAAGCCGCAATCAGAGTGAAAGCATTGGACATGGCATTTATAAGCATTTGATGAACGGCGTGTCCCATATGCTGCCCTTTGTTATCGGCGGAGGTATATTAATTGCACTGGCCTTTTTGCTGGATGATTATCAGATTGACCCGGCAAATTTTGGAATGAATACCCCGGTGGCTGCATTTTTTAAAACCATTGGCGGTCAGGCCTTTGGATTTATGCTGCCGATTTTGTCGGGATATATTGCCATGAGTATTGCGGACCGGCCGGGATTGGCTGTCGGCGTTGTGGGCGGAGCTGTGGCAAATGCGGGATATACTTTCGGAAATATGATGCACTATGGTGAAACTGTGCCTGTCAGTTCCGGTTTCCTCGGAGCATTGCTGGCCGGTTTTCTGGCCGGATATATTGTTCTGGGACTTCAAAAACTGTGCTCCGGCCTGCCGGGAAGTCTGGAGGGCATGAAACCGATGCTCATTTACCCGGTAGCAGGCATAGGAATTATCGGCGCGGTGATGGTGCTCATTAACCCGGTTGTCGGAGCCATCAATACGGGGATGAATCAGGCGCTGGCCTCCATGGGCGGTACGAGCAAAATACTTTTGGGCGCCCTTCTCGGCGGAATGATGTCCATTGATATGGGCGGGCCCTTTAATAAAGCGGCTTATGTTTTCGGGACAGCCTCTTTGACCAGCGGCGG
>URND01000096.1 GCA_900549105.1 uncultured Eubacteriales bacterium
CCCGCCGTAAATCTCAGAACCAGGATATACAAATCCTCTTGCCTTTGCCAAAGCAACAATTTTTTCCATTGTTTTTTCCATAATGCTTATACCTCACTCAATTCTTTTCGCTTGTTTTATTGTATCCTTTATCCATTCTTTTTTCAAGATTTTTTATGGGAACAAGCCGCCTAAAATCTATTTCTTTCAAAACCCTCCGACATTTTCCATAATATTCAGAATTTCCAGAGATTTGAAGGTTTTATCAATGTGCTCCCTTATGTAATGCTCCATCATTTTCTGAAGCTGATGCAGAACCTCTGATGAAACATTAAATGTATACAGCTTTTCAATCGGCGATGCGATAATATACTGGGCCGCATAGAGGGCCGAGGGATTTAAGGGCAATACCTGTCCGGCCTCCGGGAGACATTTGTCACAGACAACACCGTTTTTTCCCGGGCTGAAATGTTCCAGGCCCTCCTCCGACCCACAGCATATGCAGTGAAAACATTCGGGATATTCCCCATTGACAACAAAGATTCTCAGTTCATAAATCACCCGAATCAGCGCCGGCGGCACCGAATCTCTGCACAAAATCCGAAGTGTCTGATAGAGCAGTTTTAACAGCTCGATTTCATTATTGTTTTCTCTCGCATAATAACCGGCCATTTCCAGAAAATAGGAAGCATAGCAGGCCCTCAGCGGCTCTTTGGGAATGGTTTCAAAATAGTTGGTAATCTCCGCCGACACAAGGGTATAGGCATTTTTGCCTTCGATAACGCGAAAAGTACCGAAAGCAAAAAGCTGGGTGCCCGCCAGCATGGCGCTGTATTGGCGTCTGGCTCCGCGGGCAAAGGCTGTAATCTTTCCCCTCTCTTTTGTCAGCAGCACCACCCGCCTGTCATATTCATTTACCGGAGAGGTCCCGATCACCATCCCGGTGACCGCCGTCGATTCTATCATTTTATCACCTAATACTCATTCTTATCGTAACCAAAATTCTTTATAAGAAAATCACTGTCCCGCCAGTCTTTCTTCACTTTCACCCAAAGCTGCAGATTGACTTTTGTGTCCAGCAGATTTTCAATCTCAAACCGGGCGTTCTGCCCAATCTGCTGAAGCATCCGTCCCTGCTTTCCGATAATCATACCCTTGTGGGAATCCCTCTCGCAGACAATCGTCGCATGAATATCCATGATATGCCCGTGACGCCGCATCTTCATGGATTCTATGGAAACGGCAATGCCGTGAGGTACTTCCGCATCCATCAGCCGCAGCACCTTTTCCCGAATCAATTCGGCCACAATCTGCCGCTCCGGCTGATCCGTCACCACATCGTCATCATAAAATTTCGGCCCTTCCGGGAGATATTTCATAATCGAAGCAATGACATCTTTGCAATTCTCACCGGTGAAGGCGCAGCATGGAATAATCTCCGCAAAATCCAGCAAACCGCCGTACACCTTCATCACTTCCAGCAGTTCTTCTCTTTTTACCATATCCATCTTGTTGATAATCAAAAGGATTGGCGTTTTAGTCTTTTTGAGCTGCTCAATAATATGCTGCTCTCCGGCCCCCACGAAGGTGGACGGCTCCACAAGCCATAATACCACATCCACCTCATTCAGTGTCCGCTCAGCCACTGTCACCATATATTCGCCCAATTTGTTTTTGGCCTTATGGATTCCCGGGGTATCAAGAAAGACAATCTGCCCTTCCTCACTTGTATACACGGTTTGAATCCGGTTTCTCGTTGTCTGAGGCTTATTGGACGTAATGGCTATCTTCTGTCCGATGAGCTGATTCATCAGAGTGGACTTTCCCACATTCGGACGCCCAATCAGCGTGACAAAACCGGATTTAAAATGCTTATTTTCTATCATTGTATATTCTCCTTGTCATGCACCAATCAAGGGTTCTATCTTCTGGAACATGTCTTTATTTTCCTGTATTTTTGCCGCATTTCCCACAACACACCGAAGGTTTGCGTGAACCACGGCATCCACGATTCCATGGAGGCTGCGAATCGTCTCCGCATTCGCATGAAGCAGTTCATAACGATGCTTTTCCAGCTTTTCATAGGAAGTATGGGAAAGCCATGCGCCGAGGGAGCGCGCTCCCTTATCGGAAGCGCCTAAAGGTATATCAATACCGCTGACAGCCCCGATGATAAATTTCCGCATTGTCCGTTCATCTGCTTCAAAGTTTTTCACATAGTCCGCAGCGCCCTCATAAACCTCATAGGTTTCCCTCAGATTCGGGTCCCTATAGGATGTAAAATAACCGGTGCCATTTGGCGAAAAACCGCACATACAGCCATAGGCGCCCCCCTGAACTCTCAAACGAATCCAGAGATAATCATAATTCATCATCACTTTTAAAACATTTAAAGCGCCGTGGTAGGCATAGCCCGCTTTGGAAAAATCACCGGCACAGGCATCATATTGTACCATTCCCGCAGTTGAATAGGCTTCCGCCCCAACGCCTTTCATCGACTGGCGCAATGCGGATTCCACCTCCGGCAATATTCCCGCTTTTCTATTCAAATCTGTAATTTCCGCCCCCGATACCCGGCTGTCCGATTCAGACACCCGCTCGCTCATTTCACCTAAAATCGGCCGGAGCAGCGCCGCCATCTCCCCGGCCAGAGCTTCAAAAGAAACCTCTGAGCAGGTAATATCCATAAGAAGATTTTCTTTGCGGAAAATAAGCGCCGCCGTCTCTTTCAGAGCTCCGGCAATTTCTTCTTTCCGCTCATCAAAATGTCTGTCCAGTTCCTCAATAAAACGGTAATAAGCCAGTCCTTCCTCATATTCCCTGTACATTCCGGCCAGAGATATAAAGCCGGTTGCCCGGTTTACCGCCACCATATGCCCATTGCCATTCATCATCATTTCGAGCCGGGATTTCAGTTGGCCGATAATCTCCTTCAGCCGCTTCGTATCCGCCAGCCTGCTCTCTGACATAATCTCCGCCATCAATCGGATACCGTCCGAAAACTTAGGAACAAGCACTTTCATGACAACTTCCATTTTCGGATATAAAATATCGGTGCTTCCCTGCTCGGTATAAATATTCGTATTTGCCCGAATCCCGCCGGTGTGGATGTTGATTTCATCGGCCAGCTCCGTATAATTGTGCCTTTCCGTATCCACATTGCCGAGAACCGAAGACAGAAGGCCGATATACGGTATTTTTTCAAAAGGGACACTGCCCGTATCAAACACCCATTTTACATAGGCAATCCCACGGCTCTCCACATCATGGCAGAGTACCGGACAGCCCTGAACTTCTTTATATTGATTGTAAAATGGCTGGGGCTTCGGCTCAATATCTTCAATTTCGAGAATCGGTATCTTTGCCAAATCCTCTGCTGCGGAAGGTTCCTCCTGATATCGTTTTAAATCCTTTGTCTGCCCTACCATGGCTTCCAGCGCAGCTTTCGATAAGCCGGCCTTGTACCCGGCCAGCTTTTCTTCTGTCTCCGCCTCTGTCTTTTCAGTGAGGCCCTTTTCCGGCGCCAGAATAAGCAGGGAACTGTGGTTATTATCCAAAAGCCATGTCTGAATCAATTGTTCAAAATAGCCCTTACCCACATTTTCCTTTAATTTCTCAAATGTATCGCTGGCCTGGATATGAATAAACGGCTTTGTTTCATCATAAAGCCAACTGTCCATCATCTGAAGGCCATACATAAGTCCGGCCGGATATCGGCCAAAGTCGCCCTCCCGGTACTTAAATTCATAATAATTAATCGCCGCCATCAGTGATTTCTGATTAATCCCCTTCGTGGCAAGCCCTGTCAATGTCTCGCGGATAATCTTAAGAAAAGCCTCTTTCTGCTCTGCTTCCGCATTTTTTACAATAATGCACATATAAGGCTGTAAAATGCCGTTATCCAGCTCTCCAAAAACATCCTTGCCGATGCCGCTCTCCAAAAGGGCTTTTTTCAGCACTGCCCCCGGTGAAGACATGAGGACATATTCCAACACCTGCATTGCCAGATACAATTCCCGGTCCAGGCTTGTGCCGATAACCACATTGTAGCTTAAGTAGGTATTTTCCTTTAATTCCGCATCATCGCTGACGGCAAAAGATGCCCTTACTTCCCGCATCTTCTCAAAAGACGGCTGCATACTTATGGCAGAATCCACGGTAATGTTATCGTAATGACTCAGATAATGCTCATCGATAAATCCCAGTTTCTCCGCCACATCCATATTGCCGTAAAGATAGAGCCAGGCATTGGACGGATGATAATATTGTCTATGAAAATCCAAAAATTCTTCATAACTCAAATCCGGAATATTTGCCGGGTCGCCGCCGGATTCCACACCATAAGTTGTATCCGGATAAAGGGTTTGGCTGATTTTTCGGAAAAGCACCTGCTCCGGCGAAGAAAAGGCGCCTTTCATTTCATTGTATACAACGCCGTTATACTTTAAAGGACTGTCCACACTTTCCAGTTCATAATGCCAGCCCTCCTGAAGAAAGATTTCTTTATGCTCATAAATATTCGGCCGGAACACCGCATCCAGATAAACATGCATCAGATTCTGAAAATCCGTATCATTACAGCTTGCCACCGGGTAAACCGTCTTATCCGAATAGGTCATGGCATTTAAAAAGGTATTTAAAGAGCCTTTCACCAATTCCACAAAAGGGTCTTTCACCGGGAACTCTTCCGAACCGCAGAGTACCGAATGTTCTAAAATATGGGCCACCCCGGTACTGTCCTTCGGCGGCGTGCGGAAAGCCACATGAAATACTTTATTTGCATCTTCATTGGATAATACAGCCACACGGGCTCCGCTCTTTTTGTGTTTTAAAAGCCATGCTTCGGACTTTAATTCTTCAATATATGTCTTTTCCAGAATCGAATATGCTTCTGGTATTTTCACTGTCTGATTCATACATCAACCTCCATTTATTATATAAACTGTACCATATTCCCCTGATTTATACAACCGGATTACTGACGTCTTTTCTCAGTCTGAATCCACACCTTCACATCGTCAATAAAGGTATCCCAGGCATCCTCATGCTCCACATAATATTTCGGACAGATCTTTCCCGTCACATCATAATGCCGAATGACATCCTTTGGCGAAACATCCAGATACATGCAGAGCCACCCCGTCAGATTAACCAGGGAACTATATGTATTATTATTAAATTTACCGTCCGCTGTTTCATGGCAGACTTCTATGGAAACCGTATCCGAATTGCGCTCATTCGAACAATAGGCAATCTCATTTGTAGGTATACACTGGATAACCTCGCCCTCGAGGCCGACAATAAAATTGCTGCTGGCATAGGTTTCTCCGCTGTCCTTCAACCCTTCAAAATAATCCCGATTGGACTGGGCGCTGCTTCCCGGATTTCCCACATAATGAATGACGATGCCACGCACCCCATCGGAAGGAATACATGGCCTTGAATATTCATTCGGCGTCAAAAGCTGGACGTCGATATAGGGCCGCCCGTCATCATAGGCCGGGTCCGGCGTACCATAAGGGCTTACCCTGTCATCCCGGGTACATGCCCTGAAAATCAATCCGAATATAATAAGGATAGTCAATAACAGACATCCTAAAATTGCAAACAAACGCAGCTTTTCTTCATTCACACGCCTGATTTTTCTTATTTTTTTCTTTTTATTTTTACTTGCGATGGCATCCACCCTCTCCCCTTCGTCGACAAAAATCTACATCCCATTTTATACCATATAAATAATCTTTTCAATAAATCTTCTCAGGAAGAAAAGCAAGAAGAAAAAATAAGGTGCTGCCGATTGACAACACCTTAAATTCATTCTTATTTTATATTATGCAGCAGCGCCAATTAATCCACACTGTAGTTTGGAGCTTCTTTTGTAATCTGAATATCATGCGGATGGCTTTCTTTCAGGGAAGCCGCGCTAATCTTAACGAACTGACCATTATTTTTCAGTTCCTCGATACTCTTTGTACCGCAGTAACCCATACCTGCCCGCAAACCGCCAATCAACTGGAATACAGTATCTTCAACAAGGCCCTTATAAGCCACACGGCCCTCAACGCCCTCCGGAACTAATTTCTTGGCATCCGCCTGGAAATACCGGTCTTTGCTGCCGTTTTCCATAGCTGCAATGGAACCCATACCCCGGTATACTTTGTATTTTCTTCCCTGATAAAGCTCGAAATCTCCAGGGCTTTCGTCACAGCCCGCAAACATGCTGCCCATCATGCAGACATCCGCTCCGGCTGCAATTGCTTTTGTCACATCGCCGGAATATTTGATACCGCCGTCCGCAATCAGCGGAATACCATATTCTTTTGCTACCGAATAGCAGTCCATAACAGCGGAAATCTGAGGCACGCCGATACCGGATACAACACGGGTTGTACAGATAGAACCCGGTCCAATACCAACCTTCACAGCGTCAACACCGGCTTCAATCAAAGCCCGGGTCGCTGATGCCGTTGCCACATTACCGGCAATAACCTGTAAATCAGGGAAAGCATCTTTCAGCATGCGAACGCAGTTGAGAACATTGGCAGAATGTCCATGAGCAGAGTCAATGACAACCACATCAACTTTGGCTTTCACTAAAGCTTCCGCACGTTCAAGGATATTCTGGGTAACACCCAAAGCGGCGCCGCAGAGCAGACGGCCCTGGGAATCCTTTGCGGATAACGGATATTTAATCTGCTTTTCAATATCTTTAATTGTAATCAAACCTTTTAAGTTGAAATTATCATCCACAATCGGAAGCTTTTCCACACGGGCTTTCGCCAGAATCGCCTTAGCTTCTTCCAGGGTTACGCCTTCCTTCGCTGTAATCAGATTTTTGGAAGTCATGCACTCGGAAATCTTTCTGGAAAAATCAGTTTCAAATTTGAGGTCACGATTTGTGATAATGCCGACCAGCTTGCCATTGTCCGTAATCGGGACACCGGAAATACGGAATTTAGCCATCAGCATGTCCGCATCCCCCAATGTATGTTCAGGAGATAATGAAAATGGGTCGGAAATAACACCGTTCTCTGAACGTTTTACCTTATCAACCTCTTCTGCCTGTGCTGCAATAGACATATTTTTATGAATAATACCGATACCACCCTGTCTGGCCATCGCAATCGCCATACGATGTTCTGTTACAGTGTCCATACCTGCACTCATTAATGGTACATTCAAAACAATTTTCTTTGTTAAATGTGTCTGAATGTTTACCTGATTTGGAATTACTTCCGAATACGCCGGAACAAGAAGCACGTCGTCAAAGGTAATGCCTTCACCGATAATTGTACCCATTCTTATCATCCTCTCTTTCTTACTTTTTTATAGGTTTCTAAAGTATATCAACTCTTCCGACAAAAGTCAACATGAGGTTATCATAATAATTACTAAACTCTTTGTTAAGTTCTGCTAATAGGGAATTGAATACAAAAAGGGAGACGCTCCTGCTGTCCCAATAGGCATTTAGAGTGTCTCCCTGATTCTATTTTTTAATGCTTACACAAATGGTCGATGGATTACATCATTCCCATGCCGCCCTGTGGCATAGCCGGCATTGGGTTGTCGGATTTGATTTCTGCAACAACGGATTCTGTTGTAAGTAATGTGGAAGCAACGCTTGTAGCATTCTGAAGTGCGCTTCGTGTTACTTTTGCAGGGTCAATGATACCGGCATCAATCATATTTACATATTCTTCTTTCAGTGCATCGAAGCCAACGCCCGGTTCGCTCTCACGAACTTTGTTGATAATAACGGCGCCTTCAAGGCCGGCATTTGCTGCGATATGGAACAACGGAGCTTCGAGGGCTTTAAGAACCACATTTGCGCCTGTCTTTTCATCTCCGCTGAGTTCGGCAGCCAATTCAGCTACTTTCTTGGAAGCATGGATATATGCGGAACCACCGCCGCAGATAATACCTTCTTCAACGGCTGCACGGGTAGCTGCCAGAGCATCTTCCATACGGAGTTTCTTTTCTTTCATTTCTGTTTCTGTTGCAGCGCCAACTTTAATCACGCCTACGCCGCCGGAAAGTTTTGCAAGTCTTTCAAGCAATTTTTCTTTATCAAATTCGGAAGTTGTTTCGCTGGCCTGAGTCTGAATCTGGCTGCATCTGGATTTAATAGCTTCCGGGTCGCCCATTCCGTCAACGATGATTGTATTTTCTTTTTCAACTTTAACGGATTTTGCACGTCCGAGCATATCCATTGTGGCATCTTTTAATTCATAACCCAATTCTTCGGAAATTACTGTACCGCCTGTGAGGATAGCGATATCCTGAAGCATTGCTTTTCTTCTGTCGCCAAAGCCAGGAGCCTTCACTGCAACAACAGAGAATACACCTTTTAATTTATTCACAACAAGTGTTGCCAGAGCTTCGCCTTCAACATCTTCAGCGATAATCACAAGTTTGGAACCTGTCTGTACAATCTGTTCCAGAACAGGAAGGATTTCCTGAATATTGGAGATTTTCTTATCTGTAATGAGGATATATGGATTATCCAGTTCTGCAACCATTTTATCCATATCTGTCGCCATATATGCGGACAAATATCCACGGTCAAACTGCATACCTTCAACTAATTCCAGTTCTGTCTGCATAGTTTTTGACTCTTCAATTGTAATAACGCCGTTGGTGGATACTTTTTCCATAGCTTCGGCAACCATCTCGCCGACATGCTCGTCGCTTGCGGAAATTGCTGCAACCTTGGCAATCTGGTTTTTACCATCAATTGTGGAGCTCATTTCTTTAATGGCTTCTACCGCACATTCGGTTGCTTTCTGCATACCTTTTCTGAGGATGATCGGGTTTGCGCCGGCAGCCAGGTTCTTCATACCTTCGTTGATCATAGCCTGGGCAAGGACTGTTGCTGTTGTTGTACCGTCTCCGGCAACATCATTTGTTTTTGTTGCAACTTCTTTGACAATCTGAGCGCCCATATTTTCAAAAGCGTCGTCCAGCTCGATATCCTTTGCAATCGTTACACCATCATTGGTGATTAACGGGGTTCCGAAGGATTTATCCAAAACAACGTTTCTTCCTTTTGGTCCCAATGTTACACGAACTGTATTTGCCAACTGATTTACACCGGCTTCCAGGGCTTTTCTTGCCTCTGCGCCATATTTAATTTCTTTTGCCATATCTGTCTACCTCCAATATAAAATGAAATTATTCTACAACAGCTAAAATGTCTGACTGTCTTACAATAATAAATTCTTCACCTTCAAGTTTTACTTCTGTTCCGGCATATTTGGAATAAATAACTTTCTGTCCAACGGAAACTTCCATCTTTACTTCTTTGCCGTCAACAACTCCGCCGGGACCTACTGCGATAACTTCTGCTTCCTGCGGTTTTTCTTTAGCCTGACCGGTTAAAACGATACCGGATTTTGTTGTCTCTTCTGCTACAAGCTGTTTTAATACGACTCTGTCGCCCAATGGTACTAATTTCATATCTAAATTCCTCCTGACAATGCATTTTTTACTTATTAGCACTCACTCTATTCGAGTGCTAACCACTGGATATATAATATTTTATTATGCTCCAATATGCAACCTGTAAAAGTTCCATATTTTCAAATATATTCCCGTATATCTTTAATTATCTCTTTTTTTCTCTTAAAATCTCTCTTTTTTAATTTATTTTCTATGCAGCGGCTCTTTCCGTCAAAAAAAGGATGCCAGGCCCACGCTTCGCATCCTTTCTCTGTCGTATATTTATTCGTATATTTTATTTTCCGGGTTTATAAGAACTCTTTAATGAAACAATCCGGTTAAATACCAATGCTTCCGGCGTGCTGTCCTTTTCATCCACACAGAAATAACCATTGCGGACAAACTGGAAACTATCGCCGCTTTCAGCTTTACCCAGTGACGGCTCCAAATAACAGTTCTCTAAAACCTTCAATGAATTCGGATTCAGATTCAGGGAACCATCCTCGTTATAAACACCCTTTTCCTCATCGACAAGGTTCTCATAGAGCCGAACCGTCGCCTTAACCGCCGTCGGCGCAGCTACCCAGTGGATGGTACCTTTGACTTTGCGGCCCGTAAATCCGCTGCCGCTGCGGGTTTCAGGGTCATAAGTGCAATGAATCTCAGTGACATTTCCATTTTCATCTTTTTTGTAATCCACACATTTGACAAAATAAGCGTTCATCAGGCGGACTTCATTTCCGGGATAAAGACGGAAATACTTCTTCGGAGGCTCTTCCATGAAATCTTCTCTTTCAATATAAAGCTCACGGCCAAATGGCACCTGCCGCATGCCCATAGCCTCATTTTCCTGGTTGTTCATCACATCCATGTACTCAATCTGGCCTTCCGGATAATTATCAATAATTAATTTGACAGGGTCAAGAACGGCCATCACCCGAGGACGTTTCATCTTCAAATCTTCCCGGATACAATATTCAAGCATGGCATAATCCACCGAACTGTTGCCCTTGGACACGCCCACCAGCTCCATAAAATTCCGAATGGATTCCGGCGTAAATCCGCGGCGGCGCAGCGCAGCAATCGTTACAAGGCGCGGGTCATCCCAACCGTCAACAATTCCTTCTTCCACCAGGCGCTTGATATAACGCTTGCCCGTAACCACATTCGTCAAATACATCTTGGCAAACTCAATCTGCTTCGGCGGTTCCGCATATTCAAGTTCCCGGACAACCCAGTCATAGAGTGGACGGTGGTCCTCAAACTCCAAAGTACAAATCGAATGGGTGATGCCCTCAATCGCATCTTCAATCGGATGGGCGAAATCATACATCGGATAAATACACCATGCATCTCCCGTGTTATGATGGCTCATACGGGCCACACGATAAAGCACCGGGTCTCTCATATTCATATTCGGAGAAGCCATGTCGATTTTTGCCCGGAGAACTTTCGAACCATCCGGGAACTCACCGTTTTTCATTCCCTCAAAAAGGGCAAGATTTTCTTCAATGGAACGGTTTCTATATGGGCTTTCCTTTCCAGGCTCCTTTAAGGTTCCCCGATATTCCCGAATCTGCTCGGCGCTCAAATCACATACATAAGCTTTTCCCTTTTTAATGAGCTTAATCGCCGCTTCGTACATTTCCTGAAAATAATTCGATGCAAAACGCACCTCGCCGTCATATTTTGCGCCTAACCACTCTACATCTTTGATAATCGATTCCACGAATTCAGTTTTCTCTTTTGTCGGATTCGTATCATCAAAACGGAGATTGAAATGTCCATGGTATTTCTGCGCCAATCCATAATTTAATAAAATGGATTTTGCATGTCCGATATGCAGATAACCGTTCGGCTCCGGCGGAAAACGGGTCGCCACGACATGGGTATGCCCTTCCTCCAAATCCTTATCGATAATCTGCTCTATAAAATTTTTAGATACCACTTCTTTTTCTTCCATAACATCTGCCTCCTGTTAATTCCTAACTATTGATTTTATCATATCGCGGCATATTTGTCTGCCGGTTATTTCAACATTTAAATCATTTTACACCAGTCATCGTTTCATGCTCTTCCCGGATTTCCTTATAAAGCTGCCATGAATTCCACCGGCAGTTTGTCGGCGTCAGAATCGCTTTCAAATCAACCCGTTCAATGCCCTGTGACCACAAATAGTCCTGAACCGCGTAGCCCGCATAACCGCCGCAGCCCAGCACCGCGGCAGAACGGTTTCTCAGCAGCACCACGCTGAAGGAATCGCCCGTAGGCAAAAC
>URND01000097.1 GCA_900549105.1 uncultured Eubacteriales bacterium
TCATTTGGAGCTAGAACATGCCTCCTAATGACTTAATGATTTCAAACACGATAATCGCAAGGTAAGTCAATAAGAAGCACATAAGCATGAGAAACGAAAAAACCCTGATTTTAGGCGGTATTTTCTGGGCCTCACTTTTTAATTTCTGTAATTCAAGCTGTTTAAAATCATGAGCAAGCATCTGGAAATATACCACGCTGTTATCTCCACGCAAAACCCCAATCAGTCCTCTGACAACATCAGACAACATTGGAGAGTTTAACCGTGCTTCAAATCGAGTAAGTGCCGCCTCATAACTGGAGGATCTCATGTCTGCCACAAGTACACCTAGCTCCTCCCCAAATTCCGCACCGGCATTTTTTCTAAAATTCTCTACCATTGAAAGCACATCACGGTTATTCTGCAGCTCCTGTTCAAGATTAGCAACAAAACGTGGCAGTTCGTCTTCAATTGACTTTCTTTTCGTCTTTAACATCTCGTCTGCGCGCTGAATTTCCTTAAAGTAAACCATGACAGCAAGAAACACAATAACAGGTGTTAGGAGCGGAAAAAGAAACAAACACGGAATAATGCCAGCCATCAGTAAACCAGCTTTTGTAAGTGCATACGCCTGATATACTTCCGGTGTCATATTAATCCCTGTTGCTTTCAGCACATTTTTCATTCGGCTTTTCCGATATTCGTCCATTCGGATTACATGAGACAATCTCATGGCTCCTTGCAGTAAAAACGTATCTAACGCCGCCGACCCTTTTTTACTATTTCTTCCCCTGTCCAGTAATGCCTTTTCTGTCTTCATATATGGCATTTTTAACAAATCCGCTGCCAGGAAGAACATTCCCAGAAAGAGAAATCCTCCAAATAATAACAGTAATAACACTGACATCTCCCTACCTCCTGTATTCTATCGGTTTTGTCAGCCTGACAACGACCGCAGTAGAGACAAAGATGATTGCCGCAGTAATGGCAAGTATCACCTGTCCCATTGGTGTGTGCATCAAAGTGTCATACCAGCTCTTGTTGAGAAAATAAAGCAGCGGGATATTACCAATCACAAAGATTGCCATCGTGATAAATTCTTTCCTCGGCTCCACAATCAAATATTCCAGTTCAGCATTGACGATACGGATATCGCTTAATTTTGTTACGATTGGTGTCAATGTTGTCTTCAAACTCCGATCATACTGACAATCACACAGGGCATCGCACCATTCGCGGAATACATCATTATCAATTTTCTCCCTCAACTCCTTTAGTGCTTCATGAACATCCGGATTTACTAAGTTGATCCGCACAATAAAATCCTGGAATACCCTCTGGACTGGCGGATTCAAATACTGAATATTTTCCTCTATCGCAGTTAGAATGTCCTCCGTCCGCAGATAGCCCGTCGTAATAACGCTTAATGCTGTCTCCAGCTCTGCGGCTACATTTTTTTTGTAATTACTGGCTGACAGAATTACATACCAAAAAGGGAAGAACATAAATCCAACAGCCATCACCGGAGCCAGAAAAAAATTTCCAATCATGATGGCAACCGAGGCCCCCACAGCAAACAACACCAGGGCGGCAGCACAAATAACCGAAAATTGCTTTTCCCTACCCGTCATTTTAAGTACCTGCTGTGCCTCAATGATTGCCTTTTTCAGAAATCTTGCTTTTTTCCTTTTTGTTACTGTATGGATTTCATTCCGAATATTCTCAGGTTCTTTTGCCAGAAAGCCGAACAGTCCATCTGTAAATTCTATTGGTCGAATCCCCAAAAGAAGAAATCCACCCACTATCATACCAAGGCATGCAAGAAGCTGTATACTTGTCAAGATTCCTCTCCTCCCTCTCCCTTTGAACGGAACCGGTTAAGTGTCTCCATTGGCATCCCATTCTCCAGCAAACGCTTATAAAGCCCATCCGAAATGGAATTCATTACCCTGTGTTTCCCATTAACCACAAAATAATCTCCTTCCAACTGGTTCTCCATGATCTCGTACTGATACAGTGGACGATATCTCCGTGTACCGTCAGGCTTTATCTCGCATTCCATAATCTCCATGATTACCCTCTGCCGGTTTTCCAACTGCTTACAAAAGACTATGATAGGGTATGCTTCGGTCACATATCCCATCAATGTCTCGTCCGACATATCCACGGCACGCTTACACAAGGACACCATACGGCGGTATGTAGCCTCACACGAATTGGAATGGATGGTTGTAACCACCGCCACACCAGTTCTTGCAGCTTCCTGGGCGGCGTTTGCTTCCGCCCCTCTCATTTCTCCGACCACCAGAATATCAGGATTAAATCGAAGCGCAATATCCAAAAGGGCAATCTGGTCAATTCGCTGCCGGTCATTCTCACTGTCTCTTGTAAGAGTGTGGACAACGGAATTTAACACTTTTCCACTTTCCTCCCTTATTAGATCAAGTTCACGGCTACCATTTTCAATAGTAAAAATTCTTTTCCGGTCAGGGATTGTAGTAAGCAACCAGCCGGCCACCGTTGTTTTTCCGGAACTTGTAGCACCTGCAACACACACCGAAATTCCATACCGAATACATTCACTCAAAAAGTCTAACATCTCTCCCGTGGCAGTTCCACCAGAAATAAAATCCTCCTTTTTCATACTCTGGGGATTTACGATTCGGATTGAAGCGGCAAGACCTACCTCTTCATCTACAACTGGAGTTTTTAACACCGCTATACGGATATTTTTAGCCAGTGTTCCAGTCACCACAGGACTTGCATCATCAAGGATAGTTCCTGAAACATGGAGCATCCTGCGGATCACATTAATAGCATGAGAAGGGCTGTCAAAATGTTCTTCCAACTTTTCAGTCCCACCACCGCTGTACTGGATCTCAATATCCTTCCAGCTATTAATGTCTATTTCTTCCACTCCCTCTCCAAAAATGTACTTTGTTAGAAAAGAAAACTCCGCCATTTCCGTGTATAGGTTGTCAACAAGTTCCTGATTTGACATTCCCTGAACTGCAACCCGGTTTTCCTGAACATATTTAGTAATGTAACGCTTCATCTGCCTTTTTACATCATCATTATTTCCATCAGTCAAAAGGGAGCTGTAACGGCTGGCAATGTGTTCCTGTACCTCCTGTAGCACCGTTGCAAAATCTTTCCCCTCCACGGCTGCAAAAAAGAGGTCATCTGCACTCTTACTCACCACTTCTACCGGCTCTCTTGCAACCGGCTCCACTGGGGCTGCCTGTGTTGGCATAAGTTCCTGCATCCGCGAACCCCACTCTGAATTTTTTCCCTCATTAAATACTCCTCGCGTCTTTCTTTCCCCTAACATCCATATACCTCCTTAACAATCTTATCTATTTCATTTTTAAAACCACGGCTTTTTTTCCCCTCCAGACCAATCAACAAATTCCCAGCCATCCCCTGTTCCGTAACTTCGGATGCAGACGGAATCTGAAAACTTACTTTTCCAAGCACCTGTTCCATGTGGTTAATGGCTTCCTGCCCCTTTATGTTGTTGATCGTTTTTAAATGCCTCTCTATTCTCCATTTTGGTTCCTGAAGTAACGGTAACTGACTTGCCAGGTAACTGATAGATTTAAGGTCGCAATTTACTATCTGCAGAACAGCATCTGCTTCCATTAGAGAAACTGCCGATAAAATATCGTTAGATATATAACTGCTACAGTCAATAATAATGTATGAGGACAATTCCCGCAGCCCTGTAAGAAATTCCAAAGCCTGTTCCGCTTCATAGGGGGCATAGCTGTATTCATTTTCCCCTCTTAACATGCCAAGCATTGCCAGATACTTTATTTTTTTGTGGACAATACAGTTTTCTTCTATAAGCCCTTTTGTAACATGTGGCGCTGCCAGTACATTGCCAAGGGACCATATGTTTTCTAACTCGTCCATTGGACAGATACAAGGCATCATGGGTAAAGTCATATCGGACAGCACAAGAATTACATTTTTCTTCTTTTCCGCTAAGTGTTTTGCAATCTTCACAGAAACCGTAGTCTTTCCGCATCCAGGGCTACCCCAGACAGCCAGTATCTGGGCCTGATGTTTTCCCACCTCATGCACTTCCTCGCTCTCAGGCTGATTTGCGCGCTTTTTGATTTTAAAGTTCAGCATTTATTCTGCACTCCCTTCTATCTGTTCCTCGGGCTGTCCAGTTTCCGCTTCCGCCGCCTCCGTTTCCGGCGGGTAAAGTTCCTGCAAAGCATGTTCCTGCTCTGTAATAAACTTTGCTGCATTTTCTTTTGTTCCCCTGTATACAAGAGATATGTGCAGGTTCCCGTCCTTCTCCATCATGGCGAGTATCCTGCTCTGTTCCGGTGTTGCCAAGAGTGTCACCGTACTGGGCAGTTCCTTTTCCTCCGGGTCTTCTTCTCCTGTATTGGCATCGTAGCCACTGCCTGCAGTTACAGCAATAACTTCGACATATTTGAGTTCGGGAGGAATCACTGTTTCGCCTTGCTTCTGGTAGTCCGGTGCAATCACAGATACAATATCACCAGATTTGAGTTTTCCGGATAACCCCGTTGCAAAAGATTTGACCGACACGGATATTGCCTGTTTCTCTCCTGATAAATTATATAAGTAGGCATTCTCCGCAGCCGGTTCGTCTGCGACCTTGCTATTAATGATATAATCGCCTGGAGCCATATCTGCAGATGCATATTTCCCAATGACATTTTCTTTATTTTTCATGACTTCAGACGGCAGATTTAAACTTCCCACCTCAACAGTCCTGACCATATCGCCAGTGATTTTATCCCCGATTTTTATATCCTTTACCACCCGCACGATTTCTACCTTTTTACTGACCTCTTTATTAAATAAAGGGGTAACTCCGAAGCAAATGAGCAGTGATACCACAATGCATATTACTCCAAGCACGGTACGGCTTTTTAATATTTTCATACTTATTATCCATTCCTTTCAATCAAATCAAAATTATCGTTTTAAATGCGGCAGGGAATACCTGCCGCCGTGATTACCTCACTAAGTATCTCTTTTTCCTCCGGCATCTGTAAAATGCCAGGACAGCACCCACAAAGGTAATTGGAGCCGCTACACAAATACAATAAAATGCTTTTCTTTTCATTCCATCCTCCTATCCAATCAAATACCCCGCTGCACACCCAGCCGATAAAAAGGGTACTAACGGCACTGCGATAACCTGGGTTTTCTTACATATTTTCAAAAACACAGAATAAGCAAGTACCAGTAATAATCCCAAAATAGTTGCAAAAATCCCTGCTGGAAGTCCCAGGACAAGTCCTGCGGCTGCCATCAGTTTGATATCACCGCCCCCCATTCCTCCGCAAAAAACTGCTGCAAGAAGAAATGGGAGTGCGCTGAAAATCCCCCATAACTGTTCTGGACGAAAAGAAATAGCGGCGGTTAATGCAATTAGCATACATAACAGATCCGGCACGATTCTCTTCTTTAAGTCCGTGACAGATGCCAGCAAAAGCAACAGCAAAAATACAATTGTTTGAACTGCCTTTCTATCCAGCATAGTTAAACATTTCAGTAATACGCCGTGTTAATGTTGGCAGCACTGTATCACCAAACAGTGCATACAGCCCTGCCAGAAGCAGCGCTCCAATCACAACAGCCATTAAAATTTTGATGGCCGTATCAACGAACCCCTCCGCCTTATTGTTGTTAATAGCCGCTTTTACCTTCATTACCTTAGCGATCAGATAGTTTCTCATCTTTGTTTTCATTTACATACCTCCTACTGGTTTTCTAATTTAATTGATTTTCAAAAATAAAAACGGACTGAAGATCAGCCCATTCCATGTGTTTTTCTTAATACCCGCGCCATCATACTCTCAGCGGACTGCCCTGTTATTTTTACTCTTGATCGGGGCATTAACAAATTCCTGCAAGCCATGACCGCACGGTACGTACTGCCTGCGGTTTTCTTCACATAGAAAAATATCATATTTCTTGCCGCCGGCAGCTTTATAAAAAGCTTCATAATCATATGCATATTTTCTCCATGGTTCATCAGTGGATGTCATCCCTAGTTCCCGGTCATCCCGCAGTTTGCATGCGCGTTCCATAAAATCGCCATCTTTATCCTCAAATGTCCTTAATGGATAAAAATGATATCCACCATACTCAAAACTTTTTTTATCCAACGGTTTCCCCTTTTCTGCTAAAGTTCAGTAACCCACTCAAGTCATTTCCCTTACGATTTAGGTTCGTCACGAATCCGGTTCATCTTCACGCCCTTCCTGCCTGTCAGCATATATTTAAAGGAACTTTCATTTCCACTTCTTTATTTCATCATCCGTTATGTAATCGCAGATTACAGCAATCATCCTTATTTGGATTGAAGTTATCTCTCCAATACTCATAATGTTCTGTTACATCTTCGCAAACTGTTATCTCCGGTATCCTGATCTTCTTGATGATTTCCATCTTTTTTTCCAGTGGTAAGTGGCAGTATCCTCCTTGTTTTAACCTGTACCCACTGAAATCAACATCGTGCAGCCAGCTCTTGATCCAGCTATTGACACGCAAAAATTCCACAACACAGCGATTGATCCCTAATGAATTTAGGCTGTCAAAGTCCATGAAATCCTCAATCAAGGGGCTTAACCGGATTGACACATCATATCCCGCAGATTGCAATTTTTTTATTGCCTCTACTCTTTTTGATGGGATACTTGCTTTTTCATAGGTCAAAGCCTTGTTATCATCTAAAGTCGTGACCGTGATTTGTATATGGGCCAGATCCTTGTCCAAAATTTCCAGATATTCGGGCTGTGCGATCAAATGGGATTTTGTTACAATCAGATATCCAACACCACACCGGTTCATTTCACAGATTGTCTCATAAGTCACATGATGTTCCGCTTCAAAAGGCTGAAAGCAGTCTGTCATTCCACCCATGCGCAGGATGGTTCCCGGAGGTATCTTCCGAATCTTCCTCTTAATCTTATCAATATCTGCGATGCTCGGCGCTGATGGGTTCCAAAATCCACGAAAAGACAGAAGTGACCGTGCATAACAATAATCACAATCGTGCTGACAGCCACATCCATACGTATCCAGTCGTACACTGTATTTGCATTTGTCTCCTTCGTTACCTCTTACTTTTTTGTAAAAACTCTTATATTCGCTTCCTATTCCTCCTCTTCTTTTCAATTGGTTGGTCAACTTATTAATCTTTGGAAATGGTTCCCTTTATTGCGGAGTGTAGTACCGCCCTACAATCTCCTGGTAAAGCATCCAGACATGTTCTTTACACTACCCCGCTTCATTTATTTTTCATTATAAGTACCAAGAAAAGCGCAAAAAAAAGCAGGCTGACGAATCAGCCTACCACAGTGATACTCATTATTCACTATTACTTTAACATTTCTTCCATATCCGCTAAATCGGGAAGAATCAACTGGCATTCGCAATCACCATAAATTGCTTCTCCACATACCGGACATTCCTCTATATCACAGCCCAAATGGTGAAAACTCCCAAATGGCGCAAAACAATCTGGGCAGATATCATCTTCGCCAAATACATCCTCAAACCTTTTCTCTGCACCAAAAATGATACGCGGGTAACTCTTTCCATTACAATTGCATATCCCTATTTTACAACCCACATGTTCCAGCATTTCTCCGCCACAAATTTTACAAATAGCCATAATTGTACTCTCCTTGACTTATTAGGAAGGGGTTCCCATGTCTACTAAAAGCATGAAAATATGAAATACAAATAAAAACATACAGCCTATCACTTTGACACTAAATGATACAACTTTTAATATTGCATACGCAATTCCAAGTAATAATTTTCCTATAAATTTTATCATAGCACATAATATGGTCATATTCAATCTTCTCCTTCGTCTTCAAATCCAGTGAATGAACTATAGAAATTAAGCAGATTAAAATCCTTTTCTGTCGCCTGGTTCGCCGTCTCCGCTGATCGTTCACTCTCACTTTGGGGTTCCTGTTCCTCTTTTGCTTTCGTGTCACTTCCAGTAACTGCAGGAATAGTAGTCGTCTGCACTGATCTCAGTACGTCTTCCAATGCACGTTTTGTCAGTTCACGGAAGTATTCCTCTTGCTCTCTTATGTTTGAGAGGATACTTTCCAATTTCTCATATTCAGCCTTCTGCTTCAGATACTCTGAATAATAGATTACCGCCTCGGCAATATAGTCATTTTGAGAAGTAAACAGCTCCCGGTTGTACTCTTCCAGACAGGTAAGTGCCTGGAAATGTACCGGGTTATTTTTATAAAGCCGAAGCGTTGTAACATATTTATCGTCCATTTATGGCCTCCTTAACCGGCCATATTCTGCCTGGCCTTCCATATGCTCTTTAAAGTTTCTTCATATCCTCTTGCATTTGCATGTATATCCGGAATACAGATTACGTCCTTACCCTCGTTATCACCAAAATTCTGCATGATTGCGGCTCCTCCACCCATAAAGATTATTTTTTCCAAATGCAGATTGTATCCGTGCTTTTTTATCAAGCTATAGATGTATTCCGTATATTGGTTCAATGCCTTTCGGATTACACGAAGATAGGCTTCGTCACCCGCATATGTACCTGTCCGCATTATCGTTTCAATGATATATGGTTTGGCTTTTTCCCCAAACTCAGCCATTAATGCCTCATTTACATTGGATATACACTTTATTGTACCATTATTATCTATAATAGGCTGTGCTCCACTGGGTCGCATATTTTCTATTGGAACTCCATCAACGGTTCCTCCTCCTATATCTACCAGAAGGCAGGATTTTCCCTGTGTCTCTGCCAATATATCTGTGATTGCTGCAAACCCCTGCATATATACGCTCACGCCTTCCAGAAAGACATTGAACCCTTCTCCCTGATAACGAAAAGATAACTCCCTTTCCCTGCCCAAGTATTTCCTGAATGCTTTCATTTGCGATTCATACCACCTCGGTGGTAATCCTGTAGCCAGCCTGACCGCCGCCTGATTCTTTCCTCTGGCTTTCAATTCAGCGGCAAGTGATGCCAATGTGAGAATGTAGTAATCATCGTCCACTGTTTTATCAACTTTTGTATCCACATCTTCCCTACTGCCACCGATTGAGTAATACTTACCTTTAAACTCCAAAATCTGATTTAGATTACTGGGCTTCACCTTATTCTGTGTTACTGTAGACAAAAATGCGGTATTCGCCGTTTTCATCTGTCTGTTACCATGGTCGATTCCAAGTATTTCTCTATCCATAATGACTGTCTCCTCCTTATGTTTAATATTCTCCAGAATGTTCCAAAAGTTCGACTTCTTCAACCGCTTCTCCGAAACCCTCATCATCTTCCCAATCTGGTTCATGTTGCTTTAATATAATAACAAGATTTCCCTTGTCATTATTCTCAAAACCCACATAGCAATCTTCTGATTCTTTTCCTAACTGTAATAACTCCATGATTTGGTCAATCTTATACATTTTCATCGTTTCTACCTCCTCTATATGTCATAACGCAGTTTAACGGCTTCCAGAAAATATTTTGCATATGGGCAATCAAAGATTTCTTCAACAGCATAATCTGAACTGTCTTCCCCTATATGATATCCTTCTATTGAATCGTCCCGTTTTACTTCCTGCGAAAATCCAGTATAGAGGTTAATCGCCAGCCGTGTTACCTTCACAGAAGCAGATGTCTGCCACCCAGCGAATAAAACCAACGGATTCACCTGAAAAGTTCTTTGATCCACAATATTTGAAAAAGCTGCCCTTGTCTTGTCACAGATACCAAGAGTATATATCATAGCAATTTCTTCACTGTCCCTGCGTGAATTTGGAAGTTCCCGCACCTTTTCATAAAAGAAACGCTCATGTGCTTCATCGGCAAATACTATGTCCATTACCTCCAGCTTGTTAATATCAAACATATTTTCCTCCACTTCTTATTTGGCAGTTATAATTCCTGCAGGATAGATTCAATATTCTCGTTAAATATCTTTTGCAAGACTAAAATGACTTTGTAGGACGGCTTTTGTTGCCCGTATTCAATTCTCTGATATGTGCGGAGACTGATATCCAGCTTGTCCGCCAATTCCCACTGTGTCAAATTCTTCTCTATGCGTAATTGTCTAACCCTAGTAACTGCTCATCACCCCCTTTGCTCATGCATATTGAGGGGAGATGTCACCATTCATCACCACTTGATTCATAACGGAATTACTTAATGTGAATGTCGCATTATATAAGGCGGTTAGCAACACTGCACGCATATTCCTGATTTTTGTTTTCGTCTCTGACAGGTTATTTAAAATAAACTGTATTCTAAACATATCTAATTTCCAAAACACCGATTTAACAATGGCTGTTGGTTTTTCTTCCTGGTTAATACGAATCGTATCCTTCGTTGAAGTCAGTACGTCAACTGCAATTCCCACAATTTCATCCAGACGATCAATATCAAAGGGACGATCAATACATAACGCATCGTATCCAATCTTTTCTCTAAATGCCTGTAACGTTTTTTGATAGGACTGGACTGGATTGGTATAATCTGTCGTTGAAATATCTGTGTTAATATCTGTATTTGTCTGCCTGTTACCAGATAGTGCTGTACCTTCTGAAAAGTGGCACCTGCTATTTTGCGGCGTGGCAGGTATCTCTTTTTTGGGTGATACCCTCTCTCTTTTTGGGGAGACAGCTCCCTCACCAATGACTGCCATCTCACTATTATTCACAGTAAAGCACTGTCCTTCAACGATTTCCTCTACAATGTCTTCCCCCCTGTCTCCCATAGAAGGGATAGGGGCATCATAACAGTGCGGATACGTTAATTCTTTCAATTTCTCAACAATCAACTCAATATACAGTACATTATTTACAACAAGTCCATTCAAGTTTATTGTCCTGAATACTCTTTTTATTACGCCTAATTTCTCCAAAAAGATGATTGCATTAGTAGCTTCTTTTTTACTCAATCCAAACTGTTCCGCAATCTGTTGATAACTTCTCTGGAGTAAATCAGCTTTAAATTTTTTACGAATTGCAATGATCTGTCCAGTGCTTTCGTCCCTCAATTCAGTAGGACGATACCAATAGACAATATCTGATAATATAACGATTGCAGCCAAATGCGGTTTTCCCGTCTCTTTAACAATCGTCTTATACCATGCTTGTGGTGTAATGTTGCCGGTAATACTGATTTCGGCACTTGCATCTACGATTCGATTTCCTGTCGTATACTCTCGCATCACGCTCACCTGCCCTTCTTTTCAAGAGAAGTACAGATGGTGCGTAATCTTTCGTCTGATTTCTTTGCTGTCACAGCCAACGAAATACTTACGACCATTGGCAACACTATCAAAAAAATAATCACAATAAATAGTATCTGCATACCCTTTTCCTCCTAAAATGCATAAGAGGACTAAGGTCAGCTAACAAAGTTGCTTCACTTAGTCCTCTATATTCATTTATTTTTAACAGCGCTGTTCTCCCGAAAGAGAGTTTTTACTTCGGACGAAGCAAAAGAAAAGGATATTTGGAATAGGACTAAGTATAAGCAGGTCCCAAACCACCCGGTTGCGACCCCTAGCCTTAAAATATCCCACTCTTTGGAAAACGACACTGGATTTTTAATGAAAAAGCAGTTCG
>URND01000098.1 GCA_900549105.1 uncultured Eubacteriales bacterium
GCCTAAAGGGTAGTGCTTTTCGTCTGTGAGGTATTCAAGGGATATTTCTCTTTTGCGCTTCCTGCGACCTGTCCTCGCTGCGTTGATCGTTGCGTTTCGGATAACGACTTTGCAAAAGGCATGGAAAGTGTACTCGATATGTTCCTGGTATTCTTCTGTGCAGGTCATGGAAAATCCCCCCTTTCGTCCATAAAGGATATATATTGCAATTTCCTATGAAATATCTGAATTTGTTACCCCTTTCCTTTTCCATTTGCCGCTTCTAAAACGCCATAAAGCAAATATCGCAGTACATAACCATGTAAGTGCTGTTGTCCACCAAATCCCCCATTGACCGATAAATGAGAGATTGGTTAATATGAAAACGAACACTAACCGACAGGCAATTTCTAAAATTCCATTTACCATAGAATAAAAAGAATCGCCAGTACCATTTAATAGATAACGTAATATTTGAGATATACCTAATGCCACAAAAAATACACTGGTAATGTGAATACCTTTTACAGCATTTTCAATAATAGCCGTATCCGATACAAAAATATTCATTATTATTCTCCCAAATCCCCAAAAGGCCAAAAACAAAATGAGCGAATATACGGCACATATTTTCAAGGCAGAAAATAGTCCTTGCTTTATTCTTTCTGTTTTCCCGGCTCCGGTATTTTGTCCTGTATAAGTTGCAATTGCTGTACCCAGTGCTGTAAAAGGCTGCTGGATTAAATTTTCTATCTGGCTTGTTGCTGTGAATGCCCCTATTACGCTTGTTCCAAATCCATTGATTACCCACTGTAAAATGCTGCTTGACAAATAGATAAGCGAATATTGAAAGCCCATTGGTATACAGACTTTTAGAATTTGTTTTGCAATCGTTTTATCAAACTTAGCTTCCTTTATCGCTTTTTCAAAATAAGAATATTTTTTTACGGCGTAAACAAAGCATAAAATTCCTGCTATTCCTTGAGCTAACAAAGAAGCGATAGCAGTTCCCTCTACACCCGTATGGAAAAACAGTACGAATACTAAATCAAAGACAATGTTCAATACGCTGCAAACTGCCAAAAAAATAATTGGTGTTTTTGCGTCGCCTAATGAACGCAAAACACTAAATGGAATGTAATAAACAATTACGATAATCAAACCACCCATAGATATTGACATATAGTTGACTGAATCTGCCAATAAGGAAACAGGCGTATTTAACAGTATTAGAATTGGTTTTGTAATAAGCAATGCAAAAGCGGAAATAACCAATGTACTCAATATGCTTATCATTGTTCCGTTTCTAATTGCAAAAGCTGTACCTAATTCATCATTTGCTCCATAGAATTGCGAAACAACAATTCCTGAACCAATGGCTATACCTAAGCAGAGGGAAGTAAATACCATTGATATGGAGCCAGTTGCCCCTACTGAAGCAAAGGCATTTGCGCCTATTAAGTGCCCTACAATAATTCTATCTACAATGATAAATGACTGTTGAAAAATCGTTCCCAACATAAGTGGTATAGCAAAGGACAAAAGTAATTTTGTGGGATTGCCCGTTGTCATATTTGTTTGTCTGCTCATTTTTATAACTCCTTTCTCCTGACCTATACTATTATAGATTTTATCTGAAACTGGAAAAGGGCAGAAAACAATTATAATCATTCTATCCGACAAAAAGGGCTTTACCCTTTTTGTCGGATAAAGCCCTATAACTCAGATTTTATTATCTTGCGAATTGTATCATAGGAAAGATGAAAATGTTCACAAAGTTCATCAATGTTCATACCATTACGGTGCAAATCAATTATACTATTATTTCTCTGCACATAATACTGTTTTGAACCACTTTTACTGCCCCATGATTTTTTACTCTCCATAGATGGAACATACAGTAGCTGCCCGTTTACATAAACAGATAGCTCTTTCAAAAGTTCCTTAGGGAGCACATCTGCTGCATTTAAATATTTCATGAATTTATTCCGTCCTTTACTTAATTTTATTAAATAAAGTGCAGAATCAGCAGATTATGCAACTATCATTTATCCCATACAGACCGTTGCATGTCTACTATTCTGCATGGGAAAATTCATTATCTGAACAATTCTGATTATTAACGTTCACCACCAAACACCTCCTTTGATAAATCCGGCAAGCATTAAACTAAGAATATTTATAGAGTATAGCAAATCTTGAAGAAAAAAGCCACCTATTTGGGCACCTTCCTTGCGGAGGGTGCCGAAACCGCAGCTTTTTTTCTATGAAAATTATAAGAAAATACAATCATCCTCTTTAAGAGCCAGATAAACATCTGTATTGTTTTCAATAAGTGTCGCTTTCTTGAACAATACGTCCACATCCACCTGTTTATCGCCGCAGAGAACCGCATAACGCAGAACATTTCCGTGCGGAAGGCTGACAGAAACTTTACCTTTCATTGTCAAATAGCCCTCTTTTTCAATTGGCTGCGTGCTGATTTCCACAATCTCCGGACGGAAGGCCACATCTTTGGCATCCGCCTGTTTTCCGGTCAGCTTCTGGAAATCTTCCATCGGCATAATATTATAATGGCCGATAAAGGTAGCCGCAAATTTGGATACCGGCTGAGTGTACATCTGAGTCGGAGCTGCCGACTGTTCAATCCGGCCTTTATACATCAGATGAATCACATCGGACATAACCATCGCCTCATCCTGATCATGGGTTACGAAAATTGCCGTAATATTCATTTCCTTCTGAATACGACGGATTTCCACCTGCAGAGAATGACGAAGCAGTGCGTCAATAGCAGACAACGGTTCATCGAGAAGCAATACCTTTGGATGGGTCACCATCGCACGGGCCAGAGCGGCACGCTGCTGCTGACCGCCGGACATCTGAGACGGATAGTGATGAAGATGGTCGGACAAGCCAACGATATCTACCATTTCTTCAACCCGCTTCGTAATTTCTTCCTGAGGTACTTTCTTCAGCTTTAAGCCGAAAGCCACATTCTGAGCCACGTCCATATTTGGGAAAAGACTGTACTGCTGGAATACCATACCGATATCTCTGTCCTTCGGGTTCACATCGGTAATATCCTTGCCGTCCAGATAGATTTTACCGGAGGTTACTGTTTCCAAACCGGACAGACAACGGAGCAATGTACTTTTTCCACAACCTGAAGGTCCAAGAAGTGTTACAAGCTGCCCTTTTTCAACTTCCAAATCAATATTTTTTAAAACTTCATTTTTCCCGAAACTTTTAGTTATATTTTCAAATCGAATATATGACATTTCTCATCACTCCTTTAATTTTTCTGTGCTCTTCCCCGGCCTTCACGGCTCTTCAGGAATAATACAACCGCCGTAATTACAAAGGTTACGAACATAATAATTACAAACACGGCACTGGCTTTCGTACTATCACTCTTCATTGTCTGATAGAGGAATATCTGCATATTCGGAGCCGAGGTTCCGGCAAGATTTCGAATCAGAACATAGTCACCAAAGATAATACCGACAGCCAAAAGTGACGATACAATAATGGCTGAAATGATGTTCGGCACAACCACTCTGAAGAAGGCATAAATCTTCGAAGCGCCGAGCATCTCTGCCGCTTCAATCAATGTCAGCATATTCACGGCCCGCATACCGTTTCGGATACCCTGATAAATATAAGGCAAAATGACGATACAATATGCTCCCATCAACATAACCAGTCGGTTACTCAAAATCGATTTTGTTCCCACATATAAAGACAAAATACTGATGGAAAGAATAACGCCCTGAATCGTATATGGAATCATACAGATAATCTGCACATACTTTTCAAGCTTTGGAAAATAAATCGTTGTCACGAACAATGCCAGCAAAACAACAATAATTGTCAATATGATCGGAACAATACACATTCCAATGGACCGTCCCACCGATGCGAGGAAATTTGCATCTGTAAACAATGATGTATAGTTGTCCAGACTGAATCCTTCCGGCAGGATGCTCGTCCATTTATGGAACATGGAATAAATAATGGAAATTACCAGGGGAATCAACAGATAAATCATAACAATAAGCATAACAGCTATAGAACCTGCGCTTTTTTTCTTCATTTTCTATTGCCTCCCTTCTGGAATCTTCTGCTTAAAGCATTGGTAATCAAAATCATAATTACCATGATTACCATCATCACAACGGACAATGCACCGCCGAGTCCGGCCCGTATCTTGACTTCACCGGTGAAACAACCTGCAATCTGAACCGGCAGAAGAGCAATATTGTCCATCATCAATGCGTAGATAGTTGCGTAAGCTGCCAAAGCATTGGCAAATAAAACGCTGAATGTACTGAGAATACTTGGCATTAACACAGGAACACCGACTTTTCTCCAGAAGAGTCCCTGCGTGCCGCCTAAAAGTGTACATGCTTCTTTCCACTGCTTCTGCACACCGTCAAAAGCCGGTATCAAAAGAAGCGTGGACAACGGAATCTGAAAATATATATAAATCAGGCTCATGCCATTCATTGTATACAAATTATAATTCGCCAGCATATCAATGCCGAATTCTTTACCGATACTTACGATCAACCCGGCATTACCCAAAAGAATCATATAGGCGAAAGCCAGCGGAATACCGGCAAAATTGGAAACCATATTCAATACAGCCATAAATACATTATTTAATTTTCCCTGATGCTGATGTGCCGCCCTCGCCCCGAGAAAGGCGATGATAATACCGGCAATTGCAGAAGTCAGGGATATCTTCAAACTGTTGATAATTGCTTTCTGATAAATCAGTTTTGAAAAAACAGCCTGATAATTTTCCAGCGTAAAGCCCGTTCCCCCATCTGGCCGAAAACTCTTTAAAATAACCGTAATCAAAGGTACGATTTCATAGAGCAGCGCGATAATCAAGAATGGTACTAACGCAAGTAAATAGATACTTGTTTTCTTTTTCATTCAATTCAACTCCTGTCTGATGCTACCGTTTAGCTTATCTAAATGCGCCAGAACCCTATTTCATCATCTAAAAATGGGGGTGCAGGAATTTGCACCCCCATATGTTTAGATTAGATTATAAATAGTTACTGTACAAGTAATGGAGCGATTTCTTCTTCCCAACGTGTTTTAGCTGTCTCGCAAGCTGCGGAATAAGCTTCTGCATCTGAAATCAGAACTGCGTCTGCAATATCTTCTTTGCTGATAACCTGGTCTGCATATTCTTCTGCAATTTCGAAATCTTCTCTTGTCGGCATAGCGCCTGCCAGTGCAAGATATGTCTGTCCTTCATCGCTGAACATAACTTCTCTTGTAAGAGCTGCTGCATGTGGATGAGGTGCATATTTGTTAATTACAGATGCGTATCCATTCTGAAGACAACCATCAGAAGGAACAACTGCTTTCATCGCATATTGGCTGATATTCTTGCTGTAAGGAATACCCTGGAAGCTCCATACAATGCCGACTGAGATTTCACCGGATTCAAAGTTTGCCTGTGTGATATCCAGTGTATTGATTCTTCCTGCTTCAGCCATCTCTGTCCAGAATTCAAATGCCGGTTCAAGATTATTCATATCGCCGCCGAATGCATATGCGGAAGCGATAAATGCACCCTGTGCGTTACCGCCGGTAAGAGGTCCAAGGGCAACTTTGTAGTCGCCTTCACGGATATCCTGCCAGGATGTAGGTACGTTTTCAACCTGATCTGTATTTACAAGGAATGTTGTAACACCTGTGTATGCAACCATCCATTTTCCGTCTTCGCCTTTAGCCCAGTCCGGAACGCTGTCCCAATAGGAAGTCTTATACCCCTGAACAAGGTCTTCAGAAACAGCCTGTCCTGCGAATCCGTAACCAACATCGCCCATATCCTTTGTACCATTTTCGCCTTCTGTTGCGAACATCTTAAGTTCCTCAGAAGAACTCATATCGGTATCATTATGTGTAAGACCATGAGTTTCGCTCATCGCTGTCCATAATGAACCCCAGTCAGCCCATTCATTCGGCATACCGACAGATTCAACATGACCTTCCGCTTTTGCCTTTTCAGTAAGTTCTTCCAGGCTTAAAGCATTCAAATCTACAGCGCCTTCTGCGGCTGCTGTTGTCTCCCCGCCTGTTTCGGCAGTTGTTTCAGCAGCTTTTGTTTCTTTCTTTTCTCCGCCGCCGCAGCCAACCAAAGCCAGACACATTGCTCCAGTCAAAGCAATTGCCAAAGATTTCTTAGTCATCTTTTTCATAGTTTCTCCTCCTTTTTTATGGACTCATATTAAAAGTCCTCATAAACCATAAAAAGAGCAGAAAGGAATCCCCCATGACATTCTCTCTCTAACTCTATCCGTCATAGCCATTCTAACATAAATTGTGTGCATTGTAAACTAAGAATTGTCTATTTTTCATAATCTTTTGGTACTTTTAACCTTAATTTTTCCTAACATTCGAATTTGTCTAAATTTTCACAATATTCTTTAAAAAACAAAAAGGCATAAGGGCGCTTTGACACACCTTTATGCCTTTTATCTCTCACAGGATTTATTTAGTCAGGCTGCTCCGGCGATGAATGATCTCATGCCGCCCCGGACCATTGGAAACCATGGTAATTGGAACTTCCAACTCTTTCTCAATAAATTCAATATAATTCCGGCAGTTTTCCGGAAGGTCTTCATATTTTGTAATGCCGCGAATCTCTGTCTTCCAGCCAGGCAGAGTCGTATATACCGGTTTTGCCTTTTTGAGCTGCGGTGTCGCCGGGAAATCCCGCGTCACTTTACCGTCAATCTCATACCCAATACAGACTGGCAGCTCATCCAGATAGCCGAGAACATCCAGAACTGTCAATGCCACTTCGGTTGCTCCCTGCATACGGCACCCATATCTGGAAGCCACAGCGTCAAACCAGCCCATACGTCTCGGCCGGCCGGTTGTCGCTCCAAACTCACCGCCGTCTCCGCCCCTGCGGCGGAGTTCATCGGCTTCAGCGCCAAAAATCTCAGAAACAAACTCTCCGGCGCCCACGGCGCTGGAATAAGCCTTCACAACAGTGACAACCTCTTTAATCTCATATCCCGGAATTCCCGCGCCGATCGCACCATAGGAAGCCAGGGTGGAAGAAGAGGTTACCATCGGATAAATACCAAAATCCGGGTCCTTTAATGAACCGAGCTGGCCTTCAAGCAAAATCTTCTTGCCCGCTTTGATGGCATCCCGCAAAAATACGGAAACATCGCACACAAACGGGCGAATCATCTCTCTGTATTTCAAAAGCTCCTGGAATATTTCTTCCGGATCAATCGGAGCTTTATGATATAAATGTTCTACAAGTACATTTTTTGTTTCGAGCACCCGGTAAACTTTTTCTTTTAATACATCCTCGTCGTCAAAAAGCTCATTCACCTGGAAACCTGTTTTTGCATATTTATCGGAATAAAATGGTGCAATACCGGATTTTGTGGAGCCAAAGGATTTGCCCCCCAGACGTTCTTCCTCATACTGGTCAAACAGAATATGGTATGGCATAAGAATCTGTGCCCGGTCCGACACAAGAACCTTCGGCTGCGGAACTCCCTGTTTTACCAGAGAATCAATCTCATCAACCAAATTCTGAATATTCAGGGCCACACCGTTTCCGATAACACTGGTGGTGTGGTTATAAAACACGCCCGACGGAAGAATATGAAGAGCAAATTTGCCATAGTCGTTAATAATTGTATGTCCTGCATTGCTTCCGCCCTGGAATCTGACAATAATATCTGATTCCTCTGCAAGCATATCGGTAATCTTACCTTTGCCTTCATCTCCCCAGTTTGCGCCAACGATTGCTTTAACCATAATAAAATCTCAGCTCCTTAAAAGTATTCGTACAACAATTGTAAACTAAGCCGCGTTTACATACTCTTACATTTTATGCTATAAACAACAAAAAGTAAAGCTAAAAAATGCGGCCAGGGAAATTTCCCTGACCGCGAGATATTTCTTATTCGATAAAAGAATTAATATTTGAAGAATCCTTCGCCAGTCTTTCTTCCAAGTTTTCCGCCGCGAACCATCTGTCTCATCAGACGGGAAGCACGATATTTGGAATCACATGTTTCAGCATAGAAAGTATCCATGATGTGTAAGCATGTATCCAAACCAATCAAATCGCCAAGAGCCAAAGGTCCCATTGGGTGATTGCATCCAAGTTTCATGGATTTATCAATATCTTCTGCGGAAGCCAGTCCTTCTTCAAGCACGATAGCTGCTTCGTTAATCATCGGAATAAGAATACGGTTAACAACGAATCCAGGTCCTTCTTTAACTTCTACAGGGTCTTTGCCGATTTCTTTGGACAATTCATAAACTGCATCAAAAGTTTCTTTGGATGTATTTAATCCATTGATAACTTCAACCAGCTTCATAACTGTTGCCGGATTGAAGAAATGCATACCAATGACTTTATCCTGACGCTTTGTAGCAGATGCGATTTCTGTAATAGAAATAGAAGATGTATTTGTCGCTAAAATTGTCTCCGGTTTGCAGAGTGCATCCAGTTTTGCAAACAAATCTTTTTTAACCTGTACATTTTCAACAATCGCTTCGATAACAAGGTCAGCGTCTGCTGCAGCATCTAAGGAAACAGATGTAGAAACTTTAGACATGATATCTGCTTTTTTCTCTTCTGTCATTTTTCCCTTGGAAACCATTTTGTCAAGGCCTTTTTCAAGTTTTCCAACCTGAGTTGCCAAAATTTCTTCGGACATATCGTTAAATACTACCTGATATCCTGTCTTAGCCAAAACCTGTCCGATATCAAGTCCCATCTGTCCTGCGCCCACAATAAATACTTTTTTCATAGTGCCCTCCTACTGTGAATTATTTGGTATATTGTTTTCTGATTTTTCGTGCAAGCAGCAAATTTGACATTTATTTAACTTCTTTTTCATACTACTGCTTGCTACCAACTTCATTTTACCTCAATTTGTCCGAAAAGTAAAGTTATTATTTCGCTATTATCCACAACTTTTAGTATGTTTTTCAATAACTTTTGTGCATAATCAAGGTTTACCCGTTGTTATCAAATTAACAACTTTCAGATATGGCGCCTGAAAGGGCCGTCAAAACACCTCTTATTTTTCTGCCGCAATGACTTCAATTTCAACAAGGGCGCCCTTCGGAAGGGCGGCAACCTCCACGCAAGAGCGGGCCGGAGCATCCCCGGCAAAGTATTTTGCATAAATCTCATTGACCGTCGCAAAGTCATTTATATTATCCAGAAAAACTGTGGTTTTAATCACGTCCCCATACCCCAGGCCGGCTTCCTCAAGCACAGCTCCGAGATTTTTTAATACCTGCTCTGTCTGGGCCACAATGCCCTCAGCCAGCACGCCTGTCTCAGGAATCAGACCAATCTGCCCCGATGTGAATACAAAATTTCCTGCTTTTACCGCGTGGACATAAGGGCCCACGGCCGCCGGTGCGTTTTTTGCGTTAATCACTGTTTTTGTCATCCTATTTACCTCCATTTTGTCACTCTGCATATGTCTTTATATTGTTTCCTTCGATAAGCACATCCATAACTCCGCCGCAGACCATCACGTCCTCTTCGCTGACATCCTTTGTCATATCCACGGTCTTTACGGTACATCTTCCGGTTCCCACGTATTTCAGGGCTTCCCGCATGACCTCAGCCTCGGCGCAGCCGCCGCCGATACTGCCGTATATCCGCCCTTCCGGGTAGATAATCATCTTAGCCCCGCTCCGCCTCGGCGTTGAACCCTTTGTGGAAAGCACCGTCGCCACCGCACAGGGGCCCCTTTCCGCGGCCAGTCTCTCGAGAACACGAAAATCCGCATCCGCGGCTGTTTTGCTCATAGAGCGGCTGTTATCCCGCCGTTTTTCAATCATCTCCGCAAGAATGGACACGGCTATCTCCGCCGGGGACAGGGCGCCGATCGGCAGACCGATTGGCATGTGAATGTTGTCAACAGCCTTTTCCCCGTAGCCTTCCGACTGGAGAATTTTCCGGATTTCTGATACCCGCCTCCGGGAGCCCATCATCCCCATATAAGCCGGTTCTGTCCCTGAAAGCAAAGCGCGCAGACAATCCATATCATAGCGGTGTCCACGGGTCACCACCGCCACAAAGTCGCTGGATGTTATGCGTAATTTATCAAAACACCGCTCAAAGCTTTCACACAGCACCTGCCGGGCCTTTGGGAAGCGTTCCCGGCTGGCAAAGGATGGACGGTCATCAACCACTGTCACCGCAAAGCCACATTCCGCCCCAAAAAGAGCCAGCGGCCACGATACATGGCCGCCGCCAAGAATAATCAGCCGTTCTTCCGGCATATAGTACTCCTGAAAATCGGCATTTTTTCCCGATAAATCATCCTTTCCCGATGCAGCCCATTTTTCAGCCCGGCCATCCCCGGTTTTTCGTGTATACAGGGTTGCCGGCTGACCGCTCCGCAATATACTCATTAATTCTGAATATACGTTTTGCATTTCAAACACCCGTCTCTATTCCTTCGGCATCCGCTTTACATCCGAAACTTTGTCACTCCGCACAGTAAGCTGCCATAATGCCTGCGTTAATTTTTCAACTTCCTCTTCTGTATTAAAATAGTTAAATGAAAATCTTGCCGTTCCTCTCGGATAAGTGCCCAGTGTCTTATGGGCTTCCTCCGCATGATGCAGGCCGGACTGAATGATAATCCCGTACTCATTCTTCAATGCCTCTTCCAGCTCTGTTTCTTCCATGAAATCTGTCTGAATAGAGATTACCGGAATCCGGTCCTTATATCCCGGCCCGATAATATGCACGCCGTTGACATGCTGAATTTTCCGGATAAACTGTTCCACTCTCTGACGGCCCATGCTGCTGAGGGTATGGAGAGTCTTTTCCTCAATAAACTTAAAGGCCCTGTGAAGTCCGGCGACAGCAGCGGCATCCATCGGGTTCTGCTCAAATTTTGCCCGCATATCCGCGCCGCCAAGCAAGGCTGCAGCCCGTTCGCTCGCAACAAAACCGCCGATTTTTTCAGTCGCATAAAGCCCATAGCCGCCAGAGAAGGTCAGCACATCCACGCCCCAAATATTCATAAAAATCGGAACGCAGCCGGCCGTCTGGGCCACGTTGACAATAACAAGCAGACCATGTCTTCTGGCGAATTCAGCGATTTCTTTTGCCTGCAGAATTGTGCCGCTGACCTCCGAAGCATGATTCACGATCACAGCCTTCGTATTTGGCCGAAGCAGTTTTTCCACCGCATCAAAACCCTTTTCCCCCTTTAACGGGTCAAATAAAACAAGCTGGCCCTTCTCATTGCACGGTATCCGGGTATACTCCACGCCGCCGGAAACACCATTGTCCGCCTCATGGCCAATGACATTCAGCGCATTCATCACATCGTCACTTTCCATAGATGAAATCAACACATGGTCGCCATCTTTAAAGAGCGCCCGAATCACTGCATCCAAAGCAGCGCCGACCCCCGGTGTGAACACAACGGACTCCGCCCCCGGCCCATGAAATAATTTATTTAACTCAGCCCTTGTCTCATCGGCCATTTTCTGAATATCGGCTATATCCATGG
>URND01000099.1 GCA_900549105.1 uncultured Eubacteriales bacterium
AAAGATTTTTGCACGGTTCAGGGAAAAGGCACTGCTTATTTTTACAGACACCCTTTGTCAGCTGCTTTTGGCAGGAAGGATGCCGGAAATTCGCCGTCGGCCCGCCCACATCATGGATATATCCCTTAAAATCCGAATCCCATGTAAAGGCCTTTGCTTCATTGATAATCGATTCATGGCTTCGAGTCTGAATAATCCGCCCCTGATGAAATGTCAGAGCACAGAAGCTGCAGCCGCCGAAACAGCCCCGGTTGCTTACAAGGCTGAATTTAACTTCCTCGATAGCCGGAACTCCCCCGGCCGCTTCATAGGAAGGATGATAAGTACGCATATAATTCAGGCCATATACCCTATCCATCTCTGCCGTTGTCAAAGGCTTTGACGCCGGATTCTGCACCACATAGAGATGCTCTCCATATTTTTCAACCATTCTCTGTCCGCTGAAGGGATCCGTATTCATATACTGGGTATAAAAACTTTCCGCATATTTGCGCTTGCTCTCTTTCAGCTCATTAAAAGATGGCAGAACGATGGCATCGTAGACGGATTCCAGAGATTTTGTCTTATAAACAGTTCCCGGAATAAAAGTAATATCCCGGATATCCAGGCCGCTGTCAAGGGCGTCCGCCACCTCCACGATAGACCGCTCGCCCATACCGTAAAGGAGCAGGTCCGCCCCCGAATCCAGGAGCACAGAGCGCTTCAGCGTATCGCTCCAATAATCATAATGGGCCAGCCGTCTCAGGCTAGCTTCAATCCCGCCGATAATAATGGGAACATCTTTATAGGTCTGGCGAATCAGATTGCCGTATACCACAGTGGCGTAATCCGGGCGTTTTCCATAAACACCGCCCGGCGTATAGGCATCATTATGACGGCGTTTTTTAGATACCGTATAATGATTGACCATCGAATCCATATTCCCGGCGCTGATGATAAAACCAAGCCTCGGCTTTCCATAGATATCGATGCTCTTCCTGTTCTTCCAGTCCGGTTGGGAAATAATTCCGACCCGGTAATTATTAGCCTCCAATACCCGGCTGATAATCGCATGGCCAAAGGAGGGATGGTCCACATAGGCATCGCCGATGACATAGGTAAAATCCACCTCATCCCATCCTCTGGCTTCCATATCCGCTTTACAAACCGGTAAAAAATCTTTAATCATAATAGTTCCTCATAGCTTTTTATATAAAAATCTGCAAGACGGATTTTTTCTTCTCTGTCTTTCATAGAATATTCATCTTCAACGGCACAAACCGTCATCCCCGCCCTTTTTCCGGCAATAATCCCGAAGGGGATATCTTCAAAAACAAGACACCTTTCCGGATTGGCCCCCAGTTTTTTTGCCGCTTCCAGATAAACTTCCGGGTCCGGCTTGCCATTGATAATCTCATCTCCGGTCACCATAGCTGAAAAATAATCCTCAACCTGATGGCTTTTTAAAATTGCCTCTGTCAATATCCGCGAATTGCTTGTGGCAATACCGCAAGGAATCTTTTTCCATTTTAATTTATCCAAAAAAGCGCGGACACCCGATTTTAACGGAATATCCGTCGTATATTTCTCATAGGCCATCCGATTCCAGTCATCCATAATCTTCTCCAGACTGTCCTTGATGGCAAAATTTTCTTTGAAGTAAACCGCCGTCTGATACATGCTCAGACCTTCAATTGCCTGCTGCAGCCCCTTCGGCACAGGCAAATGGAATTTTTTCAGATAATCCACATCAATGTCTCCCCACATGGACATGGATTCGACTAATGTTCCGTCCAAATCGAACAAAACCGCTTCGATATTATTCAGCATACAGTTCCTCCAGTTCACTGGTTGATAATTGTCGATACTCTCCCGGTCTGAGGGTTTCATCCAGCCTGAGACTTCCCATGGAAAGCCGTTTTAAGTAAATAACTTCTTTTCCCACGGCATGAACCATCCGTTTAACCTGATGAAACTTGCCCTCATAAATTTTCAGCCGGATTTCCGAAGTTTCTTCCGGGGCTTTGCCGTCTCTGCAGCCCGGTTCTCCGGCTTTCGGATGGACTGCGAGGATTTCAAGTTCTGCCGGCAGCGCCGTCAATTCTTCATCCACATAAAGCCCTTCCGCAAAGCTTTTGACATCCGCCTCTGTCATAATGCCGGAAACGACGGCATAATAAACCTTTGCCACATGATGGCGCGGCGATAAAAGCCTGTGGGCCAGCTTTCCGTCATTGGTTAGCAAAAGAAGCCCTTCCGTATCCCTGTCCAGCCGTCCCACCGGAAATAAATCCTTTCTCCGGCTGTCCTGAATCAAATCCACTACGGTTTTTTCTCTGGCATCTTCCGTGGCAGAAATAACCCCGGCCGGTTTATTGAGCATAATGTATTCATATTCAACAAAGTCCACCGGTGTGCCTTTCCAAAAAACTTTATCTTCACCGGATACTTTGTACTCCGGCCGGGCTACAGTTTCTCCATTAACCCGGGCGGCCCCTTTGCGAATTCCCTGCTTTACCTCGCTCCGGCTGCCCAGACCCATTTCGGTCAAATATTTATCCAATCTCACTTTTTAAATCTCCTGTTGCCGCAAAGACTCACTGCCAGCGCCATCCCGATGGGTATTTATTCTTTAATGTGCCGCCGGACACTTTTCCCCATCCGAGAGAATGGCCGCAGACGCCGACAATATACCATCCATTTGGAAGTTCCGGCGATACTTCCAATGTTTCGCATTTCAAATATTTAATGACGCGGGCGTCCGACAGTTCCAAATCAATCCAATGGCTGCATTCGGACGGTTCCAGCCCCCGGGCAAAAAAGCCGGACGGCTCAAAACGTTTTTTCTTAATATCTCCCAGGTACCATCCGGTACGCATCCGGCGCAGCCTTCCAAGGGCCGGGGCATGCTCCGGCAGATAGCTTAAATGGTCTCCCTGCAGCATAAGCCGCGACGGTTCAAAATCCATCCGGACGCCGCTTTCCCTTAAAAATCCGGCAAATTCTTCCGGCAGTTCCTTTATATTCCCGGTTTCCTCCGCCCATAAAGTTTCCGACGGCTCGCCGTCTTTTTTTAATAGGGCGGTAAAATGTCCCTCGCCTTTCAGATAATGGGGCCAGAGCCGTTTTGCATGGCGAATTTCCTCAAATCCGTCCACCCATTCCGGGTGGGCCGAAGCCAGTCCTTCTCCTCCCTGCCCAATCGGAACAACGTGCATATCCGGATAGTTTTCCAGAATATATTGGAGCGTTCCTTCGTTTTCTTCCACAGAAAATGTACAGGTTGAATAAACCATCATGCCCCCGGCCTTCAGCATGCGAATTCCGCTGTCGACAATCTCACGCTGAAGCTTTGAAAAAAACTCCGGGCCGTTTTTCTCCCAGGCCTTCATCATCGAAGGCTCTTTTCGAAACATACCTTCGCCGGAACATGGCGCATCGATAAGTATTTTATCAAAACAGCCCTCAAAAGGCCCGGCAAGATTTTTAGGGTCCTCTGTTAAGACAATACTGTTCCTCACACCGCTGGCTTCAATATTTTTAAGCAGAGCCTTGGCCCTGGATGCACTGATATCATTGGATACAAGGAGACCTGTCCCCTGAAGCTTTGCGGCCAGAGCCGTACTCTTGCCGCCCGGCGCCGCACACATATCGAGGATAATATCCCCCGGCGACACGGGAAGCACCTGGGCCGGAAACATGGCGCTTGGTTCCTGGATATAATATAATCCGGCATGATACAACGGATTTTTGGAATATTCCCGGCTTCCGCTGTAATAGAAGCCTGTCGGGCACCAGGATACCGGTTCCAACGCCTGAGATGTCAGTTTAAGATATTCCTCCGGGGTGATTTTCAGCGTATTCATACGCAGGCCCGCATAGGTTTTTTCCTCATAACTGTCTGAAAAGGCTTCATATTCGCTGCCGAGCAGTTCTTTCATCCGCAGGACAAAGGTTTCCGGCAGCTGTTCTTTCAATGATTTCTTCATTCTATCCCTCATTACTCTGTTATTTCATCTTCGATTAAATTGCCGCTGTCGGCCGCCGTCGTAGCCAGAGTGTCGCAGCGTTCATTCTGGGGATGGCCGTCATGCCCTTTGACCCAGTTCCAGGTTACCTGATGGGACTCGGAAGCTTTTAAGAGCCGTTTCCACAAATCGGTGTTTTTCACCGGCTCATTTTTCCCCCTTGTCCATCCCTTTTTTATCCAGTTTTCAATCCAGTGCTTATTAAAGGCATTGATCAAATACTGGGAATCTGAGAAAACATCCACCCGGCAGGGCCGGTTCAGCGCTTCAAAGCCCACAATGGCCGCCATCATTTCCATTCGATTATTCGTTGTCTTTATATATCCCTGGGACATTTCCTTCACATGAAGCTGTCCCTTTGTATCTATATACTCTAAAATTGTTCCGTATCCGCCGGGACCGTCAGGATTCCCCCTGGCTGAACCATCCGTATACATCGTCACTTTCATCATTATCCTTCACCCCATTCCAAACCTGTTTTTGGGCATACATATTTAATATTAACATTATTAGGGAAGAAAGGCAATCTGTTTATGACGGAAGGTCAAATACTCCGAAAAAAAGGGACTATCTGCAAAATGCAAATAATCCCATAAAAGCCTTATATAATAACAAAAACAACGCCGCCATTGCTGTCGTTAATAATCTTCTGTAAGGTTTCCTGCAATTTTGTCTGGCTTTCATCGGTCATCCGGGCCACCTTTGTCTGAATCCCCTCTTCCACCAACTGGCCGACGGATTTACCGAAAATCAGCGTATTCCACATTTCTCCCTGACTTTCCCGGCTGTTGGCCCGAATATAGCGAATCAAATCTTCCGCCTGTTCCTGAGTGCCGACAATCGGGGCAATCTCCGTTTCAATGGTTGCCTGAATCATATGGATGGACGGCGCATGGGCTTTGATATTGACCCCATACTTGCTGCCATGGCGAATCAGTTCCGGCTCCTCAAAAATAACTTCCTCCGCCTTCGGTGTCACCATGCCGTAGCCCTGCCCCTTGACCGCGGCCACCGCCTGGGACACCTTTCCAAACTCTTCCCGCTTATCTGCCAAATCTTTAATCATCCGATAAAACTCATATTCGCCCTGAACCTCGCTGCCGATTAATTCGGAGAGCATCTCATAGTAATACTTCATATCCAGCTCCATATGAATTTTAATTCGTCCGCTGGACATATCCATCTGCTCCACATAATACTTTTTCAGCCATGGCTGGCTGAAATAATCTTCATTTTTGCGAAAATCCCTCATGGAGCGGGTATTGGACAGAAGTTCCTTCAGCATGGCAATAATCTGCCCCTTCAGTTCATGGGTTTTAGGAAGCACATCCAGCCATCTCGGCAGATAAAATTCCATGTCTGCCACAGGAAATTCATAGAGAAGGGACTGCATCATTGCCTCCACATCCTGTTTTTTCAGCTGGTCACAATTTAAAGACATGCATTGAACCTGATATTTATTCTCAAGAGACTGGCGCAATTCCTGGGCTTCCTCGGAATAAGGCCGTACGGAATTCAGCAGAATCATAAAAGGCTTGCCGATTTTCTTCAATTCTTCAACGGCCTTCTCCTCTGCGGGTACATAATGCTGTCTCGGAATATCGCCAAAGCTTCCGTCAGAGGTCACCACAAGTCCGATGGTCGCATGTTCATGAATCACCTTCTGAGTGCCGATTTCCGCCGCCTTCGTGAAGGGCACCGGTTCATTATACCAGGGAGTCATCACCATCCGCTCCGCACCGTTCTCCTCATGCCCCGAGGCTCCCTCCACCATAAAGCCAACACAGTCAATGCACCGGATTTTTACCTGCACATCGTCATCCACCGGAATCTCCACCGCTGTCTTTGGAATAAATTTCGGCTCAGATGTCATGATCACCGTGCCGCCGCTGCTCTGGGGCAATTCATCCTTCGCCTGTTCCCGGCTATGTACGTCTGCAATTCGGGGAATTACCATCATATCCATAAACCGTTTGATAAAGGTAGACTTGCCGGTCCGAACCGGGCCAACGACCCCAAGGTAAATTTCCCCGCCGGTTCTGGCCTGAATATCTTTATAAAGATTAAACTGGTCCATAAAAAACCTCCTCACATATACTGCTATAAATATATGCAAGGAGGAAATTGATAAGAACTTTTTTATTCGCCCTTCGATGACTCAGACTTTCATCCGGCTCAGAATGGTACGAATCAGGCGATAAGTCCGCTGAACCGATGCAATGCTCAAATGCTCATCCGGCGTATGAATATCAAAAATATCCGGTCCCATAGCAACAATATCCAAATCCGGCATTTTCTCTGAAATCAGTCCACATTCCAGTCCGGCATGAATGGCTTCAATATTGGCGTCTTTTCCGAATAATTCTTTATAGGTGGCCGCCACAGTCTCCCGAATCGGCGAATGGCTTCGATAAGACCAGTGCGGATACTCTCCGTCATAGCTGTAAGTACCGCCAAGAAACTCGGTCATATAAGCCAGTTGATTGCTGATATAGAATTTCAAACTCTTCTTACTGCTTCGAACAGCCCAGCAAAAGCTGACCTCGTCCCCTTCAGTGCGGACAATACCCATATTTAAAGAACTTTCAACCAATCCCGGAAGTTCCATACTCATTGTCTGAATACCGTTTGGCGATTGTATGAACATAAATAATATACGTTCCATATCTGCCGGATGGAAGATTTTAAATTCTTCCTCTTTTTCACTTTCTATCTTCAATTCAATTCGAATCCGACTATCTGAAACGCCAAATTCATCCTGAATATCTGCGGCAAACTTATCTCTGATTTCTTTGGCCCTGGCCACATCCTCCGGCCGAAGCACGATTTTTGCCTGAGCTTCCCGCGGAATGGCATTATCCTTCATACCGCCGCTGACCTCGCGGACACCCACATTCAATTCTTTGTTCAATTCAAAAAGGAAACGGCCAAGCAGACGATTGGCATTTGCCCTGCCGCAGTGAATTTCGGCCCCGGAATGACCGCCTTTTAAACCGCTGATTTTCAGTTCAGCGCCAACGCCTTCCCAGCCAACAAAACGCACCGGGAGGGACGCCCGGCTTTTCATTCCTCCGGCACAGGAAGTTAAAATCTGACCTTCGCTCTCATTATCCAGATTTAAAAGACAGCTTGCCTTCAGGTCGCTGACATCCAGCACGCTGGCTCCCTTCATGCCCACCTCTTCATCAGTGGTAATGACAACTTCCAGTTCCGGGTGTTCAAGGCTGTCATCCTCAAGAATCGCCAGGGCAAAAGCAACGGCAATCCCATCGTCGCCGCCAAGGGTTGTTCCATCAGCGGAAACGAAGTCTCCGTCAACTCTTAATCTCAGCCCTTCCTTTTCAAAATCAAAATCCACATCGCTGTTTTTTTCACACACCATATCCATATGGCCCTGAAGCATGACTACCGGCGCATTCTCATAGCCGGCTGATGCAGGTTTCCGGATAACGACATTATTCGCTTCATCCTGGCGCACCCACAAATCGTGAGATTTTGCAAAGGCCACGCAGTAATCACTGATAGCCTTCTCATTCCCAGACCCATGGGGAATCCCGCAGATTTCCTCAAAATAGTGAAATACCCTTTCAGGTTCCAATCCTTTTAATACTTCAGACATTATGATTCCCCCATTTATCTATTAATTCTTAAAACTGTGAATTGGCGCCGGAATACGTCCGCCCCGATTCACAAAGGCTTCACAGCCAAAACGATTTACCGGCATAATCGGCGCATAGCCCAAAAGGCCGCCGAACTCAACCATCTCGCCGACATCCTTTCCGATAACCGGAATCAGCCGTACCGCAGTTGTTTTCTGATTAATCATGCCGATAGCCATTTCATCGGCAATGATACCGGAAATCGTTGTTGCCGGAGTATCCCCCGGAATCGCAATCATGTCAAGGCCTACCGAGCAGACACAGGTCATGGCTTCCAGTTTCTCCAGTGTCAAAGCGCCGGCCTGAACCGAGTCGATCATTCCCTGATCCTCAGAAACCGGAATAAAGGCGCCGGAAAGCCCGCCGACATAGGAGGAAGCCATAACGCCGCCCTTCTTTACCTGGTCATTTAAAAGGGCCAGAGCGGCTGTCGTCCCAGGGGCCCCAACCGATTCCAAACCGATTTCCTCCAGAATTTCAGCAACACTGTCGCCCACCGCCGGCGTTGGAGCCAGCGATAAATCGATAATACCAAAAGGCACATTCAACCGCCTTGAAGCCTCCTGGGCCACCAGCTGGCCTACGCGGGTAACTTTAAAGGCCGTCTTTTTAATTGTTTCACAAAGCGTGCCAAAATCCTCGCCGCGAACCTTTTCCAAAGCACGTTTGACAACGCCCGGTCCGCTGACGCCGACATTGATAACCACATCCCCCTCGGTAACGCCGTGGAAAGCTCCGGCCATAAACGGATTATCATCCGGCGCGTTGCAGAAAACAACCAGTTTGGCGCAGCCAAGAGAATCGGCTTCTTTTGTCAGTTCTGCCGTCTCAAGAATTTTTTCTCCGAGCAGTTTCACCGCGTCCATATCAATTCCTGTTTTTGTTGAACCGACATTCACTGAACTGCATACCCTCTCCGTGGAAGCCAGCGCTTTCGGAATGGACTCAATCAATAAACGGTCGCTGGCTGTCATACCTTTAGAAACAAGGGCCGAATAGCCGCCAAGGAAATTGACGCCCACTTCAAGAGCTGCCTTATCAAGTGTCTTTGCAATTGCCACATAATCATCGACAGTCTTGCAGCAGGAGCTGCCAATCAGACTGATCGGTGTCACGGAGATTCGTTTATTTACAATCGGAATACCAAATTCATTTTCAATCTCACAGCCGGTGGATACAAGGTTTTTTGCCTTTGTCGTAATCTTATGATAAATATTTTCGCAAACTTTATGCACATCCGTATCGCAGCAGTCTAAAAGGCTGATTCCCATAGTAATCGTCCGCACATCCAGATTGGACTCTTCAATCATCTTATTGGTTTCCTGTACCTCATATAAATTAATCATGATGTCACCTCTTAAATTCTGTGCATACAATTAAAAATGTCTTCATGCTGCATCTTGATTTTTACGCCAATCTGTTCGCCGATTTCTTTTAACTCTTTGGATAAAATTTCGAATTCCTTTGAAGCGGCATTCGCATCTACTATCATCATCATATTAAAATAATCCTGCACGATTGTCTGAGAAATATCCAGGATATTTACATTATTCTCTGCCAGATAGGTACATACTTTTGCAATAATTCCTACGGTGTCTTTCCCAATTACAGTAATAATTGTCTTTTTCATGCTTTGTTCCTCCTATATTCCTATAACGCCAGGTCAAATAAATGTCCTGCATAACTTCTCGGAGCTACCTCTACGTTTACCGAATTCTCAACCTCATTTTTTACTGTGGCCAGCGCCAAATCCGGATAATTGTTCTCCTTGCTCAAATGTCCGAGAATGACCTGTTTCAGCCGGTTATTCATCAATTCGGCAACCAGCTGGGCCGCTTTCTCATTACACAGATGGCCCCGCTCACCAAGAATCCGCCGTTTCAGATAATATGGATAAGGGCCTGCCTGAAGCATATGTATATCATGATTTGCTTCCACATAGAGCAGGTTGGAATCTTTCAGCCGTTCAACAACGGCCTCGTCATAATACCCCAAATCCGTCACCATTCCCACCTTCTTTTCGCCATCCCGGACAAGAAAGCTTACCGGGTCCGCCGCATCGTGGGAAATAGAAAAGGATTCCATCGAAAGATTTCCGACCTTGAATTCCCGTCCGGCCTCAATCGGCTGGAATAAATCCGAATCAATCTTGCCCAGTGTTCCCATCTCCGAAATCTGACGCAGAGTCCCTTCCGTCGCATAAATCGGAATATGGAACTTTCTTGAAAGCACGCCGAGACCGGAAATGTGGTCCGCATGTTCATGGGTAATCAAAATTCCCTGTATATCCTTTCCCTCCAGCGCAAAAGCCTTTAATCCTTCGCATATCCGTTTGCAGCTGATTCCGGCATCGATAAGAATATGGGTTTCCTCATTTCCCACATATAAACAGTTGCCGCTGCTGCCGCTGGCAATGGTGCCAAATTTCATGGTCATCTTCCTCTCTTGTAGTCCATTGATTATTATAATACGAAACCCTGAAAACGGCAAGCAAAAAGGGCCCTGAATGTAAATTGTATCACATTCAAAACCCTTTTAAATCCATACTCAGCTTGTTTATTTTTTAATAGTTGTAGAATGTATGTCCGCCGATAACAAGATACTCGCTTACGGTTGATAAATCTACATATCCATTAAAGTAATAATATCCACCGATATTATTGACTCCTGCCAACGCTTCCTCAGCAGCCCGCATGCAGGATTCGCTTGGACCGCTGTAAAGTACGTTATCAAGAACTCCGTTATGGGCTCCCGGGAACTGTCCCGGTGCATAGATAACTTCGGCAATGGTATCATCAAATCTAGGATCCTTTACCCGGTTCAGAATGACATTGGCCACAGCCAACTGTCCTTCATAAGGCTCTGCACCCGATTCCACATAAACCATACAGGCCAGTAAGTACACTTCATCGGATGATACAGATAAGGCCGAAGAAGTAACTGCGCTTTCCGCCGGCTGGCCGGAACTTGCCTGTCCTTCATTTACCTGATTTCCGGCTGCCTGTTCTGTTGAATCTGCAGCCGCCATTTCTTCTTCCTCAGCTATGGACACTGCTTCGCCCAGTTCCAGTTTCTCTTCCACATATTCAGTGGCTACGAAGCCTTCGCCTTCGCCGAAATTAATCTGAGTCCATTCTTCTCCGCTTTCTACTACCGGAAAAACTTCACTCTCAATGGCTGTTGCAACCACATCGCTGTTCGCATCAGCCGCCTGGCGGATATTCAGGGATTCAACTGTCACCGTTACCTCACGGCGGCCGATTTCCTTTGCCAGCATCTCGGCATCATAGCCGATTGAAATATCTTTTGTGGAGATATATCCTGTGACATTGCCCGAAGAAACCTTCGTCCATTCAGGCCCCCATTCTTCAACCACGCCGCCGGAAGCCGGGTATATCTTGCCCGCGACTTCACTCTCAGCATTGTCCGCAGAATAAATTTCCAAATAAGGTTCTGTGTTCACCACAAACTTTCCTGAAAACTCTCCATTGTAGAACAGAC
>URND01000100.1 GCA_900549105.1 uncultured Eubacteriales bacterium
TGATCAGCGGAAGGTCCGTTATCCAGGCATCCGTTCCGATTTTTTCTGTCACCCAGGAAGCCAGCAGCGGATTGCCGTGAAGAAGAAAACGCCGCTGAGTGATACCGTTGGTCTTATTATTAAATTTCTCCGGCATCATTTCATAGAAATCTCTCAATTCCCGTTTCTTAAGAATCTCCGTATGCAGACGGGCCACGCCGTTCACCGAGAAGCCGGCGACAATCGCCATATTTGCCATGCGGACCTGGCCTTCATAGAGAACCGCCATGCTCCGAATCTTATTATACTGATTCGGATAACGTTCCTCCACTTCGATAAGGAAGCGGCGGTTAATTTCCTGTACAATCTGATAAATTCTCGGAAGCAGGCGCATAAATAAGTCAACCGGCCATTTTTCCAAAGCTTCCGCCATAATTGTATGATTGGTATAGGCACAGCATTTTGTTGTAATTTCCCATGCTTCGTCCCATTCCATCCCCTCTTCATCAAGAAGGATACGCATCAATTCGGGTACAGTCACCGTCGGATGGGTGTCATTCAACTGGAAGCAGACTTTCTCCGGCAGTTTATGCAAATCCGAATGACATTCTTTATATTTTTTGATTGCCTGCTGAACACTGGCAGATACAAAGAAATACTGCTGTTTGAGGCGCAGCTCTTTGCCGCTGTAGTGGTTATCATTTGGATAAAGCACGTCAACAATATTCTTTGCCAGGTTCTCCTGCTCTACAGCGTGAAGATAGTCTCCTTTATCAAAGGAAGCCAGGTTAAATTCCTGAATTGGCTGTGCATCCCAGATTCGGAGTGCGTTTACCACATTATTATTGTAACCGACAACCGGAATATCATATGGCACCGCATGAACTGCCTGATAGCCATCATGGATAAAACGATTTCTCTGCCGCTCCGCATCCCATTCAATCCGAACATAGCCGCCGAACTTAACTGTCTGAGTATACTCCGGCCGTTTAATTTCAAATGGATTGCCGTTTTCCAGCCAGTTATCCGGCACTTCAACCTGATAACCGTCATGGATTTCCTGTTTGAACATACCGTATTTATAGCGGATGCCGCAGCCATATACCGGGTAATTCAGAGTGGACAGGGACTCGATAAAGCAGGCTGCCAGACGGCCCAGACCGCCGTTGCCAAGAGCCGCATCCGGCTCCTGGTCTTCCAAAACATTGATATCCAGTCCGAGTTCCTCGAGAACCGCTGCCACATCTTCATAGCAGCACAGGTTAATCAGGTTATTTCCGAGGGCTCTGCCCATCAAAAACTCCATGGATAAATAATAAACATATTTTGCATCCTGTTTCTTAAAGGCTTTCTGTGTCGCAAGCCAGCGGTCAACGATTAAATCTTTTACCTCAAAAGCCACCGCCTGGAAAATTTCCTGCTGACTCGCTGTTTCCAACGTCTTACGGAACAAAACTTTTAAATTATCTAATACATTTTTCTTAAAAACTTCTTTGTCAAAACCAATTGCTGTCGGGTTCTTTACTACTGTTTTTGTATTTGTTTCCAATGAGTTTACCTCCATTATTCTGTATTCTCAGACTTTCTTAACCCCCAGTGTCACTGTCTCGCCATTGATATTCCATTCTTTCACATAGCCATCTGTACTTCCGAAGATTACTTCTTCCGCGAGAACATCCTTCTTTACGCCCTCAGCGTTCTTTTCTGTAATCGCTTTCAGTTTATCATTGCCTTTCATAGAGAGAACAATGTGGTCCATCACCTCAAAATCCGCTTCCTTACGCATTGTCTGAATCTTTGAAATGATTTCGCGCACGAAGCCTTCCTCAATCAGTTCTTCTGTCAACTGGGTATCCAGAACAACCGTGACATTTCTGTCTGTCACAGAAACATAGCCTTCGGTCTGAGCAGAATCAATCAGCAAATCCTCTTCCAGAAGAGCTACCTCCTGGCCGTTCACATCAAATGTAAGCTGTCCCTTTTCTTTAAGTTCTGCCATTGCTTTGTTGCCGTCGACACTGCTCAGATACTGTTTGATACCGCCGAGAAGTTTTCCATACTTCGGCCCAACGGTACGCAGCTGCGGTTTAAAGGTATAGGATGTAAATGCGCTCACATCCTCGGCAAAAGCCATCTTTTTCACATTCAGCTCATCTTCCACGATTTCCTGATAGAATTCCGGCAGCTCAAAATCGGCCTTCACATACATCTGGCCAATCGGCTGACGGTTTTTGATGTTTGCCGTATTACGGCAGGCACGGCCCGCCACAACAATCTGAAGTACCAAATCCATATTGGCTTCCAGCTCATGATCAATAAAAGCTTCATTCTCCTGCGGGAAGTCGCACAGATGGATACTCTCCGGAGCAGTCTTATCGATGCTGCGAACCAGATTCTGATAAATATCCTCTGTCATAAACGGAATCATCGGAGCAGCAACCTTTGCCACAGTCACAAGGGCTGTATGCAATGTCATATAGGCATTAATCTTATCCTGCGGCATACCCTTTGCCCAGAAACGCTCGCGGCTCCGGCGAACATACCAGTTACTCATATCATCCACAAATTCCTGAAGGGCACGGCCCGCATCCGGAATCCGGTAATTTCCAAGGTCGTCATCCACTTCTTTAATCAGAGTATTCAATTTGGACAACAGCCATTTATCCATAACGGATAATTTTTCATAGTCTAATGTATATTTTGTAGCATCAAATTCATCAATATTCGCATAGAGGACAAAAAATGCGTAAGTATTCCACAATGTACCCATAAATTTACGCTGTCCTTCCACAACAGCCTTTCCGTGGAAACGGTTTGGCAGCCATGGGGCGGAATTCACATAGAAATACCAGCGAATCGCATCTGCGCCATAGGTTTCCAGCGCTTCAAAGGGGTCTACTGCATTTCCTTTGGATTTACTCATCTTCTGGCCATTTTCATCCTGAACATGGCCGAGAACGATAACATTTTTATATGGCGCTTCGTTAAAAAGAAGAGTGGAAATCGCCAACAGGGAATAGAACCAGCCGCGGGTCTGATCCACCGCTTCCGAAATAAAGTCTGCCGGGAACTGGGCCTTAAATACCTCTTCATTTTCAAACGGATAATGATGCTGTGCAAACGGCATAGAGCCGGAATCGAACCAGCAGTCAATAACCTCCGGCACACGCTTCATCGGCTTGCCGCACTTCGGACATGTGATTGTAATTTCATCAATATATGGGCGATGTAATTCCACAGTTTTTGCAGCTTCGTTACCGCTCATCTCATATAATTCCTGACGGCTTCCGATGGAATGCTGATGACCGCATTCACACTCCCAGATATTTAACGGCGTTCCCCAATAACGGTTACGGCTGATGCCCCAGTCCTGAACATTTTCAATCCAATCGCCGAAACGGCCTTTTCCGATACTTTCAGGAATCCAGTTGATTGTATTATTATTGCGAATCAAATCCTCTCTGACCGCAGTCATTTTGATAAACCAGGATTCTCTTGCATAGTAGATCAGCGGAGTATCGCAACGCCAGCAATGCGGATAGCTGTGTTCAAATTTCGGCGCATCAAAGAGAAGTCCCCGTTTTTCCAAATCCTCCAAAACCAGCGGGTCTGCTTTCTTTACAAACTTGCCTCCAAACGGCGTATCCTCTGTCATGTTGCCTTTGGAGTCAACAAGCTGTACGAACGGCATGTCATATTTGCGGCCTACCCGGGCATCGTCTTCACCAAATGCCGGCGCCTGATGAACAACGCCGGTACCATCTGTCAGGGTAACATATTCGTCGCACAGCACATAAAATGCTTTTTTATGCTGTTTTTCAGCAATCTTTGCCGCTGCCTCATAGAGCGGTTCATATTCTTTATATTCAAGTTCTTTTCCTTTGAAGGTCGCAAGAACTTCGTATGCCGGGGCATCTTCTGTTTTCAGCTTGCCGAGCACCGTATCCAGCAATGCTTCCGCCATATAATAGGTATAGCCGTCAGCCGCCTTAACCTTTGCATAATCTTCATCCGCATTGACACAAAGCGCCACGTTGGACGGCAGTGTCCACGGAGTGGTCGTCCATGCCAGAATGTAAGCATCCTCTCCGACAACCTTGAATCGAACGATGGCGGAACGTTCCTTTACATCCTTATAACCCTGAGCAACCTCCTGGGCTGACAGCGGCGTGCCGCAGCGCGGACAGTAAGGAACAACTTTAAAGCCTTTATATAATAAACCTTTTTCCCAAATCTGTTTCAATGCCCACCACTCAGATTCAATATAATCATCATGATAAGTCACATATGGATGGTCCATATCCGCCCAGAAACCAACTGTACCGGAGAAATCTTCCCACATGCCTTTATATTTCCATACACTCTCTTTGCACTTGTCAATAAAAGGAACCAGGCCATACTCCTCAATCTGTTCCTTTCCATCCAGGCCGAGCAGCTTTTCCACTTCCAATTCCACCGGCAGGCCATGGGTATCCCATCCGGCCTTTCTAGGCACCTGATAGCCTTTCATCGTCTTATAACGCGGAATCATATCCTTGATAACACGGGTCAGCACATGGCCAATATGCGGTTTTCCATTGGCCGTCGGCGGGCCGTCATAAAATGTATATTCCGGAGCATGCTTCCGGGATTCAATACTCTTCTTGAAAATGTCATTTTCCTGCCAGAATTTTTCTACGTTCTTTTCTCTTTCCACAAAATTCATATTCGTAGAAACTTTTTCGTACACTATAATTCCTCCTTTTATATTCCTTTAATACCTCGCCAAGGGCTCTACAGGTAACTCCGCTCAACTAAGCTCGAAAATACCTCGCTAAGTTTCCCGGAGTGCATTCGCACTAGGCTCGAAAATACCTCGCCAAGGGCTCATAGCAAAGGGCCTCCATCCGCAAAGGATGAAAGCCCTGAAAAAACTATCATTATACCACCTATGCAGAGACATACTATCATATGTCCTCCCGATAACGGCGGGATGCCGTCTCCCCTACAATCCTTTCGGACTTTCAGTTCACAACTCCGGAGTGATTTTCGACTTTATATTACTGATATCCGGCTTCCACCCTCCCGGACTCTCTGGGAAACTTCCTATAAAGCTACTGTCTCCATCTTCGTTTTTCGCAATCTTAATCATATTATATATTTTTTCCACTGTCAACTCTTCAATTTCAATTCCTTGGATTTTCTTTCGTAATTCTTAATTTTTTTCTTTTAACATAATTTTCCGCTGATAGTCCCGGATATATGTTATACTACTACTATATGCACACATTTTTTATTGGAGGAAAAAAATATGACTAAAAAGAAAAAGATTATTTTTATATCTGCCGGCGCAGCGGTTGTTCTGATTCTTCTGATTATTATCTGGTTTTTTGTTTCCAGAAAATCTTCATCCTCAGCAGACGGCGCCGTTGCCTACACAACTCCGGTGTCCATGCTGACTACCTCAACAACCGGTATGGTGAACCGTTATGCCGGCGTTGTAGAACCGCAAAAAACTGTAAAAATTCAAAAAGCCTCTGATAAAAATGTCAAGGAGGTTTTCGTTAAGGAAGGCGATACGGTAACAAAGGGCGCCCCGCTCTTCGCCTATGACACTGATGAAATTCAAATGAAATTAAGCGAAGCCGAACTGGAGTTGGAACGGATCGGCACAGAGATTTCCACACTCTATAATCAGATAGAGACTCTCCAGGCCGAAAAGGAAAAAGCCCCGGAAAGCGAAGTATTTTCCTACACCACTCAGATATTGACAGCCCAGAATGATGTCAAGCGCGCTGAATACAATCAGAAAAGCAAAGGCGTTGAAATCGATCAGATTCGCAAATCCCTGGAAAACGCCACCGTCACCAGTGAAATCGACGGCATTGTGAAATCCATCAACGACGGCACGCAAAATTCTTATGGATATGACAATGATTCGTCCTATATGACAATTCTTTCCAATAATGAATATCGAATCAAGGGAACTATTAATGAACAAAATATGTATGCTATCAGCACCGGGCAGGAAATGCTCGTTCATTCCAGAATCGATGAGGACCTCGTATGGCGGGGCACGGTCACCGAAGTGGATACTGAAAATCCGGTGAGCAATCAGAATAACATGTATATTTCCTCAGGCAGCGATACGAACACCACTTCTTCCTCTTATAATTTTTATGTGGAATTATCCGATGAAGCAGTTCTCATGCTTGGACAGCATGTATTTATGGAGCCGGACGTCGGCCAGAATGAAACAAAAGAGGGCCTGTGGCTTTCCAGCTATTATCTTGTCTTTGACGGCAATGACGCCTATGCGTGGGTCTGCGGCAAAAATGACAAGCTGGAAAAACGCAAAATCACTACCGGGCAGCATGATGAAACAATGGATGAATATGAAATCACTTCAGGGCTCACGCTGGAAGACGCCATCGCCTTCCCGGATGACACATTAACCGAAGGTATGCCTTGCGTCAATGCCGCTTCTCAGGGAGACGCAGATATGAGCGGTTCCGATATGGGCGGCGCAGATATGGGCGGCGCAGATATGAACGCTGTCGGCGGTATGGAGGAAGTAGTTGAATGATATTAGAATTAGAACATGTTTATAAAGATTATATGCAGGGAAAAATGACCGTCCATATCCTGAAGGATATTTCTCTATCCGTTGAAAAAGGTGAATATCTGGCGATTATGGGGCCTTCCGGTTCGGGCAAAACAACCTTGATGAATATTATCGGCTGCCTCGATAAGCCAACGTCCGGCGCCTATCGCTTAAATGGGCAGGACGTCCTGGCCTATTCGGATAACGAGCTTTCGGACACCCGGCTTTACAATATCGGCTTCGTATTTCAGAGTTTCCATCTTCTGCCGAAACAGACAGCTTTGGAAAATGTCTACCTTCCGCTGATTTATGCAGGCGTTTCTAAAAAGGAACGTATCCAGCGGGCCACCGAAGCTCTTGAGCGGGTTGGCCTTGGCGACCGTCTTGATTTTAAACCAACGCAGCTCTCTGGCGGTCAGCAGCAGCGTGTTGCCATCGCCAGAGCCATCGTCAACCATCCGTCGATTCTTCTGGCTGATGAGCCGACCGGCGCCCTGGACAGTACCTCCGGGGAACAGGTTATGGAGCTTTTTCAGAAGCTCAACAATGAAGGGATTACAATTATTATGATTACTCACGATGCGGACATTGCCGCCCACGCCAAACGTCAGGCAATCATCCGTGATGGTATTCTCACTGGAAAGGAGGCCCCGGTTCATGAAAAAACCATTGATAGTAACGATTAGTGTGGCCGCCGCCGTTGCCCTTGTGACGGTCAGCATTGGCGGTTACCGTATTTACAAAAGCGCCAACACCCGTGTTGAAGTCAGCCCGGTGTCATCCATTTCCACGCCAATGTGGGAAGACAATTCATCCTACGGCTTTGTAACGACTGATTTAACCCAGGATGTTTATATTACAGAAAATCAGGTTATCCAGGAGATTCTTGTTGCCGAAGGCGATACTGTCTCCGTTGGAACCCCTTTAATGATTATGGACAATACACTGGCAAATCTTGATTTGGAAATGCAGGCCCTGGCCATCGATAATATTGACCTCCAGATTCAGGCTGCCAACCGGGATATTCATTTTCTCGAAACAGCCACTGTCGGCTATGATGTCCCGGGCAGCATGGAGGGTATGGATATGCCTGACGGAATGGGCGGCATGAATGTACCGGAAGTTTCTATGAAAGCCGGCGGCCATCAGCTTCTCTCTTCACCGGGCACAGCCATCGCAGACCCGGATGCCATTGTTTACCGCCTGGACCGCCAGACTGTTTTATTTTTAAAGGATGGCACCAAAAACATTTACACAGTAAAATGTGCGCCGGAAACTGTTATTACGCCGGATTTTCTCTATCGAATCAAGGGGCTCGACACTGATACGGGCCGAAAAATCGGGGAGCCTATGGTTGTATTTTTGCAAATTCCATCCATCGGAAAACGTATTTATCTGGATGGATATAATTTCGATATTCCGGAAGATTTTTATGAAATGACTTTGGAAGAATTCATGTATAAGTACAACACTCAGATTTCTGACATTCATTCCGACAGTGAAAATGAGGAAAACCCTTATGACGGGATTACCGCCGAGGACAGGGATCGCCAACTTAAAGAAAAGAAAAATCAATTGACGACTTTAAATATTGACCGAAAAGAGGCCGTTCTTAAATATGAAAAAATGCGCAAAGAAATTGCCAGCGGAACGATCTTAAGCACAGTCAACGGACAGATTAAATCCGTTGGTGACCCGGCTGCGGGCATCGACAGCGGCACTCCGTTTATCTCGGTCACAAGCCAGGACGGATTTTATCTGAAAGGCACGGTAAATGAGCTGAAACGCGAAGAACTCTCCATAGGCCAGCGTATTTCCGTCACCAATATGGAGACAGGCATGATGGCTGAAGCGGAAATCACTTCGATTTCCGACTATCCCGTATCCGATAACGCATCCTCCTATGGCACGAATCCGAACACCTCAAACTACCCTTTTACCGCTTTTTTAAGTGAAACGAGCGGTTTCAAGAATAATCAGTCGGTCAGCATTAATTTATCCTCCAATGAAGTCAGTACGGATAAACTCTATATCCCAAAAGCCTATGTCCGGGAGGAAAACGGCGAATACTTCGTTTTTATCGCCGATGAAAGGGGCCGCTTGAAAAAACAGGTTATTGAAACCGGGGCCATCATGTACGGCTATTATCAGGAAGTTAAAAACGGACTTACTACCGAAGATTTAATTGCATTTCCGTATGGGAAAGATGTCAAAGAAGGGGTTAAAACCAAAGAATCAGAAACTCCTTCCTACTACTAAAGGAGGACTTCAGCATGCTTGAAAATATAAGACTTTCCATCCAGGGTATCTGGTCCCATAAGATGCGCTCCTTCCTCACAATGCTTGGTATTATCATCGGTATTGCCGCAATTATTTCCATTGTTTCGACTATCAAGGGAACTAACGAGCAGATTAAACAAAATCTGGTCGGCGCCGGAAATAATACGGTGGAAGTAAAATTATATCAAAATGATTGGGAATATGAGCCCGCTTATAACGGACTTCCCCAGGGTGTCCCTGTGATAACGGATGAAATCCGCGAAAGTATCCTGGAGGTGGAGGGCGTGGAAAATGCCTCCCTCTATTTGAGCAGAAACTATGCGGAAGGAATTTACTATCACAATACTTCCCTAAACGGCGGGAAAATCTACGGTATTGACACTCAGTATTTTTCCACCTGCGGATACCAAATGCAAAAGGGCCGCGGCTTTGTCTCCGATGACTATAAAAACTTCCGTAAAGTGGCTATTTTAGATTCGGCCGCTTACAACTCCCTCTTCGGAGGCAATGAACCGATTGACCAAACTATTGAAATTCAGGGAGAACCCTTTACAGTCATCGGTATTTGCGAAAAATCCAATACCTTTAAGCCTGTTATTAATTCCATCGAGGATTATTACAATTACATGGCTTCCAGCAGCGATGGCGGTATTATCTTCATTCCGGATGCCGCCTGGCCGATTGTTTACAACTATGATGAACCGCAAAACCTCATTATACGTGCCTCCAGCACCGATGAAATGAGCAATGCGGGCCGTAAATGCGCTGACATTCTGAATGCCTGCGTTACCTCCACGGACACAAAATATAAGGCCTCTGACCTTCTGGAACAGGCAAAAAATCTTCAGGAACTCAGTGCAGCCACAAACCAGCAGTTAATATGGATTGCGAGCATTTCCCTTCTTGTTGGCGGCATCGGCGTTATGAACATCATGCTTGTATCAGTCACTGAACGGACCCGCGAGATTGGCCTGAAAAAAGCTATCGGCGCCAGAAAACGACGGATTCTCGCCCAGTTTTTGACCGAAGCTGCCGTATTGACCAGCCTCGGCGGTATTATCGGCGTCGTGGCCGGTATCGTCATGGCCCAGGTTATTTCAAAAGTTTCACAAACGCCATCGGCTATCAGCGTACCCGCCATTATATTCTCCGTAGTTTTCTCAATGGCTATCGGTATCCTTTTCGGCCTGCTGCCATCCATAAAAGCGGCAAACCTCAATCCGATTGATGCGCTGCGGCATGAGTAAATGTATCCGGGATATGTCCCTTGGAAAGCTTGAAACGCTTTCTGCGGGACATATCCCGGATTTTTTATCGCTATTTTGAGAAATTTGTCGATAGATTGTGAGTGATTATTACTCCGGATATGTTAAAATTTTACTTAGAACAACCGTGTTGCAGGGTGGTACGACCTCATTCTACATAGAATGGGGGTGATGCTATTGAAAAATCAATTTGATTTTAAGGATTTATTGACTTTTGGTCTTTTCCTTCTGGCATTACTTACATTTATTTTTACATTTTATAAGTAATTTTACATAGCAAAATCCGCCCTTAAAACTTTGACCAATTAAAGGGCGGATTTTCTAATCTTCCATGAGGTCAACCACTTTTGTGGGCGGTTGTTCTCTTGTTTTTACTATAGCATATTTGTTGACTTCCCGCAATATCTCACCGCTTTTTTAACCAACTTTCAATGGTAGTTTTTTCCACCATATCTGCTTTTTAACATCTATTTTAAAAAATTTGTCGATGGATTGTGAATGACTATTACTCCGGATATGTTAAAATTTGACTTAGAACAACCGCGTTGCAGGGTGGTACGACCTCATTCTACATAGGATGGGGGTGATGCTATTGAAACATTTCGATTTTAAAGACCTCATGGCCTTTGGCATGTTCCTTTTGGCATTGCTGACATTCATTTATATGATTTGTCACTAATATTTTCGCATAAGAAAACCACCCTCTGAACTTTTGCCCAAGCGAATGAGGATGGTATTCTTATCACCTTATTTACGAGGTCAACCACTTTTGTGGACGGTTGTTCTCTTTGTTTTACTATAACACATTGGGTTCTTTTCCGCAAGACATCAATGAATTTTCAAATAGCTTTTAAACCTCTTTTTTCCCCACTATTCCTGCTTTTTAATATCTATTCTGAAAAATTTGTCGATGGATTGTAAGTGACTATTACTCCGGATATGTTAAAATTTTACTTAGAACAACCGCGTTGCAGGGTGGTACGACCTCATTCTACATAGGATGGGGG
>URND01000101.1 GCA_900549105.1 uncultured Eubacteriales bacterium
CGGCCGGGTCGCAGATGAAATCTGCTCGCCGCTCGCCATTGCGGAATTTTATGTCAGTCAGGGGGCTATTACAGCCGGCGACAGGGATATTTTTATTATTGATATGTGGAATACCTTTACAGATATATGTGTGATGAAAAATGAACTGGGAATTCGGAGTATTAAAGCGGTACATAGAATCGATTTTGGATTTCTGGGGCTTGAGGATGCCATGATGAACTTCTTTTCCGCGCAGTTGGACAGACTGAAAGCCGGACTGTCAGCGGATTCTGAAAACCAGAGGATGATGCGCTTACAGGTCAGAGAACTGGCCCGAAGAATGTTATATAACAGAACATCAAAAGAAGTTATTCGCTTTCAGCTTTCAAACAGAAAAAAAGCTGTCCAGCTCCAAATCCGGCGGCAGGAATTTGATAAAATCGTGAAAAAACTGCTTTCGCCGATTCTCTCCGCTGTGAGTCGCGCTTGTGCGGTTCATCAGGCGCGAAAGGGGAAACTCCTGTTATCCGGCGAACTGTTTGCGTATGCAGGCGCTGTGGCGGTGATTAAATCCCGAATGTCTGTGCTGGAGACTCTTTCCTATAAAGCAGAAGATACCGCTGTTTTAGGAGCAAGTGGGTACAGCCGGAAAAAACATGGCCGGGGAAGCTGCCGCGTGATTGATGATTTGGATGTTTTGTATGGCCAGCCAATGAAACGAGGCGGCTTTGGAAATCTGAATACCAGTCAGCAGAACGCTTATTCGGAGATACTGGCAGCTATTTTGAGCAGAAAACCGGAAGTTTCTTTTGCCGGTTTATGGGAGGATGTTCTTCCAATCTACTCCGCACTCAGGGAGGATTTTCCGGAGACAGATATTATCTGGGATTATGGAAAATGCTGTTTGTTTGAATATAAGAATGAAGGAAGGATTAAACTTGAATTGCCTTATAAAACCGATGGAGATGAAACGTTAAAAAAAATTAACGGTATTGTGAAGGAAATACTTGACAGCAGCATAAAGCAAAAAGGGATGAGCGATGCACAGATTCTGGAAGAAATCTACCGTTATATATCGAATCATTATCATTATACAAAAGAGCATCTGCCCGACGGCGCATTTCCGCCCCATGCTTATACATTGGAAACTTTGCTGCGGCATGGCGTCTGCCATGGGTATGCAATTTCGATGGTTTATATCTTTCGATATCTTCAAATCCCGGTTTATTATATCAGCGGCGATGCGGACGGCGGCGGCTTTGGAGGACATGCGTGGAATATTGTCCAGATTATTGACGGTTCCTGGCGTCATTTTGATATGACATGGGATCTTGGAGGGAGCGGGGGAAATATGCGCCATCTTCTTTTGGACGATTTGGGCATGAAAGCCAGAAAACATTTTTGGGCGGCGCTGAACTACCCGGAGTGTGCATAATTTCTTAAATTTCATTTATAAAATACCTCTTTCAATATTGTGTTCTCCGTTTACTCATTCCTTCATCTAAAAATTCAATAGGGATTTACAATAAAGACATATCTTAGGATATGTCTTTATTGTTTGTCATTTTATAGGAGGTGTGACGCATGAACGGGACTGTGTTTCAGGTATGCACAGTATGTTTGTTGATTTTGTTCACAGGGATAGAACTGATTGAAATGCTTTTGAAGCAGAGACGGATGGACAGCAAAGATATTCCTCTATGGTTGATTCGGGCCAGAAGAACAGGCGCAGCAAAGAAAAATTTTCGCACAAAGCTGTTGACCCTGGGCGGCCAGACACAGCAGGTTGAATTGTATGAGGATAGATATCTGGCGGGAAATCGGCTGACCGATGATTTATATCTTGATATCGGCGGGGAAAGGGTGCGTTTATATATCAATGTTCAGTCAGATTGTCTGTTCTTGACAGTCATCAGGGGAACGGTTCATATTGACCATTATATTTATGAAGCAGATAAAGGAAAAAGGATTGGAATACCGGACAGAACAAAAGTAACGTTAGCCGGTCTGGAACTCGAATTTATAAGAAAGAAGGTGACATAGATGCTATGGCTGGTTTACATGTTGTTCAGTGGCTGTCTGTATGTATGGACATTAAAATCCATTCATTATTCTACGCCCGTACCACAGGCGGGATATCGCATAGGAGTGATTCTGCTTGCAATTTTCATGACAGTCATTTTTATAACAGACAAAGAAAAACAGTCCGGGAAAGGAATCTTCATTGCGGCAGTATTTATGAATTTTGGACTCTCCATTGGATATCGCTGTTGGGAGATTGAGACGGATTCAGCGGAGGCGGCGGGTACTTTCAGCGGATACACCGGAGATCTGCTGCTTATGCTTCTGGTGTTTTTTACGGTATTTCTGCTCGTTCGTTATACCAGAATTTATAAATTTCGTATATGCAATTTTCTTCTTCTTATTGCTTTGCCGATTGTCATATATGGTGCGCGGATCACAGGGGAAGAGGTTTACGGCTCATATTTGGAATTTGCGGGGATGATGATTTTTGGACTTGTCCTTATGGGATTTCCTTTTGCCGCGGCTTATTTTGTATCCCGCAGAGAAGAGAGATATCGGGGGAGTGTGCCAAGTGTTCGGAACCTGCCCTGGAATCTGATGGGATTCCTTTTGTATACCTTTGTTCTTTATGGCGGGTGTGTTGTCTGCAACGAGTTTGGCCTGCTTCTGATTCTCGGACTGACAACGACAGTACTTTTTATGATTCGATGTAAAAATGGCGTGACGAAATTGTTATACTCTGCGGCCTGTGCCGGAGGAGCTGCCATAGCCGGTCTTAAAATCAGTCATTTATCAGCTCGTATTCAGATTTGGATGAATCCGGTGCGGGCCTGTCAGGATGCCGGCCTGGCTGAAGAAGCCGAGACCGTATTATATCTGTTCCGCCATATTTATCAGATGGGGTGGTGGGGAAATGGCATCGGCAGCCTCTCTCCGGCTCTTTACCAAACACTGAATACAGATCATGCGCTTTTGACGCTTTTGAATGACTATTCTGCACTTGTTTTGATTGCAGTGCTCATACTCGGCGTTCTGCTTGTCCGATGGTTTTTGATTCAGCCGGACGGCCTTTGTGTCTATGATCAATATCTTAATCTGACATGCGGCCTGATTGTAGGGTTTATTATTCTGGTGGATACGGCGTCGTGCTTTGGCTCGTTTATCACGGCGGGTATTGGTTTCCCATGGATTTCAGACGGCGCTGCCGTAAATATTATGTTGACCGTGCTGATGGCCGTACATTGCGGATTATCAGGGAAGAAGGTGAAAGTGAATGATTAAACTTCGAAAAAAACATTATGCAGTCAATCTATATCTCATTTTTCTTGCATGTATGGCAGGGATTGTCGGACTGTTTGGATTTCGTGTATATTCACACAGTGAAGTTACGCCGATGTCTGTTGGGCAGACAATTCTCCTGTCTGAAATGTATACGCCCGGTACGATTTTTGACAGAAAGGGCGAGGTGATTGTGGCCGGAAATGGCGATGGCCTGCGCTGGAGCACGGAGGAAACGAGAAAAGCATTTGAGCAGGTGCTGGGGCCGGATATTCATTCGACGCTTTTATCTAAAACAACAGTACTTGGAAATTGTGCCTGGGTTTTCGGAACAGAGGATAACCGGTGGGGAATTCATTCCCTTTTTCATCCCGCCGACAGGAAAACCGGCGGAAGCGTCAGGCTGACATTGGACAAGCACCTGCAGGAGTATGTTGCAGGGCTGGTATGCCAGAATGGGCATGAGAAAGCCTATGTCATCGTTTCTGATTATAAAACCGGAAAAATTCTTGCTGCCTATGGAGATGTGTTTGGCGAATCGATGCATCCGGGAAGTACGATGAAACCCATACTGGCGGCAACGGCGCTGTCATTAAATCCGAATCTGGAAGACTATGTATATAACTGTGTACCTGCGAATCACAGCTTCTCAACGGAAGACGGGGCGGTGGAGATTAACTGTGCCGAAAATGCGTATCATGGGGAACTTTCAATGGAGAGCGCTGTCGCTTATAGCTGCAACGGATATTTTATCAGCCTGATGCAGCAGGCCGACCATAGAGAAATGTTGGAGGCATTAAAAAAGTGGGGATTTGATACAAGCGTTTCTTACGAACAGTTTATGTACTGGGATCACAGTTTTATGAAGAACAGTCACAGCGAAACCGATTATCTGATGGCGGCAATCGGGCAGGCGAACGCCTATATGACGCCGGCCGGACTTCATTTTTGTACAAATGCTCTCTTAAATCACGGTGAGCTGGCGGAACCAAGCTGGTATAGCTGGAAGCTGAGTTCGCCGCAGGGGCCCTGGCAAAAAATTGAAGCCAGGGGAGCTAAGACGGTTTGTGATTCTGCGGCAGCAGATAAGGTGGTAAGTATGATGGAACTGGTTACTGAGATAGGTACGGGAGCATCCTTTTATCTTCCCGGTTTTGCCGCCAAGACAGGGACTGCACAAAAAGCGGATGAGGACGGGAATCTGACCGGATTATGTACGGTGTGGACAACCGGAGGGCTGACCGATGAGAATACCCCTTATGCCGTGACCGTCTGCCTGGATGACGTGGATGAGTATGTGGGGAGCGCGGCAGCAGGGAAAATGGCGCAGAGTATTTTAATCTATATAACAGAAGGAGGAGAATAGGATGGCAGGAAACAGATGGGCAAACTTATTGGGCGAAAAAATTCTTGAAAGAGAGGGAGAACGGAGATGTTATATTCCTTATACAGACAGCAATGGAAATAAGCTGGCGGAAGATGAAATCTTCTTCACCAATGAGGAAAGCTTTCAGGGCAAGCAGAGGCTGGAAGTGTGGGGAGCTCCAAAAAAAGAAGGGCAGATGTTCACCGTGGGCTCTTCCGGTGTTGAAATGATTTATGATGATGCGGGCAATTTTCCGGTCGCTCTCAAATCTCCGGAGGGGGAACTGATGTATTTGAAGGTGTCTGCAAAGACAGGTGAGGTTCTTCCAATCCATGCGGGGTGCTGCCAGTCCCTCGATGGAATCTATACCGGGGCGCCCCGGGCCGGTAAGACGACGAATATACTGCAAATGAGCGATCCGGCGTTTCATGACACTATTGTGAAAAATACAAACTGTTCAATTGAAGATGATCTTCCCACATCCTCACCCGCCCGAAGGAGATATGAGGAAGCCGGGAGAAAATTGAAAGAACATATTCTCCCGGAATCCACGAAGCGCGGCGAGGATATTACGCCCTATGTTTATTATATCACCTATACCGAGGAAGACCGGGTAAAGCATATGCTTCTGCGGCTGCAGGATATTGACGGGCAGGAGTGTATCGATCTGACATGGAAGAGTAAAGTTTTTCCGTATAATTACTTTTTGCTGACAATCGGTGCAGATGAATTGATTGCCGGCGAACAGGGACTGCCGGTTCAATATACGAAGGTGGTCGATAAGCTGATTTCGAGGCTGAGAGTGCTCAGAGGGGATAATGACTACGAAATGCTCGTGATCATTACGAAGTGCGACTTGCTTGACCATGAGAATCCGTATTTAAAAAATGGCTTTCAAAATTCCATCGAGATGGTCAATGGCCGTATGAGGCAGACGATTCATGATAAAGGATTTGATTTTGCGGCATTTCAGCAGAGAGGCGAATGTGTGCAGGCATATCTGAAGGAAGAGTGTCCGAACTTTTATAATAAGCTGCTCCATGCCATACCTAAACAGAAGCTTTCATTTTGCATGATTGCCAGTATCGGCTCCAAGTGCGACGGAAATTCTTTTGAAGATTATGAACCATTTTGCATTGACGAGCCCTTGCTTTCTATTCTGGCCAGAAATGGTATGTACCCGGTCTGCGATTACGGTGAAAGACTGCATGAGGAAACGGTACAGAGTTTTTCGGTGGGCAGAGGGATACGAAACAGGCTGAAAAGCCTGCTTGAAATATCGGAAGATGATGAGTTTGATGAAGATGAATTTTATGAGGATGAATAATGGGGGTAGATACGATGTGGTATGAAAACAGATTTGTAGCAACGAGGGACCCGTCCAGGGGAGGCTTGTGTATCACGGCAGTGACGGAAGGATTCAGCGAACAGATGAAAGCCGAAATTTATGAGGACTGTCTGGAAATGGCCGCGAAAGATTATGAGCATAGCTGCGGGGGAATTTATCCGCTTTTAAATGGCCAGTATGCCATAATGATGGCGAAAAAAGTATCCGGAAGTTCCAGAGAGTCCCGTCCCCATGAGATTATCCGGGGAGTGCTCGCGGATGCAGATGAAATGACGGAATTTTGTGAGAGATATATTGCAGAAGAAAATGCGGAAGCCATCTTTTTCCCGGATACCCCGAATCCGGAACATCCCGAGGAATGGTATATTCGGCCGGACAGCATAAAAAAATGTTCGGGAAGAATGAAAAGGTTTTTGGACCATCTGGATTATAAAAGTACACTGGGACTTGTCCGTGCTTTGCAGAATGTAAAGAGAAAAAAAGAGCGGATACAATTAATTGTCAGGGACGGTTCCGAGTGGGTGGTGATGGCTGTGTGCAGTTGTATGGCCGCTCAGGCCGGGGTGAGACTTTTTGTCATGGCCAACGGCGAGTGTACGCTTACACCGCCGGATATTGTGATATTAGAGCAGCTTCACTATCTTGATGAACGTGATTATAAAAAGGTCAATATGGAGCAGTTGATTCATATGGGAAGGGTGACGGAGGCCGGAGCTGCCGAAGCGCCGGCCGCTCAGGAACCGGATGAAGCGGATGAGCTTTTGAATTTTTGTACAGATTATCTCACATCGGGAAATATCTCGGACAATGAATTGTATGAGGCCATGGAGGAACTCATGCACCGGGACCGCAGCGCATTTTTTCGCTTTCGAAGAAAGATGAAAGGAAAACTATTTCATTTTAGAAAGGAAAATTATTATATGAAACGCTATATGACACTTCTGTATGCAGTATTTAAGAAAGCAGCGAAGGAAGAGATGAATGATTCTCTGGAATTTTGCCCGGCGCCCTATGATTTTCATGGGATGTATCTTTTCCTGAAGAAGAAGGCCGGAACCAGAAGAGAATTTCGCAGACTTCTGGCGGCAATGCTTGAAGTGCAGTTTGCCGGGGAAATGGATGTTGTGTGGAATAAGGCGGCCCATGATGCGAGTATGCACATTCTTGACACGAATTAATTTTAAGAAATCTGAATTTCATGCAGTACATAAAGTTTTGAAAGTGGAACGGCATTGGGTTAGAAAGCTGGTATGCTGGTTTTATCAAAAGAACACAAAAGCAGATAGAGATGCAGGAGGTAGAACAATGGAAAAGGTAGTAGGTATTGATCTTGGAACAACAAATTCTGCGATTGCAGCGGTAGATTCTTTTACTGGCAAGGGTGAATGTATTCAGAATAAGGATGGAAGCAATCTGACAGCTTCAGCCGTATGTTTTCAGAACAGAGAAGAACTTATGATTGGCAATACAGCCTATGAATGTAAAATTATTTATCCGGAAACTACGGCAACTCTTGTAAAACGGCTGATTGGCGTTGAGAAGACAGCCATCGCAGTGGACGGCAAGGCCTACTCTCCGCAGCAGATCAGTGCGCTGGTTTTAAAGAGCATGAAGGAAGATGCGGAAACGGAACTCGGGCAGACAATTCATAAAGCTGTTATTACTGTACCGGCCTATTTTGACAGTAATCGCCGTCAGGCGACGATGGAGGCCGGAATGGAAGCCGGATTCGAAGTGCTGGACCTTCTGGATGAACCGGTTGCGGCCCTGTATAATGCGGATACAATCAGGAGTTATGCCGGAAAAACGGTTTTAATCTATGATTTGGGCGGCGGTACGCTGGATATTGTCTGTGCAAAAATAACAGAGACAAGTATTGATGAAATCGTTATTTCAGGGGACAACCATCTTGGCGGTTCCGACTGGGATAATACATTTATTTCCTATATTAAGAGTACAAATCTCAAGGGCGTCAGCCTGGATGCTTCCGCCGAGCAGGAACTTGCCAATAAGGCCGAGATGGCTAAAAAGGAATTGTCAAGGAAGAATGAAACCAGTTTTACTGTAATGACATCCTCCGGAAGAGAAGAAATCCGCGTCACCAGAGAGGAATTTGAACATTGTACGGCAACTCTTCTGAACAGAGCTATGAATGTGCTGAAAGAAACGAAGGAAACGCTGGAGGAGAAAGGTGTGTTTAAGTTGGACCAGATTATTTTGTGCGGAGGTTCGACGCGCATGCCTCAGATTGAACAGGGTATTGCCGCCATCTATCCGGGGGTAGACATTTTTGCAAAGGATAGAGACCAGGCTGTGGCGAAGGGGGCGGCGATTTATGCGGAGGCGCTGATGAAAGAAAAGCAGCCGTCTGTCAGCCGCAGTGAAAAGTTCAAACCGGCGAAAAAGCTGAATCGGGTGACCAGCAGAAGCTATGGTATCGCAGCATTTACCGGTGAGGATGAGAAAAAAGTCTGCAATATGCTGTTTCAGAATGAAGGACTTCCGGCGGAGAAAAAAGATGTATTTTACACAAAATATGATAAACAGAAACAGGTAGGGCTGGAAGTTTTTGAAAGCATTGACGATCAGCGATATAAAGATATTGGCGACGCTTCTTTGCTGGGCAAATGTTATCTCAACATAAATGGCGATCTTCCGAAACATTCGCCAATCATTGTCAACATTCGAATGGAGGAGAACGGGGTTCTTTATATTCATGGATATGAGGAATCCGGTAAGACAGAGGTGACAGCCCACATGCAGACTCAGGCCTTGCTTTCCAGCGAGGATATTATTGCCGAAAAGAAGCAGGTAGACGACATCTATGTGAATATAGTTTAGGGGGGCTGTGTATGGGATTGGGAGCACAGTATAAACTGGGATTTTATTATAGCCAACTGAATATTGATCAGCAATTTGATTACAAAAAAGCAGCTCAGGCCATTTCACATTATGACAATGAGGTATGTGTGAAGACGGATGATGCCGGAAAACTTCATCAGATGTTGATGGCCGTGAAGTATGATAATCCTGAATTCTGCTATTGGTCTCTGGATGGTTCCGAAGCTGAGGCCGGAGTGCTAAAACTCTGCTATCTGACAGAAGATGAGAATGAAGCCGTTGAGTTGATTCAAATGCTTCGTGATAAGAGAAAAAGTATTCTCGGAGACCTGTGTGAGGGCTTGGATACTATGACACAGAAAGCGGCATTAAAAGCGCTTTTTGACTATCTGGCAGATAATATCACCTATGCGGAGGATGAATTGCAAAAACCGACATGTTCTCCATGGATTTATGACATTAGCGGAATACTTCTGGAAGAAAAGGGCGTATGCCTTGGAATTGCCATGGCGATGAATTATTTTTGTCAGGCGCTTCGAATTCCTTCGATACTGATTACCGGAGAGGCAAAAGTGATGGGCTGGACCGGAAATCATGGATGGAATATGGTAAGGCTTGATAATGAATATTATCATCTGGATGCGACCAGCGCCCTGGGGTTGGATAAAACAGAGAGAGACAGATATTACCTGGTGAAGGATAAAGACATGGCAGACAGAAGCTGGCCTAAGGCGCTGTATCCAAAGGCCGTATAGGGACGCTGTCTTTTGATGGAGGATACAGAGATGACAGATGGCAGAAGTTATGAAGATGAAGAGGAATTCGGGCTGGTTTATCAGGATGAGAATAAGGAGGAACTGTCCGAACTGCCGGAAGAAAAAATAGTAAGCATCGAAGATGGATTCTGGCTTACCAGGAACAGATACGGCTATTTAAATCTGGATTATTGGGCATCTCTTACCGGCTATACCGTTGATCAGTTGCTTACTCTGGCAAAAGGAAAGCTGATATGGCGTGACCCGGCCAGATTCGAGCTGTCCGGCGGGGATAAATACGCCGGATGGCTTCCTAAAGAGCAGTTTCTGATGGGAAACCGTATTAAAAAGCTCAAGGATGCGGAAAGACTGAACATTTCATACGGTATTTTTGAAGAAGAAATCCGGCTTCTTAAGGAAAACCTGCCGGATGAGGTCAGCGGGGAGGATATTCATGTGAATCTCGGTTCCACCTGGGTGCTTTCCGTTGATGGATTTATTGCCGGATTCATTGCGGAACTGCTGGAAATGCGGACTGTGCCAAAGGTTATTTATGATACCTACAGAGGAAGATGGAGTATCGAGAGTAATGATGAACCAAACTATGTTCTGAATAATTACACCTATGGAACAGTGTTCATGTCCGCACTTCGGATTATTGAACATAAGCTGAATGCAAGACCGCTGAAGGTTTATGATCAGGTTCCGCGTTTGGACGGAAGAGGCAATGATTCAGTTCTTAATCAGGCAGATACACTGGCTGCCCAGGAGAAAGGAAAGCTGATTGACGCCAGATTTCAGGATTATTGTCATGGAAATAAACGAAATGAAGAACTTCTTCAGGAAGCTTTTATGAATCAATATGGTTATGGGCTTTGTGAATTTGATGGTTCCCATTTTAATTTTAAGGATATATCCGGGAAAATCAGTATGTTCAAGAATCAGAAGGATGCTGTGGCCCATGCGCTGGCGTCCCCAAATGTTCTTTTTGCGGACAAGGTTGGTTCCGGCAAAACGATTGAGTACGCCTGCAGTGTCCATGAACTTTTGCGGATGGGATTGGTTAAGAAAGCGCTGATCGTAGTCCCGAATACAACACTGGATGCTGTATATAAGGTGTATACAGATTTGTTTCCAATGGATAGTGTACTGCTGGTCAGACCGGGAAAGGAGTTTTCTGCAGCCAGACGCAAAGATACTCTCGCAAAGATGAAAACTGCCGGCTATCAGGTAATTTTCATGGCCTATTCCTCTTTCGATATGATAACGATGACAAAGGAATATGCTTTTGCAAAAAAAGACCGGGAACTGCGTCAATGCAGAATACAAATGGAAAATGCTCCCACCTATCAGCAAAAGCGAAAACTTGAAAATGTG
>URND01000102.1 GCA_900549105.1 uncultured Eubacteriales bacterium
GGGCATATGTAAACCTCATCCGAAGCAAGACCGAGATGAAAACGATAGATCGGCCCGATCTGTTTTCAGGTGGGTCGCTGGAGCTTGCTGGTAACAGTAAGTCGAGATAGATGACCATTTTTAACATAACTCGGCTTACAGGCAGACTTGAAAAAAAGATACTGATTTTCAGTGTCTTTTTTCATTATCAAAAAACAACAGAAAAAATAAATAGAAGGTAAGGTTTGAAGATGGATGGATTAAAGAGAGCGTGGGGAATCATATCACCGATGGTGATTTTTCTTGTCATAGAACAGGTGGTTTCCTTTCTTGCCGCTTTTACTTTTATGAACAGTAAAGTAGACGTGGCGGAGATGTTAAGCGATGTACAGATTCGGGAGCTGCAGACGGCGGCTGCCGAGATGCTGGTGGATAATGTTGTGCTGATGTCAGGCGTTGCAGCGCTGCTTTCTATTTTAATATTTTATCGGGCGCTAAATAAAGAGTGGCTGAAACGGCCATACCGCATATTGCCGACTTCCGGCCTGTTCCGGCGTTATATTTATGTGGTTTTGGCGGCTGTCGGCATGACAACGGCCTTTAATCTGGGGCTCAATGCCTTTGAGCTATTCCGCTATGACATTGATTATGCCCAGATTGCAAGGGGCATTTATTCTGAACCCTTATATATGCAGCTGCTCGTAATCGGATTTTTAATGCCGATTGCCGAGGAAATGATGTTCCGGGGGCTTATTTATGAGCGGCTGAGTCACTATGGAAGTGAGAAGGCCAGTATTATTTTGACAAGTATTTTATTTGGCTTTTACCACGGCACAATGATTCAGATACTGTATGCCTTTGTGTTCTCACTGCTTATGCTGTACGCCTATAAGCGGACGGGAACATTTTTAGCGCCGGTTGTCTTCCATATCGCCAGCAATTTATCCTCGCTGGCCCTGAATCAATTGAACCCGCTATCCGCTATGGGATATTCCATAGGGATTGTACTGTTCTTCCTTATCGGACTTTTTGGACTTTATCAGTTGAAAAAGAGCAGATTGTATAAAATTATCCCTTTGCAAAAACGCAGGCCGGGAGATATCTCTGTCGAAGAAGGTGAATAACGGTCGTTAGATTGTGATTTACCCGGTAAAAAAATCACGTTATAATTATTGACAGAAAAGGAAAAATCCTGTATGATAGATACAGATGCGAACGAATGTTCGGAAAGAAAACAGGGATAAGGAGAAATGAATCTATGGGAAACAAGGCGGATAAGATAGAGAAAGCGGATAAAGTGGATAAGATGAAGGCATTGGATGCTGCCATTGCACATATAGAGAAACAATATGGTAAGGGCTCTGTTATGAAGCTGGGTGATAATACGGCAAAGATGGATGTGGAGACAGTGCCTACAGGCGCGCTGAGCCTGGATTTGGCCCTTGGCCTCGGGGGTGTTCCGAAAGGACGTATTATCGAAATTTACGGCCCGGAATCTTCCGGTAAAACGACGGTAACATTACATATGGTTGCAGAAGTTCAGAAGCTTGGCGGTATTGCGGGATTTATTGACGCGGAACATGCCCTGGACCCGGCTTATGCGCGAAATATCGGCGTGGATATTGATAACCTTTATATTTCTCAGCCGGATAATGGTGAGCAGGCATTGGAGATTGCGGAGACGATGGTTCGCTCCGGCGCCATTGATATTGTCGTTATTGACTCGGTTGCCGCCCTCGTTCCAAAGGCTGAGATTGACGGTGAGATGGGAGACGCCCACGTAGGTCTGCAGGCCCGCCTGATGTCACAGGCCTTGCGTAAGCTTACTGCGGTTATCAGCAAGTCGAATTGTGTCGTTATCTTTATCAATCAGCTTCGTGAAAAAGTCGGCGTTATGTTTGGAAGTCCGGAAACAACAACCGGCGGCCGCGCTTTGAAGTTCTATGCTTCAGTGCGTATGGATATCCGCCGTATAGAGTCTCTGAAGATGAATGGAGAGGTTGTCGGAAACCGCACCCGTGTGAAAGTTGTCAAGAATAAGATTGCTCCGCCGTTTAAGGAGGCAGAGTTTGATATCATGTTTGGCAAGGGTATTTCGAGGGAAGGCGATATTCTGGATTTGGCGGCGAATGTGGATATCATTGTGAAGAGCGGTGCGTGGTATTCCTATAATGGCGCTAAGATTGGCCAGGGCCGTGAAAATGCCAAAAATTATCTGCGTGAGAATCCTGAGATTATGGAGGAAGTGGCTGCGAAAGTCCGCGCCCACTATGGCTTGGGCGGTGCGGCGCAAGAAAATGGCGCGGAGCCGAGTCAAAAAGCCGAGATGGGGAGCGATGCCGCTTCACCGGCTGCAGAGGAATAGAGACTGAATAAGTTTGAAAGACCCTGCTGATTTTCAGAGGAAAGAAATTCAGCAGGGCTTTTTATGATATTAAAGGGAGTATTTGATGCTTATAGCTTATGTAGAAAAGTGCGGTAAATCAAAACAAAAAATAACTCTGGCCGATGGCGACAGCTTTATTCTTCCTGAAAGGGACTGGAAAGCCTTTGGTGCGGAGGCAGGAGAAGATATGGATGACGCCCTGCTTGAGAAACTTTATCGGGAGTATCTTCTGCCAAAGGCAAAACTTCGGGCTTTAAATCTGCTGAAAGTGCGGGACAGAAGTCATAAGGAACTGGTTTCACGCCTGAAACAGGATGGATATCCCCGGACAATCATACAGCAGGCCATGGATTACGTGGACAGCTATCACTATGTGGATGATATCCGGTTTGCGAAGAATTATATTGAATATAAAGGCGGACGGAAAAGCCGGAGAGAACTGGCATATGAACTGTCGAAGAAAGGGATTGATGTGTCTGCTCTGGCAGAGCGGGAGGACGGAATGGCCCTTCCTGATGATAAAGAGACGATACGGGCCCTTCTTGAAAAACGGTGGGGCGAGGCTGCAGCGCCGGATGCGAAGGAAAAAGAGCGCATGATGCGCTATTTGGGCCGGCGTGGCTTTCGGGGCGGAGATATACTGTCGGTTTATCGAGATTTGGGCATTTAAGACAATTTTTTACAGAATATTTAGTCAATATGTCAGTGGAATCATGAAATCCACTTGACATAATTATAAAAAAAGTATAGAATTTAAGTGTTGTATTTATGTACAATTAAAACTAAATAAGGAGGTGCTCCTGTGCCGCTAATTACTGCAGTTATTGCCATTGTTGCAGCTGTTTTAATTACTGCCCTTATCGTTTGGAATGCAGCGATTTCTTATAGAAAAAAAGTCGTTGAGTCTAAGATTGGTTCAGCAGAGGAAAAAGCTCGAGAGATTATTGACGAAGCTATGAAAACTGCTGAAGCGAAAAAACGTGAAGGCCTTCTCGAAGTCAAGGAAGAAGCTTTAAAGAATAAAAATGAGCTTGAAAAAGAAAGCAAGGAACGCAGAAACGAATTGCAGAAGTATGAAAAACGTGTACTTTCCAAGGAAGAAGCTGTGGACCGCAAGGCGGATTCCCTTGAACGCAGAGAAAATCAACTGGCATCACGCGAGGACAGATTGAACAAGCAGCTGGCCGAAGTAAATGAACTGAATCAGAAAAGAGTACAGGAACTCGAAAGAATCTCAGGTTTAACCTCCGAACAAGCAAAGGAATATCTTTTAAGAACGGTTGAAGATGACGTTAAGCATGAAACCGCAATGTTAGTTAAAGACCTTGAAAACAAGGCAAAAGAAGAGGCAAATAAAAAAGCGAAGGAATACGTGGTAACCGCCATTCAGAAATGTGCGGCCGACCATGTGGCGGAGACAACGATTTCGGTTGTTCCGCTGCCAAATGATGAAATGAAAGGCCGTATCATCGGACGCGAGGGACGGAATATCCGTACTTTGGAAACGATGACAGGCATTGATTTAATCATTGACGACACACCGGAAGCAGTTATTTTATCCAGTTTTGACCCAATTCGTCGAGAGGTCGCACGAATTGCCCTGGAAAAATTGATTGTGGATGGGCGTATTCATCCGGCACGAATCGAAGAAATGGTTGAAAAGGCTCAGAGAGAAGTTGAGACCATGATTCGTGAAGAGGGGGAAGCAGCAACCCTGGAAGTTGGGGTACACGGTATCCATCCAGAGTTGGTGCGTTTGCTTGGCAAGATGAAATATCGTACAAGCTATGGACAAAATGCTTTGAAACATTCTATCGAAGTAGCACATTTATCCGGTTTGCTGGCCGGTGAGTTGGGCGCTGATGTAAGGATGGCTAAGAGAGCCGGACTGTTGCATGATATCGGTAAATCCGTAGACCACGAGATGGAAGGTTCCCATATTTCCATCGGTGTGGATTTGTGCCGTAAATATAAGGAATCCGCTATTGTCATCAATGCAGTGGAATCCCATCATGGCGACGTAGAACCAGAAACACTGATTGCATGTATTGTACAGGCGGCAGATACAATTTCTGCTGCAAGACCAGGAGCTCGTAGAGAAACCTTAGAAACTTATACTAACAGATTAAAACAATTAGAAGATATCGCCAATGAATTTAAAGGCGTTGATAAATCTTTTGCTATACAGGCAGGACGAGAGATTCGCATCATGGTAGTTCCAGAACAGGTTAACGATGATGATATGATATTACTGGCAAGGGATATTTCCAAGAAGATTGAAGACGAATTGGAATATCCGGGACAGATTAAAGTAAACGTTATCCGTGAATCGCGGGTAACTGATTACGCGAAATAAGTGCATCGTTGAGATTGACAGGATATATAGGCCCTTGGAAGAGTTCATCTTCCAGGGGCATTATGTTTATAAAGGAGAATTTTATGCAGGGAAAAGAAGAAAAAGAAAAGATTGTTAACTATGGTTTGATTCATATCGTTGATAATGACAGGGATATTAAGACCATATTCAATAAGAAAAACTATGAGAAAGAATTTCTGGCTTTTTATGATATTTATTCTCAGGGATTGAGAGCTTATGACGCGCTTTATGATGCACACAGCCAGCCGGAGGCTTATGCGCGGGAGGTGGCTTTGAAGATTATGGCCCATGAAATGGAAAAAATCAATGCCATCACAAAAAAGTCGAAAAGAGAGATGCAGATGATGGAGGACAGCGCATTTACCGCCCTGTTTGTTGTTCCGGCCATTGCCCGTTTTCAGACACCGGCCACGGAGCAGATGGCAGATTTTCTTGTTGAAGAGTGGCGGAAAAACTTTCCGAAAAATCAGATTAAAAAAGGTGATTTCGAAAAGATTAATGCGGGCTTTAAAGAAAGACGAAGCCTCCTTGACTTACTCAGAGGGCGCGTAGTATAATCAAAGATACGATATTTAAAGGAGTGAAATAAATGAGCGAATCATGTAATGAATCCAGCTGCAGTTCATGTAATGTAGAGGGATGTTCATCAAGAAAAGCAGAAGATTTCAGTGTTCCGGCCAATGCTAAGAGCCATATTCAGCATGTGATTGGCGTTGTGAGCGGTAAAGGAGGCGTAGGCAAGTCTCTGGTTACTTCTGAGCTTGCTGTTCTTTTGCAGAAACGCGGTTATAAAGTAGGTATTCTGGATGCGGATGTTACCGGCCCATCGATTCCAAAGGTGTTTGGCCTTCATGGACAGGCTTTTGGCACGGATGATGGTATTATTCCTTTTGAGTCAAAAACCGGAATTAAAGTAATGTCTGTAAACCTGATTTTGGATAATGAAGAAACGCCGGTTGTGTGGCGTGGACCGGTGATTGCCGGGGTTGTGAAACAGTTCTGGAGTGAAGTTGTATGGGGAGAACTGGATTATCTCCTTGTTGATATGCCTCCGGGAACCGGTGATGTGCCGTTGACTGTATTCCAGTCGCTGCCTGTGGATGGTATCGTTGTTGTTACTTCCCCTCAGGAACTGGTTGGCATGATTGTAAAGAAGGCATACAATATGGCTCAGATGATGAATATTCCGGTATTGGGCCTTATCCAGAATATGAGTTATGTTCTCTGCCCAGACTGCGGAAAACAGATTTATATTTACGGCGAAGGCCACGGCGAAGAGACCGCCAAAGAATTAAATATTCCTGCCTATGCGTCCCTGCCGATGATTCCTGAGATTGCAGCCCTCTGTGATGCGGGAGCTATCGAAGATTATGATAATACCTATATGGAAGAATTCATTAATAAACTGACAGCAAAATAATAAAATAAAAATCTCTGCCCTTATCCACAAAAAGGAATTCGGACAGAGATTTTTTTGTCTATAAAAATAAAAAACTGTAAAAATATGATAATTACAAAAATTCAATAATGCCTTCACCAAGGCGGGCAATCCGGGCCTGGGAATAAACGTCGAATCCGGCCTGTTCCAAACGGCTGCGGCCATTTTGGAAGGATTTTTCGATGAGAATACCGATTCCGGCAACGGTAGCTCCGGCCATCTGAACAAGGCGGGCAGCGCCGGTAGCGGCTTCGCCGTTGGCGAGAAAATCGTCGATAATGAGCACCCGGTCATCCCGGTGGATATAATCGCGGGAAAGGGTCAATTCATAGCTTGTACCCTTTGTAAAAGATGTGATATTTGTCTGAAATACCTGTCCGTTTAAGGTTTTGGACGTCTGCTTTTTAAGAATGACCATCGGTACTTTTAAAGCCTGAGCTGTGTAGACCGCAGGTGCAATGCCTGAACTTTCAATGGTCAGCACACGGGTAATGCCATAATCTTTGAAATGTTCGCAAAAATCCCGGCCAACGGCCTGCATTAAATCTGCATCAACCTGATGATTCAAAAATCCGTCTACCTTCAAAACTGAGTCACTGAGAGCTCTGCCTTCTGCCAGAATTCTATCCTTAAGTAATTTCAATTTTTTCACCTCATCTGTATATACTTTAATTTTCTAAATATTATATCACATGAAAGAAGTGTAGGAAAGATTTTTAAATAATTTTGCAAAGAAAAACATTTTTTCACATTATGGTCATATTTTGGATATATAATAAAAGAAATTGAGTTCGAAAAGAAGAATTTTGACTCGAAAGGGGAATCTTTATGAAAAATTGTAAAATTCTTGTGATTGATGATGAAAGCCGTATGCGTAAACTCGTGAGGGACTTTTTGACAAAAAAGGAATACGAGGTATTGGAAGCTTCCAATGGCGAGGAAGCCATGGAGATTTTTTATGAAGATAAAGACATCGACTTGTTGATTCTGGATGTCATGATGCCGAAGATGGACGGATGGGAAGTTTGCCGGGAAGTGCGAAAAACTTCAAGGGTGCCGATTATTATGCTGACGGCCAAGGCCGATGAGCGGGATGAACTGCTCGGATTTGAACTGGGAGTGGATGAGTATGTGACGAAGCCCTTCAGTCCTAAGATTCTTGTGGCCCGGGTGGAGGCTATCCTGCGCCGGAGCAGTGTGAACACGGATGACGGCATTATCAAAGTCGGGGACATCACTATGAATAAAAATGCCCATGAGGTGTTTGTGGGAGACAAGCCGATTGAACTGAGTTTTAAAGAATTCGAACTTTTGGCCTATTTTATTGAAAATCAGGGAATTGCCCTCTCAAGGGAACGCATCCTGAATAATGTATGGAATTATGATTATTTTGGCGATGCCCGGACAATTGACACCCATGTAAAAAAACTCCGGAATAAGATGGGTGAGCGGGGCGAATATATTAAAACCATCTGGGGTATGGGCTATAAGTTTGAGGTTTCAAAAGAATAGCGGAGGAGTTTTATGAATAAGTCGTTGCGGGTAAAATTATCGGCCACTTTGATGGCTACGGTTTTAGTAACCATGATTATTTCCATAGTGGTGAATAATTTTTTCCTGGTGGATTATTATATCTCCGGCAAACAGAAGGCATTGATTGGGGCCTATAATAAGATTAATCAGATGTATAATACTTTTGGTGTGTCTGAGGAGGCCCGGGATGGAATCGATGGAAAAAACGATATTTACCAATGGTTTAATACGGAAGATATTTTCAGCCTGAGTGATTTTCTGGATATGGAGCTGTCCATGGAACAGCTCAGCCAGAATAATAATATGGGTATTCTTTTGTATCGGATTCAGAATAAACGGATTATAAACCAGCAGGCAGTATATGATATGCAGGTTTTGTTTTCTTCCAGCGGAAGCAACGCTTCCTCGGAGGATGTTGAGAGTTTTGCTATTTATCGGGATTATATTCAGTCGGAAGACAGGACAGAGGTTTCCAGTGAAACGGACAGATATGCTTTGCAGAAAGTATATGTCAAGCGAATGGATTCCTATTACATTTATCTTATAGGAACCATCGACAATGGGGACCGGATTATGCTTCGGGCCTCGGTGGAGAGTATTGAGGAGAGCGCCCAGATATCCAATCAGTTTTTCATCTATGTGACGATGTGTGTCTGCGGCATCAGCTTTCTGGCGATGCTGTTTATCTCAAAGAGGTTTACGGAGAAGATTCTCGCTTTGGCAAAAATTGCCCAGAAGATGTCCCATCTGGATTTTGCTCAGAAATATCCGGTGGAAACGGAAGATGAGATTGGGGTTTTGGGAGAAAGTATCAATACTTTGTCTGAAACGCTGGAAAAGACTTTGGGCGAGCTGAAAAGCGCCAATGTTCAGTTAAAGCGGGAATTGGAGCAGAAGGTTCAAATCGATGAAATGCGGAAAGAATTTTTGTCCAATGTGTCCCATGAACTGAAAACGCCGATTGCGCTGATTCAGGGATATGCGGAAGGACTTCAGGAAAATATCAATGATGATGCGGAGAGCAGAGATTTCTATTGTGAAGTTATTATGGACGAGGCGGCGAAGATGAATGGCCTTGTCAAGAAGCTGCTGGATTTGAATCAGATAGAGTTTGGCACGGAAACACTGACAATGGAACATTTCGATATTGTCTCTACCATCGATAATATTTTATCCAATGCGGAAATTCTTTTCCGGCAGAAGGAGGCAACGCTGAAATTTGATGCGGACGCGCCGGTTTATGTCTGGGGAGATGTCTATCTCGTCGAGGAGGCATTTACGAATTACATGTCAAATGCCCTGAATCATGTGGATGGGGAGCGTCTGATTGAAGTCAATGTTGCCAAGGAGGGCGATACAGCGAGGATATCTGTATTTAATACGGGGGCGCCGATACCGGAAGAGGATATTGAACAGATTTGGGTGAAATTCTACAAAGTGGATAAAGCCCGGACCCGGGAATATGGCGGCAGCGGCGTGGGTCTTTCCATCGTGAAAGCCACTATGGAACGGCATGGCCAGTCCTACGGTGTGAAAAACAGGGAAAATGGCGTCGAATTCTGGTTTACCCTGGATGCCTCCAATGAAGTGCCTGAACTGCCGGAAAACGTGGAATTGAATGTCGGAGAGAAGTCATAAGCTAAATCATAGAATGAATATGAAAAATACCCTGCGGCGGAAATGCTGCAGGGTATTGCGCTGTATATGTATTTTACTGTAACTCAATTTTTCCAGAGATATCGTCGTTAATTACATAATAAGCCATAAATTCCTCAGGTTTTACATAGAGTTTTAAATCTTTAATATCTTTGATTTTATTCCCCTCATTAACCCAGATTTCTTTAATTCTGGCGATAATGTCCTTTTCATTTACCTGTAAGCCCTGATATTCAACAAACAATGATGTTTTCATAAATTGCCTCCTTAGAAATATACATCTAAATGTTATGCTTTATATAGTAGTACATTTTTGTTCATTTGGCAATGGAAAATTTTTCGGTTTACATTTGAACTTCATGCCAAATTATTCACAGTATATCACGAGTTAAGATATTTGGAAAGCATAATATCGACAAGGAATCTTTAATGTGATATGATTACCATGTGCATTTAAGACGTTAAATGGATAAAAAGCCTGTTTAAAGGAGGTTTTTCAGGTGGTTACAGTGATTGATTATGACGCGGGCAATATAAAGAGCGTGGAAAAGGCCTTTCAGTATCTGGGCCAGGATGTTCGGATTACCCGGGACAGGGATGAGCTTTTGGAAGCCAGCCATGTGATTCTTCCGGGGGTTGGCTCTTTTGGAGATGCAATGCGTCATTTAAAGGAATATCGGCTGATTCAAACGATTTATGATGTGGTGGAAAAGAAAACGCCTTTTCTTGGAATCTGTCTCGGCCAGCAGCTTTTATTTGAGCGGAGTGATGAGAGCGAGGGTGTGAGCGGCCTTGGAATTCTGCCGGGTGAAATTTTAACCATTCCGTCAGCGCCGGGACTGAAAATACCCCATATGGGATGGAATTCCCTCGAAATCACACCGGGGGCCCGTCTTTTTAAAGGAATTGAAGGGAATCCTTATGTATATTTTGTACATTCTTATTATTTAAAGGCCGGACGGCCTTCGGATGTGGCGGCAAAAACCTGGTACAGCGTGGATATCGATGCTTCGGTGGAATCCGGCAATGTGTTTGCCTGCCAGTTCCATCCGGAGAAAAGCAGCCGGACAGGTCTGCAGATTTTGAAGAATTTTACGGAAATTTAGGAGGCGGAAAATGTTTACGAAACGGATCATACCTTGTTTGGATGTACATAACGGCCGGGTTGTCAAAGGGGTTAATTTTGTCAATTTAAAGGATGCCGGAGACCCTGTGGAGATTGCGGCGGCATATGATAAAGCAGGAGCGGATGAAGTCGTATTTCTGGATATCACTGCCTCCTCGGATGCGCGGAATACGGTGGTGGATTTGGTGCGCCGGGTGGCTGAGAATGTATTTATTCCATTTACTGTCGGCGGCGGGATTCGCACGGTTGAAGATTTCAAAGCGCTGCTCCGGGAAGGTGCGGATAAGATTTCTATTAATTCCTCGGCGATTAATCGGCCGGAACTGATTTCAGAAGCC